>QHNQ01000070.1 GCA_003218135.1 Verrucomicrobiota bacterium
GCGCTTTTTGGGCAAGTACTTTGGATTTCTTGAGTTTGGTCTCTTCGTCATCCGTTCCGCCGAGGCCGACCGAAATGAAGGCGTCTCCCTTTAAAACATAAAGCGTTCCGCCGAATCGATTGCCGACCCAATAAGCCTCGTCTCCGAGGCCAGTGATCTTTTTCGGCGCAGGTCCTTTTTCCTTCTCGCCGCCGCTATGTATTTGGGGTTGCTCGTTTTCATACGGATCAAACTTCTCTTTCCAGAAATCTCTTGGGCTCCGTTTGCTCGGGTGAGCTGGATCGCGTTGTACAACGGCCAGGTTCACCGATTTGCTAAACTCGGTCGCCGTGTAGAAACATTGCGACACGCGAAAACCTCCGTCGGAGCGCGCGCTATTCTTGGTTCCGCTCATCGACGATCCCTGGGTCGTTTGGATCTCGTCGAGGGTAATCAACCCGCAAACATCGCGTGGGGCGGGTGCCGATGTTTCGCGTTTGTTACATCCTGGCAAACCTACGAGCAGAGAACACAGCAACAGCAACGCAAGATGCCGACACATTGATAATAAATCGTCCAAGAATGGCGACTCAGCCAGAATCCTTTCCTAGCTGCGAGATTTATCTTTGTGGAAGCCTGATCACAACAGTCGCCGTGTTCGCGCTTTGCAGCCCACGCGAATCGGTCACAGTGAGGTGCGCTGCGTAAGTACCTGCGTGTTGGTAACGGTGCGAAATGGTCGGCGTGGATTGCGTGACCGCTGGGGAGCCATCACCAAAAGTAAACGTGTACGAGGCAATGGTGTCCGGCGGAGGCGCGGTGTCCGGATCATATGATCCAGAGCCATCGAAGTTAACCGTTAATGGAGGTCTGCCCGAGCTTGGCGACGCAGTGAGCACCGCGATTGGTGGGTTGTTCGGTCTGCAGACCTGATTGTCGTTCACTGTGTAACTGCCAGTGAAAGCCAGACTGTCTGGCATCTGATCGTAAAGCTCGGTGATGAGGCCGCCTCCAGTCTGGGACACGCCGGAAACGAAACCGCTGATGGTATTACCCGGGTTTAACCCAAGGTCGCTCGCCTTAACTACGATGACGACTTTGTTGTAAGGCGGCGCGTAACCGCTAGTGGGTTCGGCGGGTCGCTGGCTGCCCGCAGTCACAAACCGGCCATCAATCCCGCCGCTGCCGTTGGGAGCTGGCGTGTAGGACTCGAAGATCGGCGTGGTGCCGTTCCAAGTCATGTGCACAGCGCGGTAGTGAAATGTTTGTGCCGGAGCGGGGTCAGGTATTTTCATCGCGACATACCAGGACGAGCCGATCGGCTGTGGCGACTCGCCTGGATCGGTATTGATCGTGAACGCCAGCCGGATGATATTGTCCGCAGCATAAGGTTGCGCGATCTGGAACGAGCGCAGGTCAGTTCCAGCCGGGGCCGGGCCCACAATTCCGAGAACGGCATGGTTGTCGCCCGATGCGTCGGTCAATTTGGTGAGACCCGGCAGTGCACAGACGTTTTCTGGCGGTGGTGGAGCCACCACAGTCAAATCTACTTCGTTGCTTTGGGGTCCGACGCCAACCGCATTGATCGCCTTGACCACATAATAGTAGTGGGTCACAGCAGGATCGGCGGTCGTGTCATTGAAGCTGGTTCTGTTAGTCTGTGCTAGTGGCAGCTCGACACCCGGTGATGTTCCGCGCAAGACCTGATAATTGGCGATATCCGAGCCGCCGTTGTCGGGAGCTTTCCAACTTAGATGAGAACCGGCAGGATCGCGCGTCCCGGACAAGCAGGGAGGTTTCGGCGCTTCCGGTTCTACTGGGTCAAAATTGGCGAACAAGGACTTACCGCCGGATTGCCGTGCCACTCGCATAAATGCAACAAAATCATTGGAGGCTGTGCCCGCGATGCAACCTTCAGTCACGCATCCGTCGCTGTAGCCGTAGAGAACGCGTCCATGGTCATCGACAGTGATTTCGTTGAAATCCAGCAGATTGCGGTCCTGGTGACTGCCACCCTGCTGCCAAACGCCGGTGTTACTTTGAACAGGATCGTTTGGCGTAGCGTTGACGGTTGCCCATGTCTGCCCTCCATCGTAGGTCGTGGCAATGAAGGCATACCATTTGCCAGGGAAACCGGTGGCCTGGTAGTCGCCTGGCTGATCGGTGGCTATGAAGCCGCAAGCGGCGCGTCCAGCACTCCCGCCGACCGCCTCGGTATGCACAGCATTCTTGACCCCATGCGATGCACCAATATCGACGTCGCGAATCCAAGTTTGGCCGCCGTCCGTGCTGACTTTCACATGAACGTGGCCCTCCGGCGCACTGTTAGGCGGCACCGGCTCGTTGTTCACGTAGCAGAAATAAGCGATGTTGTTGCTATCAATAGCGACAGAAGGATCGGCACCATTGATCTGCGGCCTGCTGCCGGTAACAAGAAACTCGTTCCAAGTAGTGCCCCCGTCAGTGCTCAGGGCACCGCCCTGCGTGCCTCCGCAATGCCCGACTGGCAGCCACACAGTGCCATTCGGCGCCACGTGGACATGGCCGTGCAAACCGCCGCACTGCGTGGTAATGCCATCGTAGGCTAATACGCCGGGCCCGTAGCTGGCACCGAGCGTGTCGCTGCGCTGGCATGCCGCTGGCCCGACAATATCCTGCGAGCAATAATAAACAGCCTGGCCGTGGTTGATTTCGTTTACCAGCGCGCTCAACGAAGCCGGATACGGTCCGGAACCAATGCTTTCATGATCGACACCGCCATCTGGCGGTGAGAAACCAGCCTCAATCCAACTGTCGCCGTCGTTATCGCTGTAGGCGTAAACGGCATTCGCGCCGACTGTTGAATTAGAGGCAGAAGTGCGGCCCGTGTGCTGATCGGTAAACAGGATTGGGTCCAGCCCTATATTGGTCGTGAGCGCCGACTTGTCCTCCCACAGCGACTCGCAACACTCCGGCTTGGCTGGATTCAGGCGTTCCGGCGGAGTCAGGCGCCAGATCGGCCCGATGTTCATTGTCATTATCCGCCCGCTGTGCGGATTAAATCCGATATTGAACTCACCGTCGCTAGACTCAGCAGAAGTGCCGGCTGGCGCGTAGAAATTCTGGTAGCGCGGAACATTCGGCATTGTCGGATCCGGGCCGCCGAAACCGGGCGTGCCACCACCGCCGGACCCCGAAAGCAATTCGATTATCACATGCACATTTTCACCTGTAGGCGTATATGGGACGATCTTTAGGGTGTATTGGTGCGTACCATCGGACAGAGGGCTGATGGTAGCGATCTCTGGGTTGGCACTGCTCGCCGATTGATAATCGGCTGCCTGGCTACCGTCGGTGTTGTGCACAATGCCTCTGTAGATGTACAGGTCATAGTCAGACGCGCCGCTCCCGGCGTCCGTCCAGCCTAGCGTTACCTTGACCGACGCGTTTGGATGCATCGCGGCGTAACCTGCAGGCAATGTCGCGGTGAGCACATAGTCATCGCATGGCTGTGCCGAACCAAAGCATTCGGGGCCTTGGTCCAGAAAAAGTATTGGAGTCGGGTTCGCGACGAAGAACGGCCCGGCTCCGTATGTGAGGGGGCCGGAGGTGTCCGTCAGCGTCCCGCTCGAGGGCGTAGCCGCGAAACTAAATATCGCGAGCGACACGCCGAGTGAACAAAGGCTAACGGCCATCAAAACGCGGAGATTAAAGAAACCGGATTCGGAAAGAGGATTTTTTTGCATAAGAGTTCCTTTGTTAAGTCAGTCGCTGACTGATTCGGAAAATGTGACGCCGCCGGATGCTTGCGAGATCTGAAACTCAGCGCGCGGTCGAAAAAAATGGGCTTAGTGACAATCTCGTCGCGCGTTGATTTGCGCAGTGGCGGATGTTACGTAGCAATCGCCCGCCCGCCATGAGCCAAAACTACAAAGATACTCTGAACCTGCCGCGCACGGATTTTCCGATGAAGGCGAACCTTGCCACACGCGAGCCGGAGATGCTCAAGGCGTGGGAGGCGACGCGCCTTTACCAGCAGATACAGAAATCGAGAGAGGGTCGGGAACTGTTTGTTCTGCATGATGGCCCGCCATTTGCAAATGGCGATGTCCACATGGGCACTGCGCTCAACAAAATTCTAAAGGACTTTGTAGTGAAATCGCAGACGATGCTGGGCAAACGCGCACCGTTCGTGCCCGGCTGGGATTGTCACGGCCTTCCAATCGAATACAAAGTGGTCAAGGAATCACGTGCTCTTTCTCCGCTGGAGGTCCGAGAAAAATCCGAAGCGTTCGCGCGAAAATTCATCAACATCCAGCGCGAGCAGTTTAAACGGCTCGGCGTATTCGGCGATTGGGAAAATCCCTACCTGACGATGGATCCCAAATACGAGGCGGAGATTCTTCGCGCGTTTGCCGTTTTCGTAGAGGAAGGCCTGGTTTATCAGGCGCAGAAGCCGGTTTTTTGGAGCACTGGCGCGCAGACCGCGCTCGCTGAGGCCGAAGTGGAATATCAGGAACGGGATGACACGGCCGTTTACGTCAAGTTTCCGATTCTCAGCGGACCACTTGCCGGAGCCGCGAGCATAGTCATTTGGACCACGACTCCGTGGACATTGCCTGCCAACCTCGCCGTCGCGGTAGATCCGAACACAAAATACGTCGTCCATTCTTTCGAAGACCGGGACGGACTCTCCGAACCCTTGGTAATTGCTGAGCCACTAGTGGATGCTTTCTGCAAAGCCACGAATAGTTCGTGGTTTAATGGCCCGGAAGAACTTCTCCCAAAGACGATCTGGACAGGAAAAGAACTCGCAGGATCGGAAGTTCAGCATCCCTTTCTAGAGCGAAGATCCAAAATCCTCACCGCGGATTTCGTCACGATGGACACAGGCACAGGCGCTGTGCACATTGCTCCCGGTCACGGCGAAGACGATTATTGGTTAGGCAAAGCCAACGGCTTGGAAATTCTTTCGCCCGTGGACGATCACGGCCGCCTCACTGATGAAGCCGGTCTGCCGAATCTTACCGGCAAATATGTTTTCGACGCGAATGCCGATATCGTGAACTTGCTGCTCGAACGCGGAATGTTGTTAGGCGCGCAAAATTTTCATCACTCCTATCCTTACTGCTGGCGCTCGAAAACACCGATCATCTTTCGCAATGTCGAGCAGTTCTTTATTCGTATCGATGATCTGCGTCCCAGAGCGCTTGAAGCGGTTCGCAGCGAAGTGAAATGGATTCCGGCGTGGGGTGAGAACCGCATCGCAGGCACGGTCGAATCGCGTCCCGATTGGGTGATTTCCCGACAACGAAGCTGGGGCGTGCCGCTTCCCGTTTTTTATTCCGAGGAAGGCAAAGCAATTCTTGATTCAAAAATCATCCGCAAGCTCGCTGATCTCGTTGCTGAGCGCGGCTCGAACATTTGGTTTGAACTGAGCGATGCCGATCTTGCAGCAAAACTTGGACTGCCGCCGGGCACGACGAAACGCAACGATACGATTGACGTCTGGATCGACAGCGGCGTTTCGCATAAAGCCGTCTGTGCATTGCATCCGGAACTGCGCGATCCGGCCGACATGTATCTCGAAGCCACGGATCAACATCGCGGCTGGTTTCAATCGTCGCTCATGACCAGTATCGCGCTTAATAATCGCGCGCCGTACAAGATTTGCGTCACCCACGGGTTCGTCGTCGATCTAGACGGAAAAAAGATTTCCAAATCGGGAACGTATGAGAAACCAACAGCCGCCGACCATTTCGTCGGTCGGCACGGCGCAGATCTGCTTCGGCTTTGGGCCAGCAGCATCGATTACACTGCTGATGTGCCCTTTTCGGAAGAAATGTTCACCCGTCTGGGCGACAGCGAGTTCGCATTTAACCGAGTGTTCCGTGTTCTCAGTGAATTTTGTGCGGTCGATCTCAGCAGTATCTACATCGATATTACCAAAGATCGGATGTATTGCGATGCTCCCGATTCACCACGTCGACGAGGAACGCAGTTCGTAATGCAGGTCACGTTCAATGCTTTGTGTCGTTGGCTCGCGCCAATTCTAAGTTTCACTGCAGAGGAAGCATGGGGCCACAGCGGCTCGCAACAGTCGGTGCACCTGCAGGAATTTCCAGATGAGCTAGGAAAGTGGCGCGATCGGGATGTTCACAATCGCATGAGCGAAGCAATTTACTTTAGAAATGCAGTCATGCGCGAAATCGAAAAACTGCGTCAAGCAAAAATCATTGGTAACTCTCTCGAGGCGGCCGTGGTATTCCATGTTCCTCCCAACGCACTGACCTGTTCATGGGAGGGTTATGAGGCTCAGTTGGAAGAGCTACTTCTCGTGAGTTCCTTCAAGTTCCAGACTAGCCAAGAAGCGAAAGCCGAGGTGCGTAAGACACACTATCAGAAGTGCGCGCGTTGCTGGCGGCATCGGCCAACCGTCGGCGCAAGCAAAGCGCATCCCGATTTGTGCGACCGGTGCGAAAGCGTGGTCACAGCTCTGGAAAAGACGGCTCCATGATCCGTTTCCGTGATGCGCGCTGTAGCGTGCGCTGTCCTCAGCGCAGTGTTTCTGGAACGGCGAAACCGAATCCGCTGAGGACAGCGGACACTACAGCATCTTAAGCTTTTGCTGCAGCAACGCCGATTGACAGAGATCACCAGATGAAGCTCATCTCGTTTGTTTCGCTTCCGCTCTACGCTCTTGACCAACTGACCAAACAATTTGTCCTGCGATGGATTGATCCATATGCGGCGCGCATCATCGTACCGGATTTCTTCACTTTGGTTAATGTCACGAACACCGGCGCGGCGTTTGGATCTTTCAGGGGCAACAACACTTTCTTCATTATAATCTCCATCGTGGCGTTAGTTGTTGTTGCAACCCTGCTCGCGCGAAAGCGGCAACCCGATCCGTGGCGCGATCTCTCACTTGCGCTGCTGCTTGCCGGCATTCTGGGTAATCTCACAGATCGCCTGCTTTACGGACACGTGATCGATTTTCTCCTTTTCAATCTGCACATTCGGTACGCCGATCCGTGGCCTGCCTTTAACGTAGCGGACTCGTGCATCTCAATTGCGGTAGTGCTTTTCATCATCCACTCCTTTTGGAAACAGAAGAGCGCTGGGTAGAGACGGCGCGCTGCGCCGTCCGAACATCGCAACGCGACGTCCCTGCCTTTCGTTGTGCTTCACACAGCGAAGCGGCTACAGTGATTGCAATGGAAGCTTCGTCGATGAAAGAAGCGGCGCGGAAGATCGTCGAGCGATTGCGTGGCGAGGGTCACATTGCGTACTTCGCTGGTGGCTGTGTACGCGACATTGTTCGCCGCGTGACGCCAAAGGACTACGATGTCGCTACCAGCGCGACACCTGAAACCGTGCAGAAGCTTTTCCCACGCACGTACGCCGTCGGCGCACATTTTGGCGTAATCATCGTGTTGGAGAACGGTTTTCAATTCGAAGTGGCAACCTTTCGTTCCGATGACGCTTACATCGATGGAAGACATCCCACGGCTGTGCATTTTTCGTCGCCAGAGGAAGACGCAAGGCGGCGCGACTTCACCATTAACGGGATGTTTTACGATCCAGTCGCCGAAGAGGTGATTGATCTTGTGGGCGGACGCGCCGATATCGCGGCAAAACTGGTGCGCGCAATTGGCGATCCCGCGCAACGCTTTGCAGAAGACCGGCTGCGCATGCTGCGCGCCGTGCGCTTTGCCACGGTGCTCGATTACGAGATCGATAAGCAAACGTGGGACGCGCTCGTGGCTAACGCGTCATCAATTAACCAAATCAGCGCGGAGCGCATTCGCGACGAATTGGTGCGCATTTTTCTTTCGCCGAACCGTGTGCGCGGCTGGGACCTCCTCGACTCCAGCGGCTTGATGCGCGCGATTCTGCCTGAGTTGGAAGCGATGAAAGGTGTGTTGCAGCCGGAACAATTTCATCCCGAAGGGGACGTGTTCGTTCACACCCGGCTGATGTTGCAGCTGCTTCGGGAGGAAGTCTCTGTTCCGTTGGTTTTCGCGGTCTTGTTTCACGATGTTGCGAAACCGGTCACGGCGACGGTTGATAAAACCGGCCGAATCCGTTTTAACGAGCATGATCGCATCGGCGCGGAGATGACCGATGCGATCATGCGACGCCTGCGATTTTCCGGCGCTGAAATTGAGGCGACGGTCGAAATGGTGCGGCAGCACATGGTTTTCAAGGACGCCCCGAAGATGCGAGTGGCCAAGCTGAAACGTTTTATGGCGCGACCGACTTTCGTGGATGAGCTGGAGTTGCACCGGGCCGATTGCGAAAGCAGTCATCGGATGCTCGACAACTATGAATTTCTCCTGCGCAAACGCGAAGAATTCGCCAACGAACCAATCATTCCGCCACCCTTGGTGCGCGGCGATGATTTGATCGCGCTCGGGTTAAAGCCCGGACCAAAATTTGGCGAGATCCTTGAAGCAGTGGAAACGCGGCAACTGGAGGGGACGCTGCGCACGAGAGAGGCAGCGCTGGACTGGGTCAAACGCGAATATTTGTCCGGGAAGAGCAATTGAAGAAAATGGCGAACACTCAACATCGAATGAGAATCCTGATGATCAGTGCTGAGGGACCGCCGTTGCAGCGAGCGGGCGCGCTCGTTGATGTCATGGACGCGTTGCCCAGCGCGCTGCGCACGCGGGGCCATGAGGTAAGCGCGGTTCTGCCGTTTTACCGTGAGATTAAAGAGACTCGCGCGTTAAAAAAAAAGGACAGCGGCATAACTGTCGATGTCCAAGTGGGCGACAAAGTCTACACTGCACGTTACTTGGAGGGTCGAAGCGCCGGCGGCGTGCAATTATTTCTGATTCGATGCGATGAATTTTTTGATCGCCCGGGAATGTACGGCGAGCGCGGCAAGCCGTACGACGATAATGCCGCGCGATTTATTTTCTTTTGCAAAGCCGCTCTGGAATTAGCCCGGCGATTGACGCCGCAAGTGCAAATCTTGCACGTCCACGATTGGGCCGCGGCGCTCGTGCCTGTGTATGTGAATGCACTGGGATTGCCGTTCAAAACTGTGCTCACCATCCATCACGTGGCTGACCAGGGTAGTTTTTGGGGACTCGATTTTGCGCTCACAAATTTGCCGGAGCGCTTTTTCACGCTGCGCGGAATCGAATTTCTTGGACGATTGAACTTTCTGAAAGGCGGTATCCTCTATGCCGACAGGCTTACAACCGTAAGCGAACATTACCGGCGCGAAATCCTGACGCCGGCTGGGAGCCATGGTCTGGATGGTGTGCTGCGCGAAAATGCACATCGGCTTAGCGCTATTCTA
>QHNQ01000153.1 GCA_003218135.1 Verrucomicrobiota bacterium
CTCATCGCGATCGCGCAACCAGACATCAAACGAATTCTGGCTTACTCAACTGTGTCACAACTCGGTTTGATGATGGTCTCCCTGGGCGTGGGCGGTGTTGCTGCAGGCATCCTGCACCTGCTCGCGCACGGCTTTTTCAAAGCGCTCCTTTTCCTGGGCGCAGGCTCCGTTATTCACGGATGCCATGGCGAACAGGACATTCGCAAAATGGGCGGTCTGGGGCGCCTCATGCCCGTCACGTTTGTGACGTACGCGATCGGGATGATGGCTCTCAGTGGCGTGCCGTTCTTTTTTTCCGGCGGTTGGACGAAAGAGGAAATTCTCCACTCGACGGCGAACTGGCCGCGATCACATCTGCCGTATTACCTCATGTTGGCCGGCGTGATTCTCACTGCGCTCTACATGACACGCCAGATGATCTATGTCTTTTTCGGCAAGCCACGCGTCGCTGCGGAGCGCGCGCATGAAAGCCCGCGCGGTATGACGATGCCTCTGATCGTGCTGGCGCTTGGCGCGATTTTGTTAAGTGTGGTGCTCACGCCAGCGTGGCCATGGCTGCATGACTATCTCGTCGGCGAACCGGTGCATTTCGAGTTCGGGCGTTTGATTCAGCCGATGCTGTTTATTTCGCTTGTGCTCGTTGGTGCGGGTATCGCTGTCGGTTTTTGGATGTATCGCAAGGCTGGTTTGCCAGATCGCGGTCGCCCAGCGGAGGTCGATCCGCTCGAATATGCGCAGCCTGCATTGTTTCGGTTTCTCGCAAACAAAATCTGGATCGACGAACTCTATGACCGCACAGTCATCGCTTTCAGTTGGATGGCCGCGCGTCTATCCGATTGGATGGATCGCTATTTCTGGGATGGCCTGGTGCGCGGACTCGGCGGTCTCGGTCAGCTCGTTGGGATCTTTACAACGAGTATCGATGAGCACGGGATCAATGCCGGAGTCGATGAGACGACCGCGGGCACGCGCGGTCTGGGACGCCTGATGTCAGCGGCGCACTCAGGCCAAATTCAAACTTACCTCGGCGCGGTGGCGATTGGAATGCTGGCGCTGCTCCTTCTGTACGCATGGCTGGCTTAATTACGACAACCATCTTCATTCCGCTACTCGGAGCGATTGCGGTGAGTATTTGGCCGCGCGGGAATTTCCGTGGCGTTGCCCTCATATTTACCGTCATCTCGGCTGCATGTGCTCTCGGCTTGTGGCGAGACTTCAACACCGCGCTGGCTGGACTTCAGCTGGTCGAACGCTGTCCGTGGATCCCTGCAGTGGGCGCCGAATATCTCGTCGGCGTCGATGGTTTGAGTCTGCTCTTGGTGTTGCTCACGTCGTTAATCATTCCGTTCGCATTTCTGGCGCAACCACCTCCACGCGGAGGTCGCGCATTCTATGCGACCATGCTGGTGATGCAGTCGGCCCTCTACGGGACGTTCACTGCGCAGAATTTCGTTCTCTGGTTTTTGTTCTACGAGATGAGCCTGATTCCCGCGTTTCTGCTCATCAAAATCTGGGGCGGCGAAAATCGTGATTATGCCGCGACCAAGTTCTTCCTCTACACGTTTCTTGGCAGCGTGGCGATGCTGCTTTCTTTTCTTGGAATCTATTTCGCAAAGCAGACGTTTGATTTTGCCGTCCTGGCGTCAATGGCCAAGAACGGGTTGGTCCCAGGAAATGTCGTCTGGCTCGCGTTTGCCGGAATTTTTCTAGGACTGGCGGTCAAGGTGCCGCTATTTCCATTCCACACGTGGTTGCCCGACGCTTACCAAACCGCGCCTACAGGTGTGTCGATGGTGTTGACAGGCGTGCTCTCAAAAATGGGCGTGTATGGTTTCGTGCGCCTCTTGCTGCCTCTTTTTCCTAACGAAATCAAGATCATTGGCCCGTGGCTGCTTGCGTTGGCTGTTTGCTCAATTGTGTTCGCCCCCCTGGCTGCTTGGGCGCAGAAGGATTTGAAGCGGATGATTGCTTATTTGTCGGTGAATCATCTTGGCTATTGCATGCTTTCTCTCTTCGCGGTGGCCGCGTCACCCGTTGTCGCTGCAAGGATCGATACGGACGCAGCTCTGAGCGGCGTGTTCATGCAGATTTTCAGTCATGGGATCACAGCGGCTACGCTTTTCTATTTTGCAGGTCTACTTGAACAACGGCGTGGTCAGCGCGGGATCGATGACTTCGGGGGTCTGATGCAGCGGACACCCCTGCTCTGCGGGTGGATGAGCGTTGCAATTTTTTCATCTCTGGGTTTGCCGGGCTTGAACGGATTCATCGGCGAGTTTCTGATTTTCAAAGGCTCATTTGCGATTGCCCCCGGGTTTGCGGCCATTGCTGTGATCGGGCTTTTCGTCACAGCCATCGTGTTTGTGCGAGCGATGCAATCCCTGTTTAGCGGGCCACTCGCAGAAAGTTGCAGCGCCTTTCCCGATCTTTTGCCAGTCGAAAAACTCGTCGTTGTCCCGATCACACTGCTCATGTTTGCCGTCGGCATCGCGCCGCAATTTATCTTCAACATTTTCAACACAACGGTCGTTCAAATGGCGCGGCTGTTTGCGTGATGCTACTCGAATGAAAGGTCAATTCGTTTCCGCAGAGCGCGTGTGGCAATCGCCAGCATGATTGCCTGGACGATTTACGTCACGTTCGCCGGCGCAGTGCTGCTGCTTCTTTCGCCGCGCGCGTTTGCGCGCTGGATCGCGCTGCTTACAGCGTTCGCAGGTTTGGCTCTGGGTCTGATCGAGTTAGTTCGCACGCCAATTGCTGACCTTGCGCGCTTCACAACGATCGTGCGCGTGCCGTGGGTGCTGGCACTGGGGATAAATTATCATCTGGCAATCGATGGCGTCAGCCTCACGATGGTTCTTGTCACCGGTATTTCCGCGGTAAGCACCGTGCTGTTTTCTTGGGACGTCAAAGAGCGGCAAAACGAATTTTTTTTCTGGTTGCTGTTGGTGGTGGCTGGCTGCTACGGCGTTTTCCTTAGCGCGGATTTGTTTTTGTTTTTCGCGTTCTACGAATTGGTGATCGTGCCGAAGTATTTCCTGATCGCCGTCTTCGGATCCACCAACAAGGAATACGGCGCGATGAAGCTGACGCTCTATTCGTTTTTTGGCGGCATGTTCGTTTTTGTTGGGATCCTTGCGGCGTATGTGACGGCGGGAACGCTGGATCTGAATCAGCTGTCGCAATTTCAATTTTCGCCGCAACTGCAGTCGTGGGCCTTTCCCGCGTTGTTTCTCGGCTTCGCTGTGCTCGCCGGAATCTGGCCGCTCCATACGTGGGCGCCGACCGGTCACGCCGCGGCGCCGACAGCCGGTTCGATGCTCCTCGCCGGAATCGTGATGAAGCTCGGGTCTTACGCAGGACTCCGCGTCGCGATGAATCTCTTTCCACAGGGCTTTCAAATGTGGGGCAAATGGATCGTCCTTCTTGGCGTCATTGGAATCGTTTACGCCGCGGCCGTAGCGCTTCGCCAACATGACCTGAAATTTGTCATCGGTTACTCGAGCGTCAGCCACATGGGTTTCGTAATGTTCGGGCTTGCGGCGGCAACAGCGCTGAGCGTTTCAGGGGCAGTATTGCAAATGTTTTCTCACGGTGTGATAGCGGCTCTTTTGTTTGCCGTCGCTGGACGCATGATTTATCGCCGCACGCACACACGTGAGCTCGACGTGCTCGCGGGTATGAGCCTCAGTCGTGTGCTGCCGTTTGCAGCGTTCACGTTTGTTGTCGCCTCAGCGGCGTCGATGGGCATTCCAGGATTCAGCGGATTTGCGGCCGAGATCACAATTCTTATTGGCGCATGGAAAACTTATCCTGTCGCGGTCTGGATCACAGGGGCAGGCATGGTACTCGTGGCTGCATTCACGTTGCGCGCGTTAAAGCAATCCTTCTTTGGCGAGGCGCGGTCAACAGTTCAGTTGCAGGACGGCCGGGTGGCCCTCGATCCGGATTGGAATGAGCAACAAACGATCACGGCCGCGGAAAAATGCGGGGCTTGCCTGCTCATGTTCGCAACGATCGCGGTCGGCCTTTATCCCAAACTGTTGCTTGATCGCATTATGCCGGCTGTGGAGGCGATGAGGTTTCTTCAATGAAAGCTGCTGATGCAACAATATCTTATCTGGAACTGCTGAAGTTCGCCTCACCGGAAACGATCGTAGTCATAACAGCGCTTGCGGTTCTTGCGGTTGGGCTTGGGACCGGGCGCGTGAAATCGACCGCAACGGTGTCCACAGTGCAGCGTGCTAGAAGCGCGAGCAACAGCGCCACCGCTATGGGGATTTGTTCAGCCGTTGCAGGGCTCGGCCTCGCAATCGCCGCTGGCGTCGTCTTGCAATTGCCTCAAGGCACGACCCTTTTCGGTGGAATGCTGGTGATCACGCCGTTCACCAGCCTTTTTAAAATTATATGCATTGTCTTGGCGTTCTTCACAGTCCTGTTGATCGCATCACAAAAATCGACGCCTCATCCGGGCGAATATCTGGCGCTTGTTCTCTTCGCAACAGTCGGCCTGATGCTGCTCGTCGGCAGCGAGGAATTTCTTATGATCTTCATCGGACTCGAACTGCTCGGCTTGTCGCTTTACGTGATGACCGCTTTCGACAAGACGGATATACGTTCGGCAGAGGCTGGTCTGAAATATTTGCTCTTCGGCAGCACCTCCAGCGCTTTCACACTTTTTGGGATCAGTCTGATCTATGGCATGACTGGCACTACCAGTCTTCCAGCAATTTCGCAGAAACTGGCCAGCGCATTCCCGACATCGTCGGGATTGCTGGCTGTTGGGATCATTATGACGCTCGTCGGCTTCGCGTTCAAAATCGCCGCCGCGCCGTTTCACCTCTGGGCGCCTGATGCCTATCAAGGCGCGCCTGTTCCCAGCGCAGGCTTCATTGCCTCAGCGTCGAAGGTCGCCTCGTTTGTGGTCTTGGGGAAAATTGTTCTCGTCGGATTTGCTCCCGTGCGCGGCAGCGCTGCCTGGCACGCTATGCTTGCCGGTTGGTCACCCGTGCTCGCGGTGCTGGCAGCATTATCCATCTTGGTCGGTAATCTCGTTGCGCTTGCGCAATCGAACGTGCGGAGACTGCTTGCCTATTCCGCCGTCGCGCATGGCGGCTATACACTTATTGGAATAGTCGCTGGCGATCGCGAAGGATTTTCCGCCGCATTATTCTACGCCAGTGTCTACGCTGTCACACTGGTGGGTGCATTCGGTGTAGTTGCAATGGTGCGGCACGAAACGGGCGGTGACGATTTCTCAAATTTTCGGGGTTTGGCTTTCCGATCGCCGTTTATGGCGGGATGCATGGCGATCTTCATGTTGTCACTGGCAGGCATACCGCCGCTCGCCGGATTTTTTGGAAAGTTTTATGTCTTTAGTGCCGCGCTTCGTGCCACTCCAAACCATGGCTTGCTCTGGCTCGTAGTAGTTGCGCTTCTTGGCAGCTTCGTTTCGCTGTACTATTACCTGATTGTGTTGAAAGCGATTTTCGTCGACGAGGCTGCGGTGCCGGCAACGCATCGCGTTGATTCCCTCTCGTCGGATCTGCTGCAGCGAAGTACGGTCATTGGGCTTGCGGCAGCAGTTCTTTTGCTTGGGATAATGCCCGGAATACTGGCAACGCGAATCCTCGCTACCGTACCATAAAAATTTCTTTGAAGATCGCGATTAGCGCTTGACTGCCGCGGCAAAAATCTTGCATCAAAGCGAGTAGTACCATTGCAAAGTTCGTGAAGTGAAAATGGGCAGCATCAGCCAGTTCATTGATCGCCACTTCCGGCATTTTAACGCCGCGAGCTTGAAGGATGCTGCCGATGCCTACATTGCGCATCTCGATAGCGGTGGAAAAATGATGATCACGCTCGCTGGCGCAATGAGCACCGCCGAGCTGGGCGTTTCTCTCGCCGAAATGATTCGCCAGGACAAAGTGCACGCTGTCGCCTGCACAGGCGCGAACATGGAGGAAGATCTCTTCAATCTCGTCGCGCGCAGCAAATACGAACGCATTCCTAATTATCGGGAACTAGGTCCAGAACAAGAGCACGAGCTGCTGCAGCGGCACCTCAATCGCGTCACTGACACTTGCATTCCGGAAGAGGAAGCGATGCGACGAATTGAGCGAGTGGTACTCGACGAGTGGGTCGCCGCCTCGGAAAGTAATCAGAGAAAGTTCCCGCACGAGTTTCTTTACAAGATTTTGCGCGAGTGCCGGTTGAAACAGTTTTACGAGATCGATCCCGCTGACAGTTGGATGATTGCCGCTGCGCACAAGGATCTTCCGTTGTTTGTGCCCGGCTGGGAAGACTCAACCTTGGGAAATATTTACGCCGCCCGTTGCATCACCGGGGCGATTAAGAATGTACAGGCGATCCGCTCCGGGATCGAATACATGATCCAACTTGCGCATTGGTATCGCCAAACGTCGAATGATTCCTCCATCGGGTTTTTCCAAATCGGCGGCGGTATCGCAGGCGATTTTCCAATTTGTGTCGTGCCCATGCTGAACCAGGACGTGGTCAGCATGCCGGTGCCGGAATGGGGTTATTTTTGCCAGATCAGTGATTCCACTACCAGCTTCGGCTCATATTCCGGCGCGGTTCCGAACGAGAAGATCACTTGGGGCAAACTCAACGTCGATACTCCAAAATTCATCATCGAATCGGACGCAACGATCGTGGCGCCCCTCATTTTTGCCAAGGTTCTGGGCTGGTGACGATTCTCTGCAGTATTCGTTATTGCCAGTGGCCTGCGACCCATACCCAGCCGTTGTACCGAGGCACCCAATGGCCTTCGACCCAAACTGCGGCTGGTCTTGGGCGGACTATCCAAGTTCCCGGCACCCACACATAAGTGGTTCCCGTCCACCGCCAATAACCGCGAGTCCAGGCATATCCGGGTGCAGGCGCTACGGTCTGAGTTTCAACGCGAAGTGGCGGCGGCGCTCGGGTCACCACGACCTCTCGAGCGGGGCCTGTGGTCGTTACTTCCTGTGTAGTTGTGGTCGTCACCGTAGTTGGTTCTCCCGCACAACCGACTAAAGCTAGGATCGACAGGGTCAATAGATAAGAGCTTGTTCTCATTTTATCCTCCGTTACGGATTCGTTTTCTGTCCGCACATTGGCTTTGTTGAAATGAATCACCCCCGATGGTTCGATGGCCAACGACTGATTTTGGATGGATGATGCGGAATGCTTTACGTCGTCGCCACACCAATTGGCAATTTGGGCGATATCACGCTGCGTGCTGTTGAGGCGCTGAAATCAGCCGATGTAATCGCGGCTGAAGATACGCGGCATTCGGGGCTATTGCTCAAGCATTTCGAAATCAAAAAGCCTTTTATCAGTTATCACGAGCACAATGAAGCGACGCGCACGCTGCAACTCGTGGAACGTCTCGCCCGGGGTGAAAACATTGCGCTGATTACAGACGCAGGAACGCCGGGACTGTCCGACCCGGGGTTGCGTCTCATTCGCGAATGCATTAAACGCGAGCTGCCGTTTACCATCGTCCCCGGGGCATCCTCAATTCTTGCGGCCCTCATTGGTTCCGGATTTTCAACGGAGAAGTTTTTTTTTGGCGGATTTCTTCCGGTCAAGCCTGGACAGCGCGAGCGCGAATTGCAAGCAGCGGGCGAACGCGAGGAAACCTCAATTTTTTTTGAATCGCCATATCGATTAACAAAAACACTCGCCGTTTGCATTGACGTCATGCCGGAGCGGCAACTGTGCGTTGCACGCGAGCTGACAAAGAAATTCGAAGAATTCCGCCGCGGTGTTGCCAGCGAGCTTCTTGCGCATTATCAGGCCCATCCGCCAAAGGGCGAGATCGTGCTGGTGATCTCTGGTTCGTGACAGATCAAGCGACCTCAATAGGCCCTGCCCCCTTCAGGAATTCAGAAGTACGACTTTCCGCGAATAAAGAACGCTCAACAGCCGTCGAACCCTACCACCAAATCAGGGAAAACAAATGGAATCAATGGGATCCGACATTGCACTTTCCGAAACTCTCGGCGCGCCTCACGTCCCAGGACTTGCTGTGCGCATTCTTCCTGCTGGCAAGCCTCACTTGAGTCAGAAAGCTTGCGCGAGCAGCGGCGCCGTCTCGTGCGATTATGAACTGATGTCCCGCGTACAACGTTTGCTCACGCCTTTGCTTACGGGACTGCTGGTGACGCTGCTGCAACTTGCAATGGCTGTGGGCCTGCTCGCGCCGCAAGAGCCGATTTTGGAGCGCTACTCCGCATTGGTCCAACACGACAGTTATTGGTTCATGAACATTATCGATCGCGGCTACCAGACTATTGTCCCGCCCGTCGATCACAAAGTAATGGAACTATCGAACGTTGCATTTTTTCCGGCGTATCCGGCGATCGCAGCGTTGTTCCGCTACGCGTTTAACGTTGACAGCTTCGCCGCACTACTCATCACAGCTCAACTGGCTACTTGGTTTTTTTGGACTTATTTCTTTTTATTTTGTAAGCGCTGGAATGTTTCGCCTGCCCTTCAGATTTGCGGCACTTTACTAATCGTCGCTCATCCAGCAGCGTTTTTTCTGGTCGCCGGTTATTCCGAATCGCTGTTTTTAATGACGCTGTTTGGCTTCATTTACTGGAGCACTGCGAAAAGTAGATCCGCGAAGATTTGGGCGGCGTTGCATGGTTTTTTAATGTCGGCAGCGCGGATTGTCGGAATCGTGTGTGCTCTGTTTCCCGTTGTGTATGCAGTGCTTCAAACTGGATGGCGCGGTTTGCGTGAGCCGCGGAAATGGCTGCGCGAGCACACGGCAGCCGTGGGCATTACTGTTATCGCAATTTGCGGCGCCATCGGGTTCTTTATTTACTCTCAACTGCGATGGGGCCACTGGGACATTTACATGCTCACGCAGGCAGCCGGGTGGGGGATCGTTCCCGATTATCTGGCCGTGTTTAAGCCTGGCAGTTATCGCTGGCTCGTTCCGGCACTGAATGATCCAACGGAAGCGAGTCAACTATCCATGACGCTGGGCGGCCTGCTGCTAGTAGGGATCGCCCTTTGCGAACTCGTTCCGGCCATTCGACGGCGCGCCGGCCTGCCGCTACGCGCGGGGATCTATTTTTGCGCGGCCGCGATCTACTACCTCTCGGTCAGCGGGGTGGCCTGCGTGAATATGGAAAGCATGCTCCGCTACGAGTTCTGCGTGCACGCTTTGATCGTGCTGGCATTTTTGAATTTTTTGAATCAATTCCGTACGCCGCCGATGCTCGTGCGGGCATTCGGCATCGCGGCAGTAGCGTTTTTCACCGCTGCTGGGCTGTGCGTGCAGGGCTGGTACGTTTGGAATTTCACCCGGGGCAATTGGGTTGCGTAGCAGAAGATGAAAACAAAAGTCGCCATTATCGGTGCAGGACCAGCAGGTCTGACCGCTGGATATATTCTCTCGAAAGAGGCGGTCGATGTCGTCGTGTTGGAAGCGGATCCTGTTTATGTCGGCGGTATTTCCCGAACTGTCACCTATAAGGATTTTCATTTCGACATCGGCGGCCACCGTTTCTTCTCAAAATCAAAAGCGGTCGAAGATCTGTGGACGGAGATTTTACCGAACGACATGCTCGTGCGGCCACGTTCGTCGCGCATTTTCTATGACGGCAAATTTTACTCTTATCCGCTCAAACCGGTCGAAGCACTGGTGAAGCTCGGTATCGTCAAATCGGCTCTGTGTGTCCTTTCCTGGTTGAAAGCGCGTCTGTTTCCTGTGCGGAATCCGCGCAATTTCGAAGAGTGGGTAAGCAATCAATTCGGCAAACGGCTCTTCAACACATTCTTTAAGAGCTACACCGAAAAAGTCTGGGGGATGAGCTGCAGGGAAATTTCTGCAGACTGGGCCGCGCAACGCATCAGAGGACTTTCGCTCGGTAGCGCCATCAAGAACGCGCTCATTCCGCAGCGGTACAACGGCGACCGCAGCAGAGTCATCAAGACGCTCATCAACTCGTTTCGTTATCCACGTCGGGGGCCGGGCATGATGTGGGAAGTTTGCGCGGAAAAGATGCAGGCGCGGGGCGGCAGACTCGAGATGGCCTGCAGAGTAACTCGCTGTTCCTACGATGAAACGTCCGGTAACTGGACGGTAGAATACAAAAATCAACTCGACCAAATGCAAACGATCGAAGCCGAGCACGTAATTTCATCCGCGCCAATGCGAGCGCTGGTTTACGGTTTGTCGCCCGCTGTGAGTGAGCGAACAAAACGTGCGGCCGAGAGCCTCAAGTATCGCGACTTCCTTACTGTCATGTTGATCTTGAAAGATCGACAGATGTTCGATGACAACTGGATATACATTCACGACCCGAGCGTGAAAGTCGGCCGTGTTCAGAACTTCCGTTCCTGGTCGCCGGAGATGGTGCCCGAACCCGACAAGGTCTGCTACGGCCTGGAATATTTTTGCTTCGAACACGACGGGCTATGGGATTCGAGCGACAACGATTTGATCGAACTCGCCAGGCGCGAGCTGATTCAGATCGGCCTGGCCAAAGAAGGCGATTTTGTGGACGGTTGTGTCGTTCGCCAGAAGAAGGCCTACCCGGTTTACGATGACGGTTACGCGCGGCATGTCGCGACCATTCGTCAGGAGTTGGACACGCGTTATCCGAACCTGCATCTCGTAGGCCGCAACGGCATGCATAAATACAACAACCAGGACCACGCCATGATGACAGCGATGTTGTGCGTGGAAAACATTCTGGCTGACGCCAAGCTTTACGATCTCTGGCAGGTCAACAGCGACGCGGAGTACCACGAACAAGGCCCCGCCGCAGCAGAGGAAACAAACGGCTCCGCGTTACGCCTCGTCCCGACGCGCGTCGTCGCGGCGCCCCAACTCGCGCCGGAGATATAATCCGCTGGGGACAGCGGACACTATAGCCAGCAGCGGGCGCATTTAAGGCTGAATCTCAACGATTGTTCCGTTCGGCGTAACTTCCCAAAGCTCTTCGATCTCTTCGTCGGTGAGTGCGATGCAACCGGCAGTCCAATCGCTCAATCGGTGAAACGCTCCGATCCAACCGCGCCCATTTTGAATTCCATGAATCATGATGTCGAATCCGGCTGAAACGCCACGCTCGGCAGCGTGCACCTTATCCTCATCGGACGGATAAGAGACGTGCAGTGCGAGATGAAAATTACTCTGCGGGTTGCGACCGTCGATTCTGTAAACCCCTTCGGGTGTTTTGTTATCTCCTTCCTCTTGCTTTGCACCGATAGGATTACGACCCAGCGCGACCCGATAGCTTTTCAGCGATTTGCCATTCACAAACAGGGACAATTTTCGAGCTGATTTTTCAATGACGATCCGATCGATTTTTGTTCCCGTCGGCAGCGGATCCCAAACGTGATGCGCGTACAAGTACGTGACACAGACGAGCGCAAGCACCACGGCTAATAGGACAATCGCTGTGCGCGTCATAAACCGGCCGGTTTGGCTTCTGCCGATTCGAGCGAAGCCGAGGAACCTCTAGCTGTTCTTCTCAAATTCTTCGACCGGCGGGCAAGAGCAGAAAAGATTGCGATCGCCATACACATTGTCGATGCGGGCGACGGCGGGCCAGAATTTGTGTTCGCGCGTCCAAGGCACGGGGAACGCGGCTTGTTCGCGCGAGTAGGGGCAGTCCCATTTGTCAGACGCGATTTGCCGCGCGGTGTGAGGTGCGTTTTTGAGCAAATTATTTTGCCGATCTTGCTTTCCATTCGCGATTGCCTCGATTTCGGCGTGGATGGAGATCATCGCGTCGCAAAAACGATCGAGCTCGTGTTTCGGTTCGCTCTCGGTTGGCTCGATCATCATTGTCCCGGCCACCGGCCAGGAAACCGTCGGCGCGTGAAAGCCGTAATCGATCAAACGCTTCGCCACATCTTCGACTTCGATGCCTGCGTTTTTCCACTGGCGAAGATCGATGATGCATTCATGGGCAACGAGACCGTGTTTACCTTTGAACAGAACCGGAAAATACCGGTCAAGCCGCTTCGCAATGTAATTCGCGTTTAGAATTGCCATCTCGCTTGCGCGCTTCAATCCCTCCGCGGCCATCATGCGAATGTACATCCAGGTGATCGTCAGAATGCTGGCGCTGCCCCACGGAGCAGCGGCGACATTTCCGCCTTTGCCGCCCCGAAAGCTTTCGGGGTAATCAGAGCCGTCTCCGGCGGGAGGGCGGTGCCCGCGTTCTCCTTCGCCAAACAGAATTCGGCCTGTCTCCGGATCGAGAATGAATTCTCGTGGAAGATAGGGCGCCAAGTGTTTCGCGACCCCAATTGGCCCCACGCCCGGACCGCCGCCGCCGTGCGGGATGCAAAAAGTTTTGTGCAAATTCAAATGACAAACGTCGGCGCCGTAATCGCCGGGACGACATAGACCGCATTGCGCATTCATGTTGGCCCCATCCATAAATACCTGGCCGCCGTGGGCGTGTACGATGTCACAAATTTCGCGGATGGTCGGTTCAAAGACGCCGTGTGTGGAAGGATACGTCACCATCAGCGCAGCGAGATCGCGCGCGTGCTGATCTGCTTTGGCGCGCAGATCGGCTAGATCGATATCGCCATCTTTCAAACACGCGACCGAGACAACTTTGAATCCGGCCATGACGGCGCTGGCCGGATTGGTTCCATGCGCTGACGTGGGAATAAGGCAGATGTTGCGATGCCCTTCACCGCGTGAGGCGTGATACTCGCGGATGGCGAGCAGACCAGCGAATTCACCTTGCGAGCCGGCATTGGGTTGCAACGAAATCCCTGCGAACCCGGTGATTTCCGCAAGCCAGTCTTCGAGCTGCTCGCAAATCTCTCTGTAGCCGATCGTTTGGTCGCTGGGCGCGAACGGATGCAGTTTGGAAATCTCGGGCCACGAGATCGGGAACATTTCCGCGGTGGCGTTCAGTTTCATTGTGCACGAGCCGAGTGGAATCATCGAAGTTGTCAGAGACAGATCGCGCGATTCCAGCTTCTTGAGATAACGCAGCATTTCTGTCTCGGTGTCGTGCGTATTGAAAATCGGATGAGTGAGGAACGCGGAATTGCGGATTGCGAATTGCGGAATGCGGATTGGCGGCGTGCCTAAATCATCATCAGCGAAGTCCCGAACTGCCGTGCCCCGAAAGATCGACATCAGCAATTCGATATCTCGCGGCGTTGTCGTTTCGTCGAATGAAATGCCAACTGCACGCGGGCCGAGCGCGCGCAGGTTGCAGCCTGCTTTTGCGGCATGTTCTAAAATGACTTCACTCGACTCGACCTCCACGCGAATCGTGTCGAAAAAATTTTCGTGTGCGATTGTGCAGCCAAGGGCGCGCAGATCATCCGTCAGTTGGCTGGTTAGCCTGTGAACGCGCTCGGCGATCGCGCGCAATCCTTTTGGTCCATGATAGATCGCGTACATCGACGCGATCACAGCGAGAAGAACCTGTGCCGTGCAGATGTTACTCGTGGCTTTATCCCGGCGGATGTGTTGCTCCCGCGTTTGCAACGCGAGCCGATACGCTGGCCGACCTTCAGCGTCGTGCGACACGCCAACAAGCCGGCCGGGCATGTGTCGTTTGTATTGATCGCGCGTGGCGAAATATGCGGCGTGCGGCCCGCCGAATCCGAGCGGCACGCCAAAACGCTGTGTGTTTCCGACCGCGACGTCTGCGCCGAATTCACCCGGCGGTTTCAACAACGTCAGCGCCAGAATGTCTGCGGCGACAACAACGAGCGCTCCCGCATTGTGCGCCTGCCTGATGAAATCGGAATAATCGTAAATCGCGCCATCGGTCGCGGGATATTGGACGAGCGCGCCAAAGACGGTGTCGTCGAATCTAAAACGCGAATAATCGGCGATCTTGATCTCGATTCCGAGCGGCTTCGCGCGCGTCTGAACAACGGCAATTGTTTGTGGGTGACAATTGTCGGCGACGAAGAAGGTTTTCCGATTTGGCGCGACCGCATGACAAAGCGACATCGCCTCGGCCGCGGCAGTCGCTTCGTCCAACAGCGATGCGTTTGCGATGTCGAGCGCCGTTAGGTCCACGATCATTTGTTGGAAATTGAGGAGGGCTTCGAGCCGGCCTTGTGCGATTTCGGCCTGGTACGGCGTGTAAGCGGTGTACCAGCCGGGATTTTCAAGGATGTTTCGCTGAATTACGGGTGGCGTGATGCAGTCTGAGTAGCCAGCGCCGATCAACGAGCGTGCGAGCTTGTTCTTATTTGCAATTGCGCGCAGCTCGGCGAGCGCTTCGGTCTCGGATTTAGCTGCCGGCAAATTCAGCTGCCGATCCAACCGGATGTTTTTTGGAACGGTGGCGTCGATTAGCGAATCGAGGTCTTCGTAGCCTACTTCGCTTAACATCGACCGAACTTCCTCTTCGGTCGGACCGATGTGACGGCGCGCGAAGGAATCGACGACGATGTTTTCTTCGCGCGTTTGCATGGGAAGAGACTACGGCGCGCGGGACGCGCTTCAACTCTCGAGCGCCGCTTGTGCCGCGGCTAGTCGCGCGATTGGAATCCGGAAGGGGCTGCAACTGACGTAGTCCAGACCGAGCCGATGACAGAATTTGACGCTGTTAGGTTCGCCGCCATGTTCGCCGCAAATTCCCAGTTTAATGTTGGGGCGTGCCTTGCGGCCGAGGTCGCGGGTGATTTCCATCAAGCGCCCCACACCTTTCTGATCGATCGATGCAAACGGATTTGCATCAACGATGTCGAGCTCGGCATAAGCAGGAAGAAAACTGCCGGAGTCGTCTCGGCTCATTCCCATTGTGGTTTGCGTGAGATCGTTCGTGCCAAAACTGAAGAACTCGGCGTCGCGCGCGATCTGATCCGCCACGAGCGCGGCGCGTGGGATTTCAATCATTGTTCCGACCAGGTATTTGAATTTTGTTCCTGTTTCTTTCGCGACGTCGTCCGCGACGCGGCGAACGATGTCGATCTGCAGCTTTAGTTCGCGCGGAAATCCGACCAACGGAATCATAATTTCTGGATGGACCTTGATGCCCCTGGCCTGGACTTCCGCAGCCGCTTCAAAAATTGCACGCGCCTGCATTTCAGAAATTTCGGGGAACGTGATCCCAAGCCGGCAACCGCGATGGCCCAGCATCGGATTAAATTCGTGTAGCTCATGCACGCGGCGCGCGATGTGTTCCACTGCTACGCCTAGCTTGCTAGCGAGCTCGTTCTGCTGCGTGTGATCAGCGGGCAAAAATTCGTGGAGCGGTGGATCGAGAAAACGGATCGTCGCGGGCAAACCTTTGAGTGCTGTGAAGATTCCAACGAAATCGTCGCGTTGATAGGGAAGCAGTTTCGCAAGGGCGCGCCCCCGTTCGTCCTTTGTGCCGGCGAGAATCATCTCGCGCATGGCGTCAATCCGATCGCCTTCAAAAAACATGTGCTCGGTGCGACATAGCCCAATGCCCTCCGCGCCGAACGCCACTGCGTTGGTCACTTGCTCAGGTGTATCCGCATTCGTGCGCACACCGAGCGTACGGAATTCATCCGTCCACTTCATGAGCTTTGTATATTCGCGGTAAACCACGCTCTTTTTCGGATCGAGAGAACGATCGATTAGCACTTGGACGATTTCCGACGGCGCAGTAGCGACTTCACCGGCGAACACTTCACCGGCAGTTCCATCAATCGAAATATAATCGCCGCGGTTTAACGTCGTGCCGTTCGCGCTGAGTGTGCGCTGTTGGTAGTCGATCTGAATGCCGGTCGCGCCGCACACGCATACCTTACCCATTTGCCGCGCGACCAGCGCTGCGTGCGAAGAAACGCCGCCCCGCGAAGTGAGAATTCCTTCAGCGGCGATCATGCCGCGCAGGTCTTCCGGGGACGTTTCAATTCGAGCGAGCACGACTTTCTCGCCTTTCTCGGCGCGCATCACCGCTTCCTCCGCGCTGAATACGATGCGCCCGCATGCCGCGCCCGGTCCAGCGGCCAAACCAATGCCGATTTTTTTTGCTGCTCTTGCTGATTTCCGATCGAAGATCGGCGCCAGAAGATGAGACAACGAGTCAGCCGGGATACGCCGCACTGCATCTTTCTTGGTGATTAATTTTTCATCGACCATGTCGACGGCGATGCGTACCGCAGCGTGGCCGGTGCGCTTGCCATTTCGCGTTTGCAAAATATAAAGGCGATTTTCCTCCACCGTGAACTCGAGGTCTTGCATGTCCTTGAAGTGACGCTCAAGGATGCTGCGCACTTTCATCAGTTCCTTGTGCGCCGCGGGCATTTCCCTCGCCAGATCGGCAATCGGATGCGGTGTGCGCACGCCTGCGACGACGTCTTCGCCTTGCGCATTGATCAAATACTCGCCGTAAAAGACTTTTTCGCCGGTCGCTGGATCACGCGTAAATGCAACCCCCGTTGCGCTTGTCTCTCCCATGTTCCCGAACACCATCGTCTGCACATTGACCGCCGTTCCCCAGTCGTGCGGGATTCCATACCTCCGCCGATACACGATCGCCCGATCGTTCATCCACGAGCCGAAAACAGCGCCAATTGCGCCCCAGAGCTGTTCATTCGGATCTTGGGGGAACGATTTTCCGGCGCGCTCTTCGATCAGCGCCTTGAAACGCTGCACGAGTTCTTTCAAATCCGCGACGGTCAGTCTGACATCCGGAAAGTCGTGCTTGCCATAGCGCTCATCCTTCAAGTGCTCGATCACGGTCTCGAAAGGCTCATGGTCTTCGCCCGGCCGTTTCTGAATGCCCATCACCACATCGCCGTACATCTGCAGAAAGCGCCGATACGAATCCCAGGCGAAACGCGCGTTGCTCGTTTTTTTTGCAACGATGCCGACAACCTCGTCGTTCATCCCGAGATTGAGAATCGTGTCCATCATGCCGGGCATGGAATCGCGTGCGCCCGATCGCACGGAAACAAGCAACGGCCGCTCTTTGTCCCCGAATTTTTTGCCCACCGATTGCTCAACCTTTGCGAGGGCCGCCGCGACCTGCGACTCCAGTTCACGCGGGTAAGTGCGGTTGTGATCGTAAAAGTAGCTGCACACCTCTGTCGTGATTGTGAATCCCGGAGGGACCGGCAAGCCTATGCGCGTCATCTCGTGGAGGTTTGCGCCTTTGCCACCCAGCAACGGCTTCATGCTGCCTGCGCCGTCAGCATGCCCATCACCGAACGAGTAGACGTAGTGAGCGGTTTTCCTTTTGCGTTCGCCATGTGTCGCGCGCGTTCTCCGTCTGGATGTTGTTCTCCTGCGCTGAAACTTCTTTTGTCTGCTGGATTTTTGTTTTGAAACCATGATTCAGGAACTCCGAAGAGCGTCAACCGGGCGAAGCGCCAAAGTAATTTCGGGCGTCGCGGTGTCAACGCACAGAGCGAATAAACGGAAACAAGATCGGCTGTAGCAGCGGGCGTGCCGCCTGCATGTACGAGCGTTGCAGCCGACACGGCTGCCTCTACAGAAAGAGAATCAGCAGTTCAGCGATTAAGCCGGCTCGCTTCCGTTGGTCAGAACTTCAGCAATCGTCGCCGTAAAGTCATCGACGCCGGTACTGGGCACGATGATGCTGTTCCGGCGTCCGTGAGCTTCCTCGGTGATGCGCAAGAATTTCCCGCGGTCGTTCTCCCGGAGCTCCACGTAGAAATGCTTGCGCTCGATTTGCAGTTCTCTCGCCTCGATGATGTTATCCATTTTTACCTGAGGCCGCCGACTCTACCGCATCCGGTTTAGGCAATGGAAGCAAAATCTGTGGCTTTTTCACGATTTTCCGAGCAAGGGGATTAACCACTTTTCGCCGGGGTTCTTATCGACAAAAAAGCCGCCACGCGTTCAAGGCGTGGCGGCTTATTCGCTTCAGGAGGATGTCAGGTCGCTTACTGGCAACACGGGGTCGGGCCTTGCGCCGCCAGCACGATGCTCCAATGCGTTCGTCTGACAGAAGAGGAAACTCTCGCTCTCCCGCGTGCGCGTTCTCCTCGATACTAATGTCTGGCTGGCAATACTGACGACGGACGGATTCTGTCGGCAGACGTGGCGAAGCGCACTGTATTCAGATCCCGGCGTTCGAGCAGCAAAGCAAAAAACCCTTGAGTGACATCTTTTGCTTCTTCGGGTCCGACGCCCTGTCGCCTCACGAACCCATAAATTGGCCGCCAATAGGTACTGCAAAGTTTCTCAAGCGCTGCCTGCGCTGCCGGTGTTGGACCTTGTGCCTCCAGCACCACGCTCCAGTGCGTCGTATTAAACGCCGCGCCGCAATGAGTAGCTACGTCAGTCGCGGTCAGTGACGTTACATCGTCCGTAGCGGGGGTCACATGGCGACCCAATCAAAAACTCAAGCGAGAAGCAAGCCTGCATTACTCTCAAGGAGGGACGGCTTGGACAGCCGTCATTCCTTGCGATGCTTTGCGCTCAACCTACAATCTCGTGCGCCAAGCTGCTTGAATGCGAGCGGCATCGAAAAGTAATGCGCTGTTCTTGACAGGTAGCTGGGCTCGAGGATGCCTCAACCAATTGATCCAAGCTCTTATCGATCGCCCGACCCGCAGCGCCCAGCTGTTCCGTTGCCAATCGAGAGAGAGCCTCGAGGGCATGATCCGTACGCGGCCTTCCGTTTCGGAGATTTCAGCCTCTTTACGGCCGGTAATTTACTTTCGATCACCGGCCGTTTGATGCTCGCGGTGGCGGTGGAATGGGAGATTTACGCGCGCACGCATTCGGCCACTGCGCTTGGTTTGGTTGGATTGGTTATCGCAGTGCCTGTGGTTACGCTTTCCCTGCCGGCTGGCCATTTAGCGGATCGGTTCAGTCGAAAGCACATCATTCTGGTCTCACAAGTGTTTAGCGGGTTCATGTCAGTGGCGCTGGCGTTAGTTTCTTGGAAGCATCTCTCCATACCTGCAATCGCGCCGCTGCGCGCAGGCAATCACGCGCTCGCTGCCATTGCGACGATTTTTGAGCGGCATCATCCGATGTTTCATTTCGATGACGCCTCAGTTCCGCTGATTTATCTGCTTTTATTTATCGGAGCATCGGCGCGAACATTCAGTTGGGCTGCGCGCAGTTCGTTTTTTCCGACCTTGGTTCCGCGTGACGCATTCGCGAACGCTGTGACGTGGAACAACAGCGTTTTCCAAATCGGATCTGTTGTGGGGCCGGCCCTGAGCGGTTTTTTAGTCGCGTATGTCGGCTTTCCGTTTGTGTATCTGCTGGATGCACTCTGCGCGTTAGCGTTTTTCCTTCTCGTCCTACTGATCCGCCGCAGCACGCAAAGACGAGAGCAGACCGACGCGGGCACTTGGAAGAGTCTCATGGCCGGGCTCCGATTTGTGTTTAGCAGAAAAGTGATCCTGGCCACAATCACACTGGATTTGTTTGCTGTTCTGTTGGGCGGCGCGACGGCGCTAATGCCGATCTTTGCCGATCAAATCCTTCACTGCGGACCGGTGGGGCTTGGCTGGCTGCGAGCGATGCCGGCAATCGGTGCCTTTGCGATGGCGCTGGTGGTGGCGCATCTACCGCCGATGAAACGCGCGGGAAAAACGCTGCTCTGGTGTGTGACAGGGTTCGGCGCCGCTACAATCCTGTTCGGGTTGTCGAAAGTATTCTGGTTATCGCTCGGTGTGCTTTTTCTCCTCGGCGCGTTCGATAGCGTGAGCGTGATCATTCGCGGCTCGATCGTGCAACTGGTTACGCCGGATGAAATGCGGGGGCGCGTTTCGTCCGTGAACAATATTTTCATCGGCACATCGAATGAGTTCGGCGCACTCGAATCGGGTTTGACCGCCGCGCTGTTTGGTCCCGTGATTTCAGTGGTGGCGGGCGGCATCGGGACGATCCTCGTGGTGCTCGCTGTTGCGTTTCGCTGGCCGGAGACGTGGCGGATCGGAGCGCTGGATAGGAATCTGCGCTGAGCGCGCGCCATTGCAGGGCGTTTCTCTGAATCCCGAAAACGTTCGGGACTGACATGGACGCCCTGCAAAAATTGACCGCTCTAGAACGCGCCGTGCAAGGAGATCGTCCCGTACGGCGCGCCGCCGTCCTGGTGGTATCGCACTTCTGCGCGATAAAAATCGAAGTTCCGGTATGGCTGATACCCAACCTCTCCTGTAAACGTCACCATCGGCGAGATCTTCCAATCAAACCCCGCGCCGGTTCGGATCTCACTATACGTGATAACAGCGTGGTTGAGACGTGGAATTCCATGAGAAACTCCAAACTCATCGTCCACACGGAAAGTGGCATCCCTGACGGTTGCTCCTGCATACAGCGATACATCGCGAGTCAATTCGTATTGCAGGCGCGGCGTCGGCAGAACGGCGTCAAGCAACCATTGCGGCGCAATTTTCCAGCGCACGCCTACGGCAGGAAGGACCGGATATTTTCGTTCCACATCGACGCTTACTCCGAGAACGAGCTGCAGATCAGGGCTGTAAATGTACGTCCCGCCGATGAGGAAAGGCATGTTGAAATTATCCCAAAACAAATGGCCGAGTCCCGAATTGTAGAGGCCAGGCTGAGTTTCCGCTCGGACGATAATCGAATCGGAAAATTGCATGTCGAGTCCGATGATCGTGCTGAAGGACTGCAATGTATTGGGCAGGGCGGCGCCCTGCGGAAGACCAAATGAGAAGCGCTCCCATTCGGCGCCCAGTCGCAGGACACCGAACTTTATGCGCGGTGTTAGCACAAGGCGGATATCCGAATCGATTTCGTCAAAATCGCTGACTTTCTTGCGAGGATTGCGCTCTACGTCGCCTTCGCCGACGTACGTCGCGTCCGCGGTGTATTCGCCTGATAAAGGCCAGAACGAATTGCTGGTCTCTTCGGCGAGAGCTGACGAAGCAAAGAAAAGCGACGCGCAA
>QHNQ01000154.1 GCA_003218135.1 Verrucomicrobiota bacterium
GCTCGCGCGTGACGATCCCAAACGCCCAATCTGTGATTTCTTCGCCACCGGTAAACCATTCATCGGTCCAGGTAAAAAAAACGGTCCCTGCAAGGCCGCATTTTACAACACTGTCGATATGCCAGCCGAGCATTTCCGCCTGCTCATCCTGCGAATGCCGGATCGTGTCCATGCCGAATTCACCAAGAATGAGTGGCTGCTCGCCAGAGAGATTTTGCAGCCGCAGCAGATAGCCCTCGAAATCCCGCTGATTGTGGAGGTAAACATTGAAACAGCAAAAGTCGGCATTCTGCGGCAACAGATATTCGGTCGGCGGATAGGTAGCATAGGAAAACAGCGCATCAGGATCGATGCCGCGCCCGATGCGAATTAATGCCTCTACAAACTCAATCACGCGCCGTGCACCGAGCCAGCGCGCCATTGTGCTGGGAATCTCGTTGCCCACCAGGTAGCCAAAGATCGCAGGATGGCTCGCGTGTGCCTTCACGGCAGCGCGAACGTTTTCGGCAATTTGTTTCCTCGTGGATCTTTCGCGCAGGAACTCGATATGTTTTTCCCAGGGAAGCGTTACCAGCACACGCATATCGGCAGCAGCACAAAGATCCAGAAACCAGCGGGGCGGCGCATGATAAATCCGCACAAGATTCAGACCGGCCTGGCGCATAAGCGCGAGGTCAAGATTGACCTGCTCAGGCTGGCCAAGATAGTTCCCTTCGGCATCCGGCTTAAACGGACCGTACGTCACGCCTTTGACGAAAAACTTTTTGTCGCCATTGAAAAAGAATTTCGCAGCAGGACGAATTCGTGAGTTGGCGGTCGTTGTCATGTCGAGCGAAGTCGAGACGTCTGTGAATTCAATCCTCTCCTTGTTTAGAGCAAGAGGTTCCTCGACTTCGCTTGGAATGACAAAGACGAAATACGCGAACCGTCAAAGCTTGCTAAGCTCCCTGGCGAAGGTGGTCGCCTCTCTTAAAGCTCCGCCAGTGCTTCGCGTACAGCTGCTCCCGTGGCCTCGATATCGTGCGGCGTGTGCGAGGTCGAAATGAATCCGCTCTCAAACTGAGACGGCGCGAAACAAACGCCGCGCTTCAGACATCCGTGGAAAAACTTGGCGAACATTTTGAGGTCACTTCGCTGCGCACTCGCTAGATCAACGATCGGACCAGCGGCAAAGAACACACAAAACATCGAGCCGAGCCGGTGAAACGTGATGTCGATATTTGAATTGTTGATCGCGTCGCGGGCGAGCTTTTCGTATTGCGCACCCAGTTCTTCTAGCAATTTCCAGCCGTTGATCCGATCCAGTTCCCGCAGTTGTGCCAGTCCGGCAGCCATCGCAAGTGGATTGCCGGACAACGTACCGGCTTGATAAACGGGACCATTTGGCGAAAGCTGATCCATGATTTCGGCGCGCCCGCCAAACGCGCCAACCGCTAACCCGCCACCGATTATTTTGCCCAATGCACTCAAATCAGGTTTGATTCCGAAAACTTCTTGCGCGCCACCGCGCGCCACACGGAACCCTGTGATCACTTCGTCGAAAATCAGAAGCGCACCGTTTCGTTCGCATTCCTCGCGCAAAACAGGGAGGAAATTTTCTTCTGGAAAGTAGAGTCCGGCGTTCGCCGGAATCGGCTCGACAATTACAGCTGCGATTTCACTGTTGTTTTCCCGAAACGCTTTTCTCACCACTTCGGCGTTATTGAAAGGCAACGAAATTGTGAGATCGACAAATGCTTGCGGCACACCGGCGCTGCTTGGCTGTCCATGCGTGAGCGCGCCGCTGCCGGCTTTTACCAGCAAGGCATCGACATGTCCGTGGTAGCACCCGTCGAACTTGACGATCTTGTCGCGTCGCGTGAAGGCGCGCGCGAGCCGAACGCAGGACATAGTCGCTTCCGTGCCGCTATTCACCATCCGCACTTTCTCGATCGACGGCATCCACTCGCAGATCAGTTCCGCCATTTCCACTTCGAGCGGATTCGGAATTCCAAAGCTCAACCCGCGCGCGGCAGCGTCGCGCACGGCGTCCACGACCACTTTCGGCGCATGCCCGAGAATCGCCGGCCCCCAGCTCCCGACGTAATCGAGATATTCATTTCCATCGAGATCCCAAATTTTCGCGCCTTCTGCACGCGCGATAAAGAACGGTTCGCCACCAACGTTACGAAACGCGCGCACGGGCGAATTCACCCCGCCGGGAATCCGTTTGCGGGCGCGCGCAAGAAATTGCGATGACTTCATCACGCCGTCACGATAATCGGATTCGTTGAAGCGTTAAAGCGTTGACACGGCAGAGTTGTAGAGGTGTTCGCCGCGGCGAACATCTATGTGTCTACGGTCGGCGCTTGATACAAGCGCCGCGACAACGATATTGTCCGCTCTCGCAGAAACGGCGGGGTAGCCAAGTGGTAAGGTCGCGGTCTGCAAAACCGCTATTCGCGGGTTCGATTCCCGCCCCCGCCTGTTTGATCGCAAGTGCGCACCTCCCCGAAAGACAGGAAGGACAAGCGGAATCTTTGTCGAAAGAAAATCAGTCACTCGGCTGTTAACGCGCAGCGGCAACGCATTACACTGGCTGTATCGGAGCAATGAAACCCGTAAGCAGAGTGAAAAAGCTCCTGTCACGCAGGCGAAACCGCCTGCGTCTCGTGGCTGATACAGTGGTTATCGCGCCACTGTAGCAGGCACTTGTTTCGCATGATGTGCGATCGAACCGTTTCCTATGACGATCGCCTCCCCGGCAAACGGTGGTGCCGTTTTCGCCGGAAAAAGCGGTCGTAATACTGCGGATGCTTGCGAAGCAAACGCAAGGGAAACGACTAGGATCGCTGCTGCTGCACATCTCATGCACGGCGCTCTTATCAAAATCCGCCAGGATGACAAGTACAATTTTTTCCTAGTCCCGATCGCCAAGAGCGGCCGAGCAGCTAAGTGAATGGTTGGCGAAGCCACTTTCAACTTTGCGATTTCGCGTTTCGGGATAATTTTACACGGCAATGCCACAGTTTAGTTATCGTGCCCGTAATTCACAGGGCGAGCTGGTTGAAGGCATTCTCGACTGCGCAGATCGAGCCGTTGCAATTCAACAAATTGAATTACAACGCTGCATTCCCGTGCGAATCGAATTGTTGGGCGCGGAACCAAAAGGTCCAAAAGTGGTCCGCCCACCTGCTGGCGGGCGACTAGAAGCTTCCACGCAAAATCTAAAAATCCCGCATGGTCAGTTGCTCATTTTTACCGAGCAACTTGCTCATTTGCTGAAAGCGGGGATGACGCTGGACGAAGCGTTGTCGATTTTAGAAAAACGCTTAAAACAGCCGCGCGTTCAGCAAATGACGCATTCGCTGCATCAGTCCCTGATCGATGGCCGCAGTTTTTCACGGGCTTTGAGCGAGATGCCGCGGATTTTCCAGCCGCTGTATGTGAATTTGGTGGCCGCGGGCGAAGCAAGCGGTGCGCTGCCGCAAATTCTCCTTCGCCTGGTCAAGCATTTGATGCAGGCAAAGGACCTGCGGGATCGGGTGCAGCAAGCTTTGATTTATCCGGCATTTCTCGCCCTCGCTGGCGCCGTTCTCGTTACAATTTTTATCACGTTCATGGTACCGCAGTTGAGCGGGTTCATGGCGCAAACCGGCGGCGCGCTTCCATTGCCTACGCGGATCCTGCTTCAAATTCATCATGCGATTACGAGCTATTGGTGGGTCGGCGTGCTGGCCGCGGTGGGTTTAATCGTTGCTTTCCGCGCCCTTGTCCGCAGTGAGGAAGGACGGGTTGGATGGGATCGCTTTCGGCTGTTGATCCCTGGCTATGGACGGGTCATTCGACACCGCTACTACGCGCAGTTTGCGCGCACACTGGGGACGTTGATGGAAAATGGCGTTCCTCTTCTTCGTTCACTTGACCTTGTCACGGAAATCGCCGGCAACCGTTTTCTCGAAGTTAAACTTGGGGAGGTACGCAAAGCAGTGATCGACGGCGCAACGCTGTCTGCTGCTTTGCAGGAGCAAAAAATGTTTCCGGATTTGTTTACGGATATGATGGCGGTCGGAGAACAGACCGGACATTTCGCCGAGACAATGCAAGCCATTGCCGACGTTTATGAGCGCGAATTGGACCGCAGCGTAGGCGTAATCTCACAATTGATTCCGCCGATCATCATCGTGGTAATCGCGGTTGTGGTTGGTCTGATTGTGTTCAGTATTCTATCGGCTGTGTTTGAGATGACACACAGCTTGCAATTCAGAGCGCATTAGAACTGAAGACTTGCAAAGCACGTTTTGCGCGAATAATCTCCGCAGCCCAATGTCAGTTCGCCTTACCCTTGCGATTTTCCTCGCCGCGGCTTGCCGCGTATGCGCGCAGGAAGCTTTGACCGACGCATTGCCCTCACTGGCTGAAATGATTGCGCAGCCGATTCCCGAAAGCGCCTGGCTCGATCTCCGTCAAACTGCGCCTCGAAATTCGAAAACTCAAAATGCGCCAGCATGGGTCGAAGCGCTCACGCTCTTGCCGGCGGAGACAACTGAGACCGGAGGCGCGTCCAAGAGCATCTTTCGCATCCGCGTGGCGCAACCAGGGCCCGAGTATCACGTACTCTTTTTCCGCTTGTTCTTCGACGACAAAGTGAATCAGCAACCCGAATTGGTGGCGTGGGATGAATCTGGGACGCACGTTTTGCGCTCGGGTACGCTTGGCGTGGGAATGAATCTGCCCAGTTCAGATTCCGTCCTGATTCCGATGACAGGCGCCTCCGCTATCGATATCGAGGTTCCAGGAGATGGAAAAACGATCCGCGCAGCCTATCTCGATTGGATGACGAGTAGTGAAGTAGCGCATCCGGTGAACGCAGAACATCGCGACGTGATACCCGAGCCATTCTCATCGGTACCGGCGCTGCACGCCCCGCCTGAAGACATGGAGAACTTTGGAACTGTTACCGCAACTCTCGCCGCTGACCCGATCCGAATTGATGAAGGAGCTCAGCGAAATACCGTGTTTCAATTTCCGATTGAAGCGCAACCGCTGACAGCGCTGCTTACTTTCGAAATCGGCAATCCCACCATTGATGCTCCGCCGGAAATTTTCGTTAATGGCCAGGACATTGGCCCGGTTTCACTGACGCTGCCGGATTTGGCTGACCCTGCTTACCGCGGCGAAGTGGAATCGCTTACGCCTCAAATGCATTTCCATTATACCGGATGGCTGCGAGCTCAGAAAATTGTGCCGCCCGCGATCCTGAAAGTCGGACAGAATGACCTGGCTGTCGCCAATGGAGTTGGCGGCGGATCTTCGGCAATCCGCGCGACGCAGATTCAACTAAAATATATTTGGGACAAGTCGGATTATCTTCTGCGCGCAGGGCACTAGCAATTCCTGCAAACCAGCGTAGCATAATCGCTCACGGGACAGAGTGTTACTCCGGATTCAAATGAGAACGAAAAGAAAACAGCAGGGCTTCACGCTACTGGAGATCATGCTCGTGGTGAGCATCATTGTGATCATACTGGGAGTAGCGATTTCAAAACTTGGCAATACCACTGCAATCGCCAAGAGCATGCGCGTTCAAGCTGATATTCAGGCTATCAAGACACAGCTACAACTGTATGAAAGCATGAACGGATTTTATCCTACGACGGACCAGGGTTTGCAGGCATTGGTAGCGCAGCCGGCGGGCGACCCGCGACCCACTCGCTGGTATCAGTTGTTCAAGGAAATGCCAAAAGATCCCTGGGGTAGCAATTACATTTATCGCAATCCTGGTCAGAAAAACGCCGGCGGCTATGATCTATTTTCGGCCGGCCCCGATCGACAAGCCGACACAGCGGACGACGATTGGGGAGGCGGTTAGCCGCTGAGCGCTAATCCTTCGCCTCTAATTTTTCGCAGGCGGTGCCGGCGCCGGTGCTGCTCCCTGGGATGGCGCCTGTGACGTTCTTGGGTTGCGCTGAATCATCCCGCGCGAATGGGGCCGAGGCACGTCTTTGCCAGTCGGAATCAACTGCTGCAATTCTGGCGGCGCACCAGGTGGTAATTTCGATAAGGCTGAATTAGGGTTGACGGGATTGGGAGCCGGCAGCGCCGGCGCGAATGCTCTTGCAGGAACCCCTGCATTTTGCGCGCCCTGCGACAATAGCGCCTGATTAAATGTGATAGTCGCAAAGTTTCCGTCCTTGCTAATCGTTACCTTCGTCGCTCCCACTTTGTCCGACCATTCGATGTTGGCGATGCCGTAGCCATCTACTGGCTCCCTGGTCGTAAGATATTTCTTAAAGTTGTGGTCGGAAGTGGAAGCCAGGGTCACCATGTCGCCGTCGGGCGAACGCGCGGCGTTGGCAATGTAAAGGTCCTTCGCAAAATCAGGTGTCGCCGCCGGAGCCGCGACTGACGTTGCGACTGCGAACGGCGAATGATCCACCATCTTTGTGTAGCGCTCGAAATTAAAATGTGGCGGAAGAACCTCCTCGGCTTGACTGCGGATCGCCCCGAGAAGAAGAACGACGGCTGCGAACGTGATGGAATATTTCATACGAGCAATCATCGACATTGGCGTATCATTACTTGGTTTTCTGCGCCGGTGCAAACCATCGGGCGACTTTAAATTTGCCGCGCATCATTGTCGGGTCGCTGCCGTCGATGGCCAAATTAACATTTTCGAACACGACGAACGCATCCGGTCGTTGCAAGTCATAAAGAAAATGTACGAGCGGCGGCCAGGGACTTTTAGTTTCAATCGAAGCAAAAACGGTTTGATGATAAGGCGTGGTCTCCCCCGATCCAATTACAGGATTCTCGATCTGGATATCATATTTGCCGGCGACTTCTTTTAATTGATCAAGCAGCGCTGAGGCTTCGGCAGGATTGTTGAGGGCTGGTTGATGCTTCCCGATCCATTCGTCTCGTTTCGTCCAGAGATCCCGTTCTTTCATGTAAAGAGCTTGCTCGGTCAACTTGGCTCGACGCGTCGCCACTTCTTTCTGCGCAGCGCCAAGCGCACCGAAAATCCAACTGATAATCCACAGATTGAGCAACACGAAGACCGTTCCAACAACTACCCACGAGAGCACACGCTCGCGGGGATTCATTCGTTGGTACCACGCCGGCATCATTTTGCTCTTCCCTCCAATCGAAACTGCGCATGGTCGTTGGGCAAAATGCGAGGCGCAGCCATGTCGAATTGAAACGCTCGCAAATCTGGATTCTTCTTTACCTTCTCAATGAATTGGTAAGCGAGAGCAGCCGTGTTCGCTTCTCCATCGACGGAAATCTGTCGAGCCGACTGGTTGTAACCTATGATGCGCACGTCCGCAGATGGCAGACTTTCAAAAAGATGCAGCAAGAATTCGACGGGATAATAGTGCGCGTCAATCGCCGGTGCGAGCGCTTTCCATCTTGCGTCTGTGGCGCGTACGAACTCAGTCCCCGGGGCGTCGTGCGCTATACGTCGGTCAAAAAGGCCTATTTCAAAGCGCAAGATACCCAGGTACGCGAACAAGAGTAAGAGAAGCCCCGCGTAACCTCCACCGATCCAAACCAGCCTTTTTCGCCATTCTGCTTGCCTTGTCAGTTGCAAACGGCGTCGTCGCCAGCTTTCCGGGAGAAGGTTCAGTTTGACTGGCGCGGGCGGCAGCTCTATCCCAACAATCTCAGTCGGGCTGGACAAAATTCCCTCAACTGAATCGCGCATTCCATAACAAGTCTCGTCCAGCAACACATTCGGCGATCCGGCATCGATTCCCTGCAGTTCGGCGCTCAGTCGCAACTGTGGCAATTCGATTTGCAACTGATCGCCATTGCCGCCTTCAAAAACTCTGGCAAGGCTGAGCTTCCCGTTCTCCGTCACGGCATAAACCAACGTCTCGCCTTCCGGATAAATTAAAACAGCATTGCCACTCGGAGCATGGGTCGTCGCGCGCTGTGCAGCATATACCGTGATTTGGCGCGGGATGTAACCGCGCTCCAATAGCGGCGAAGCGATCTCGGCAAGTCGCTCGTTTCTAATCGCGACGGTTGAAACTACGCTCTCGGTGTCGCTTTGCTCGATCAGTTCAAAATCGGTGGTCACTTCATCGGCGGAAAACGGCAGCAGCTTTTCGATTTGGATTCGGATCATTTCTGCAAATTCCGCCGGATCAACGCTGGGGAGACGAAATCGCTGCGCTAGCACAGCCGAAACAGGAAGGCCAAGAACAAATTCGTCAGTGGCATCAAGTAGCGGCACTGCTTCCGCCAGCGTTTCCAGTTTGCGCACGTTCCACGAACCATTTTGCTCAGCGCTGCCCGCAGCAGCTTCGCGCCCGCCTTCGCCAGCAGTGCGGGCAGGAACCGATGCCGACGCGGCCGAGCGGAGGAAATTCCATCCGTGCGCGGTTGGAAGTATAAAAATGGATGGAGTCCGGGGGTCGATACTAAAGCTCCTTCCAGCTAAATACCTGAGGCCGACCGATGGCAAGGGGGGCTGCGCCAACTGCTGGCCCACCGGGCAGCGTTTGCTTTAGCACAACCATTTCCACCGATCGCGTAATGTCGCCTGACTTGCCTACACTGACGATGCGTAACACAGGGCCTTTAAATTGCACGAATGGCTGAATCTGCTGAAATTGCTGCGGATTTAAACCTAACGCGCCTTGGACTTCAGGCGGCACCGTCGTTCCAGCAGTTGTGTTGAATTGAAAGTCATCCTCCGTGCCATCAATTCCGTCCGGCCCCTGCCGTAGTTGCAAGAACCGGTCGACGAAATCGTCGCCTATGCCCAAAGCCCGTAAGACATCACGCGAAGCCCAGGCGATGTCGATGGCCCCACAGTTGGCGACGACGGTGAAATCTTGGTCCCAGTTGGGCTTGGAAGTAAAGTCAGCCCAGCCAAAAACTTTTTTGAGCTCATCCACGGAATTCAAAGGCGCGTGGGGCGGATGATAGTCGTCGCTCTCCTCTGGCGCGTTCATGTGATGCAGGCCCTGATTTTGCGACACCCAATCGAGCAACGAATCTATCATCGTATCCTGGTCATTTAGCTCTACGCCTTTTAGATCAAGATAGCGCCGCAAAATTGCGAGTTTCCTGGGATCCTCGCCCTGCGCGAGGAAATTCAAATTCAGGCGGCCACACTCGCCTGTCATCCGAACGTCGTAACTTTCGTTGCCCATTTTTCTGTGCAAGTTTGGAGAGCTCGGCGAGACTTCTCGAGTTAAAGCCACCTCGGCTCCCGAAGACGCCATTGCTTCAGCTTGCAGAACGTGATTCGCGTTGCTCGACACTATCAGACCTGAATTGATCGTGAGCGCCCATCCGATCACCATCGCGCTAAGCAAGAGTAGCGCCCAGAGTGCCAGGAGCAACGCAGCTCCGGCGTCTGATTTTGAAGTTTCAGAACGTCTCTTCATCGGATCGACCTTGCTCAATACGGTGTTCGTCTCAGCGGAATAACCGTTTCCCATGGAACCGCTGAATCGGGCCGTCCCACTTCAATTTTGACGAGCCACGGTAACCGGCCGCCACCTGGCCATTTCGGCAGCCATGTGTTCGTGTTCGAGTCGAAATAACTGATTTGAAGGCTGGTCACGTTTTTAATCAAGGGCACCCAGCTCTCATTTACTTCACCAAGATCTGAAGCCTTCTGCGGTTTTCGCGATAAACCAAGATCCAGGTGGTCGCCTTTTTTTTCCGGTTCCAGCCGCAGCGTAACGGTGAAGTCGGTAGGCGCGTATCGGGTGAGCATTCCCGGTCCTGCGCTACAATTCCACTTTATCTCATCGCGTTCGCGGTCGCTTAACTTGAACACTTCTCCTATCATCGCCGCTCGAGTTGGACTCAAGCTTTGCCAATGCGCCGTGAGCAAATCACGCAATCCGTCATACTGCGCATCCGCGGCGACTGTTTCCGATGACAAGGAAAGCGCAGTCAAATTCGCTTGCACGAAGCGAAAAATCGCCAGCGACATCATTCCAAGGATTGCCACAGCCAGCATGACCTCCAGCAATGTGAAGCCGCGCCGATTGCTCGCTTTATGCCGAGCGATAAACATAAAATTGAATCTGCTTCGATTGCGGGATACCGGCGTGCTGCCAGTAAACAGTCAAAATCACAAGATTGATTCCGCTGAGGACCGTGTGATCCGGTTCGACCAATTCAGTGGGTCCGCTTTTCTGGACAAGTCTTACAACGCCATAATTGCTTTTGATCCTGAATTCTTTTTCTGCTTCGGGCACACCCGGCGCAGCCTGAATCACCGCCATTCGATCCGATAAAATCTGCCGCACAGCTTTTTCTTCCGCGCTGATCGTGCTGGCATTGAGACAATTCTCGACCGCGCGGCCAAGCGCGATGACGCCAATGGCAAAGACCGCCACCCCGAGAAGAACCTCGTAGAGGGCAAAAGCGGCCTTGGACGTTATGCGAAGCCGATCTTTCGTAACGCGCATTACTGGAGTATTAGAGTCTTGGAGTGCTGGAGCGTTGAAAATCCCATTACTCCACTTCTCCATTACTCCACTGTCGGTCACCTTGCCGCATACTGAATGACGTCGGGCAGCGTGGTCAGGGGCGAGTAATTCGCCGTCCAAATACCAGGCGGGCCTCTGAATTGAACGGTCGCGGGTTCGCAGTTTCCCGACGGCCAAAATATCCATTCCCAAGGGTGGTCATCCGCTAACGCGGCTGGCAAGGAGAGTCTCAGCGATGTTCCCTTACTGAGGCGAAATTCCGCCGTTGCTTTGATCTCCTCGTCTTCCGCGAAGACTTCCGGACGTAGATAGACGGAGTTTTTTCCCCAAGCAATCAAGTAAGGACGACGCTCAGTCACGCTTCGCTGCTGTGCCAGGCGCACAAGGTTGTTAAATCCATCCAGAGACTGCTTCAGTCGCCTGCTTGCGCTCACTCCAGTCAAGCTAGGCACCGCCAGCATCAACAGTAGCATCAGGATGAAAATGGACAGGGCAATCTCGATTAACGTAAACCCGCGGAAACGTTGCACCGCCGAAGTTACTCGATTGACGCAAAATCACAACCTGCCTGCGATTTGCGCGCACTTTACTCAGACGGCGGGCGCGCGGCTGTGCACCGCGGTAAAGGCAATCGTCCGAGTCCACCAATTTGGATCGGCGCAATGGTCAAGAAATTTATCGACCAACGGGTTGTCCAGCTTACGGGAATCGATCAAGTCATCACGCAGCTCGGTGATTGTCTGTATCCAGTACTCGGCCCACGGCGAGCCGCCGTTGTAGATCGCCGTTTCCGCAGTGCCACTTATTTGCGTTAAACCTAGCGCTGCCAGTCGTGGCGCCAGAGTGCGCCCGACATAATAATCGATCCCACGTTCACGCGACCACGCGAGCCAGCCGTCCCAGAATGCTCGCACCTCGGGCGGCTCGGCGACACTGACAGGAAGAAAATCAGGCTCAATGAGCAAAAGCGCGCCGCCCGGTCTGACGCTTGCGACCAAATTCCTGATTGCCGCTTCTACATTATTGACATGGTGAAGCACAGCGCGCGCAGTTACCAGGTCGAATGCTCCGCGCTCCACCGGACCGGCAAGGATGTCGCCCTGGCGCAACTCGAGATTCGGCGCGCGCACTTCGATTAGCGACATATCGAGGTCGAACGCCACTGCTTTTCCATTGGGACTCACGCGTTCCGCGAGCCATGCTGAAATCGATCCGTTGCCACACCCAACTTCGAGCGTCTGCGCACCCGGTTTGACGACATCAAGCGACTCGATATACCGACGACGCATCGGATCGAGCAGTTCTGACATCAACGCCAGGCGCTTCCCTTCGCCTCTCAAATGATGACCCAGAGCGTATTTGGGCATTCTAGCCGGGATGCTAGTGGACGATCACAGGACCGGCAATTCCCGGCTATTTGACGAATCGGCGTTCAGTTTTCGCCAGCAAACAGTCGCTAAAAAAAAGCAATCCATCGCCAGCAGACGCCTTGTCTCTATGATAAGGTCTAAAACTTAACATGAAGCCTGCTTTGCGCATCGGCGTTGTCGCGGCCGCGCTTTTTGTGATTGCGATGCTCGTCTGGCAGGGAGTCAGTGCACAAGGCGCGCCGGATCCAACGCGTCCCAATACAAGCCCGACCGTCGCGTTCCTCGATATCGGTGTTCTGGTGTTTCGCGAAGGATTGGAGTGCATACTCGTCTTGGCCGCTATTACCGCCAGCATGACTGGCCCGAAGCGGACGCACCGACGGCCGGTCGCTTTCGGCGCGGGTTTGGCGTTTGTAGCGACCTTAATCACGTGGTGTATCGCGGTGCGAATTGTCGGCTCGCTTAGCGACAACATGTCGGCGCTCGATCTCCAAGCGGCAACAGGGCTGCTTGCTGTGATTGTTCTGCTGGTGATCATGAACTGGTTTTTCCATAAGATTTATTGGGGCGGCTGGATTCGCGCGCATAATCGCCGCCGCAAAACGTTACTGGAAAATGCGCGCGCCGCTGAGATCTCGCAGTCGCGTCTGTGGTGGGGATTGATCCTGCTCGGATTCACTTCCCTGTATCGGGAAGGCTTCGAAGTCGTGCTCTTTTTACAGAGTTATAATCTGCGGTTGGGCGGTGGCGTGGTACTAAAAGGGGCGCTGCTGGGCATGATGCTGACAGCAATGGTGGCCGTGCTGACCTTTGTTCTCCAACAGCGGTTGCCGTACCGCAAAATGTTGATCACCACCGGAATTCTGCTGGGAGTTGTGTTGCTGGTTATGGTTGGCGAACAAGCCCAGGAAATGCAGCTGGCACATTGGATTTCCACGACGCCTATCGATTCGTTGAAGCCTTACATTCCGCCTTGGATGGGTCTCTGGTTTGCCGTGTTCCCGACAGTCGAAACACTCGTTGCGCAGGTCATTGCAGCAGTGCTGGTGATTGGCTCCTATTACGCGGCACGCCACTTTGGTGGAGGAGCATCAGGTGAAACCGCAGTTGAAGCTCGCGCGCCCGACCTGGCCGCGATCAACGCTTAGGTAGGGACGCCGCGCGGCGGCGTCCGGTCGGCGCAGCGTGCCGACCCTACCAGAGTATCTAGCGCAAATCCAGTTGAACGTAGCGCAGAGCTTTACACCTTAGGCGGATGATTTCACCGGGTTATCGTTGCCTTCAGTTCGTTCAAATAGTTTTCGTATTGCTTTTCGCAGCACCTCTTCAATCCGGCCCCTCCGCCACCCCAACGCCTCCTGGAACGATCGACGAAAAATTGTTCAATGGAATGCGTTGGAGACAAATCGGTCCGTTTCGCGGCGGACGCGCACTCGCGATCGAAGGGGTCGTCGGCGAGCCGGACACGTACTACTTTGGAGCAGTCGCGGGCGGAGTCTGGAAGACGACCGATGGCGGCGCAAACTGGATTCCGCTTTTCGACAAACAACCGATTTCTTCGATTGGGGCGATCGCAGTCGCGCCGTCCGACCACAATGTGATTTATGCCGGCACGGGTGAAGCGGCGATTCGCGGTAATACCACCTACGGCACTGGAGTTTTCAAATCGATTGACGGCGGCAAAACGTGGGAAAACGTCGGCTTGAAAGATACCCGGCAAATCGGTGCGCTAATTGTTGATCCGAGAAATGAGAACGTGGTTCTCGTAGCGGCGTTGGGACATGCGTTTGGTCCAAACCAGGAACGCGGAATTTTTCGTACCACTGATGGCGGGAAAACGTGGACCAAAGTTCTGTCGAAGGATGAAAACACTGGCGGCATCGACATTGTCTTTGATCCGCATAATCCGAACATCGTATTCGCATCGCTCTGGCAAGCGCGCCGGCAGCCATGGTTTTTCTCCAGCGGCGGTCCCGGCAGCGGGTTGTACCGATCAGAAGATAATGGCGTCACATGGAAGCGGCTCGAGGGTAACGGTCTTCCTGGCGGAATCCTGGGCAAGATCGGCATCGCGGTTTCGGGAGCAGATTCCAATCGCGTCTTTGCAATTATCGAGGCCAAGGAAGGCGGTCTCTACCGCTCCGACGATGCAGGGCAACATTGGACGCGCGTGAATGATGATGGACGGTTTCGCCAGCGTGCCTGGTATTTCAGCAAAGTTTACGCCGACCCAAAGTCCGCGGACACAGTTTACGTTTTAAATACGGGCCTTTTTAAATCAGTAGATGGCGGAAAGACGTTCAATCTGCTTCCCGCGCGTCACGGAGATCATCACGCGCTGTGGATTGATCCGACAAACCCAAACCGTATCGCAAATGTCAGTGACGGTGGCGCCAGTGTCTCAACTGACGGCGGCAAAAATTGGACGACCCAAAACAACCAACCGACTGCACAGTTTTATCACGTTGCTGTGGACAACGCGTTTCCCTACCACATTTACGGCGCGCAACAGGACAACTCGAATGTCGGTATCGCCAGTCGCACGGATTCCGGCGTGATCGGGCGGCAGAATTGGTTCGAAGCAGGTGGCGGCGAGTGCGGTTTCGTCGTGCCCGATCCACGCGATTGGCACATCATCTATTCAAACAGTGAAGGATACATCAGTCGCTATGACAAAAATAAGGAGGACGTACAGGACGTCAGTCCCGTTCCTCTGGATAATTCGGGACACGGCGCTGTCGATCTGGCGCACCGGTTTCAATGGGTCACGCCGCTGATGCTTTCGCCGCACAATCCGGATGTGCTCTACACCGCCGCGGAGTGCGTTTTCAAATCGACCGATCACGGACAAAGCTGGAGACAAATCAGCGATGATCTCACACGCAATGACAAATCGAAACAGCAGCCAAGCGGCGGTCCGCTGACGAACGACATCACTTCAGTTGAATATTACGATACTGTGTTTGCGCTGGCCGAATCGCCAGTAACAAAAGGAACCATCTGGGCAGGCACAGATGATGGGCTCGTCCACGTCACGACGGATGACGGGCAGCATTGGTCAAAAGTCACACCGAAAATGCCCGAGTGGAGCACTATTGATCTAATCGAAGCTTCGCCGCACGACGGCAACAGTGTTTATGTGGCGGTGGAGCGACATAAACTCGACGACTTCAAACCGTACATTTTCAAAACAACCGACCTGGGAAAAAACTGGAGCGCAATTACAAATGGAATACCCGATGGCGCGTATGTGCACGCCGTGCGTGAAGATCCCAAGCGCAAAGGTTTGCTTTACGCCGGAACCGAGCTCGGCGTTTTTATTTCGTTCGATGATGGCGCCCATTGGCAACCATTCCAAATGAATCTGCCGGTAACACCGATTCATGATCTTGTCGTTAAAGATGACGATCTCGTGGTCGCGACGCACGGGCGTTCTTTCTGGGTGATGGACGACTTGACGCCGCTACGTCAATTCAACACGCAATCCGCCACGGCAGGCGTCATTCTTTATCAACCGCAGACCGCATTCCGCCTGCATTACCCGGAGGAATTCGACAAGCGCCAGCCCGTGGGCGACAACCCGCCGTCTGGGGCAATCATCGATTACTATTTCAAGACCGTGCCAAAAGAAGAAGTCTCACTCGATATCATTGGCGCTTCAGGCAAAGTCGTTAGGCACCTTTCCAGTAAAGAGAAAAAAGAAGGGGAGCAACCGCCTGAATGGCCGGATCGCATCGAGCGCGTGAAAACGATTCCAGCCAACGAAGGCATGAATCGTTTCGCATGGGATCTGCGTTACGACGACCCGATTCAAATCCCGGGCGCGTTTTATTCCAGCACTGGTCCGAAGGGCCCGTTAGCATTGCCCGGTGATTATCAGGTCAAACTAACTGTCGACGGCAAGTCACAAACTGCCCCGCTCCATTTAGTAATTGATCCGCGAACAAAAGGCGATGAAGCGGGATTGCAAAATCAATTCACCTTAGCGACGCAGGTGAACGATCGGATTTCGCAACTGCATCAAGCCGTCAATGAAATTCGCGATCTCAGAACGCAAATTCAAACCCTACACAAGCGTTTCGGCGACGATCAGCGTTTGAAACCCGCGCTCGCAGCGGCAGACGATCTCGATCGCAAAATGTCCGAGGTCGAGCAGAAGCTCATCCAGGTGAACATGAAAGGCTCTGAAGCGAATCTCGCCTTCCCAAACATGTTGAACGAGCGCTTCGACACGTTTAGCCATACGATCGAGACCGGCGATGGTGAGCCGACCAAGCCGCAGCTCGATGTATTTCAAATGTTGAGCAGCCAGCTCGACGAACAGTTAAAGAAATGGGCGCAGCTCAAGAACGAAGATTTGCCCAAGGTGAGTGAATTGATCAAACAGGCGAATTTGCCTGCGCTAATCATCACGGAAAAGAAAACCGGATGATGACCGAAGAACGGAGCTCCCGCGACGCCACGGGCTCGCAAAGCTCGATCTCCATCTTCGCGCGATGAGCAAGATTGACAAGGCTGTCGTGCTGGCTGCCGGGCGCGGCACGCGAATGCGCGAACTCACGGCCGAAGTTCCCAAGCCAATGATCGAGGTGCGCGGCAAACCAGTTTTGCAGCACATCATAGAAGGATTACGCGACGCGGGAATTCGCCAATTTCTTGTTGTCGTGGGGTATCGCGCTGATGCTGTGCGGAATTTTTTTGGTGACGGTTCGCGCCACAATATCGCGATCCAATATGCAACGCAGACAGCACAGGATGGGACAGGTCGCGTTGTTGATCTTGCGCGGGATTTCGTCGGCGATTTTCCATTTATCCTGAGCTACGGTGACATCCTGGTTGATCCGGTGAATTACGAACGCGTCGCCGACCTGCCTGACAATGTCGATGCAGTCATTACGGTCACGCGCGGTGAAGATGTGAGCAAAGGCGGTGCGGTTTTTGTAAACGAGCGAATGGAGCTCGTGGATCTTCGTGAAAAAGCAAAGCCGGGCCAAGCGACCAGCCCCTGGTACAACGCCGGCATTTACGCATTTCGACCAAGCATCTTCGATTTCACTGCAAAATTGAAACCATCGCCACGTGGAGAATACGAGCTAACCGATGCAATCCGCGACCTTGCACAATCCGGAAGAAAAGTGCAGGCGCTGGAGCTCACCGGCGAGTGGGCCGACGTCCGTGACCCAGAAATTCTCGCGCGCTTGAATCAGAAACTGTAGCGGCGGTTTTCGACAGCCGAATCGCGAAGATCAGAGATCGCCGCTACAGAGTGGTCGATCTTACCGCACTTGTTCGAGCGGTTCCGCAGTTGGTTCTTCGCCGATTTCTTCTTCGATTTCGCGTCGCCACTCGCGGGAGAGCCACGGCCTTAGCACTCCGTAAAGCAAATAAGCCAGGAACAGAACCGCAGGCATCCATTCGTAATTAAGCACGGTGAAGATGAGAACAAGGATGATGGCCAGGAATCGAGGAATCGATTTCTTCGTCTTCCAATTAACCGCCTTGAAACTGGGATATTGAAACCGGCTGAACATCATGAAGGACAAAAAGAGTAGCAACGGCGGTAGAACGAAGCGCCAGTTGCCAAGCTGATGTTCACCTTCAGCGAGCCAGAGCAGGAACAGCGTGATTGAGGCAATGAGACCAGCCGCGGCTGGAATGGGAAAACCTGTGAAAGTGTTTTGATTATTGGTTCCGTGATGATTCGCAGCCACCGAGTTGAACCGCGCAAGGCGCAGCGCGCCGCAGGCCAGATAAATGAACGCGATAATCCAGCACGCGCGCGGGAACTCCTGCAACACGACGCGGTAAACCATCAGCGCCGGGGCCAACCCGAATGAAACAATGTCTGCCAGCGAATCGAACTCGCGCCCGAACGGACTCTCATGCCCACCCAACCGCGCCAGGCGTCCGTAAATCTTCGGAGGGTGTTCGTTCATGAGCGGGGTAAGCGAGCGACGATTGTCGAGCCTCCAAAAACGTGGTCTCCCACTTTCACGAGAAGTTCAGCGTTGAGTGGCAAATATAATTCCGTTCGCGAACCGAAGCGAATCATTCCGAACCGGTCACCTTTTTTCAACTCATCTCCAATTTTCGCCCATGCCACAATGCGTCTCGCAATAGCGCCTGTGATCTGGCGCACGACAACCGTGACGCACGGATTCTCAAAAGCCCACGTCATCGATTCGTTCTTCTCGGAACACTCCGGACGGCGCGCGTCGAAATAGAGTCCTTTTCGGTGTTCGCGATAAATGACGCGACCATCGATTGGCGCGCGATTCGTATGCACATCAAAGATTGACAAAAAAATTCCGACACGTCGCGTTTTCATTTTCAGTACCTGGTTTTCATCCGATTCTGTGATGTCCATCACTGTGCCATCGGCAGCGGCTACGATTAGATTCGGATCTGCCGGCACTGTGCGCTTCGGATCGCGGAAGAACGCAACAGTGCATAAAAACAGCAGTAAAAAGAACCAGAACGTCCATGTCCAGAACAACCCACAAACCACAGCGAGCAGCGCAAAGACGCCTAAGATCCAACGTGCTTCCAAGATGGTTTGGAGACGCATAAAGGGCACCATATTCGGAACTTGAAAGAGCTCGGTCAAGGCACCAAAAATGCCCAAAAACGACCTGAACCCTGAACCACAATATCGTGGGCTTTTGGACCCGTTCGCCTCCAACAGGTAGGGGAAATAAACTACTTATAACCGCGAGATTATTAATTGTTTCCGAGCCGTTTCTGGCTATGGTCTTTTATAAGGGTCGGGTAGGCCCTCTTCTATGCCGCAAGTTCAAGCAGAAATTCCGGTCGAAAAAGTATCTCGCAGCTCGACCGGAATCGCCGCCACGCAAAAATACGACGCAGCGCAGATCGACAAATTAGAAGGCCTCGAAGCGGTTCGGAAACGGCCGGGAATGTTCATCGGAGATCCCGATGAGCGAGGACTGCATCACTTGGTTTACGAAGTCGTCGATAACTCCATCGATGAACACCTGGCAGGATTTTGCACCAAAATAGAAGTGACCATTCACGTCGATGGCTCGATCTCGGTGCGTGACAATGGCCGTGGGATTCCAACCGATATACATCCAAAATGGAAAATGCCGGCAGTCGAGCTGGTGCTGACAAATTTGCACGCCGGCGGGAAATTTGGACAAGGCGCATACAAATATTCTGGCGGCTTGCATGGCGTGGGCGCGAAATGCACAAACGCGCTTTCGGAATGGTTCAAAGCCGAGGTATCTCGCGACGGCAAGGTCTATCACATGGCTTTCGCCAGAGGAAAAACGACCGATAAACTCACTGTCATCGGCGAAGTTACGAACAAAAAGACCACCGGCACGCTGATCACTTTCTTGCCCGATCCGACGATTTTCACAATCACGACGGAGTTTAAGTTTGAACGTCTGGCCACGCGGTTGCGCGAGCTAGCATTTCTTAATCCCGGCCTTGAAATCACACTTACAGACGAGCGTGCCGACCCTCCGAAGAAAGAGACATTTTTTTACAAGCACGGCATTGAAGAATTCGTAAAGCAGCTGGGCGAAAATAAACAGGTTCTGCATCCCAAGCCGATCGTTATTTCACGTCAGCGTGACGAAGTTTTTATCGACGTGGTCCTGCAATACAACGACAGCTACAACGACCAGATTTTGCCGTTTGCGAATTCAATCGCGAACCCAGATGGCGGCACGCATCTAACGGGATTCCGCACAGCGCTCACGAAGGCAATCAACCAATACTCACGGCAAAACAATCTTTTGAAGGAGAAAGATCCTTCGATTTCCGGAGATGATGTGCGCGAAGGGTTGATTTGCGTGCTCAGCATCAAGTTGCCCAATCCACGCTTCGAATCGCAGACCAAAGTGAAGCTCGTGAACACCGAGATCGACGGCATTGTAAACTCGGTCGCCTATGACGGGCTAATGACTTACTTCGACAAGAATCCGCCAATTGCCCGACGCATTTTTGACAAAGTTCTCACCGCGGCCAGAGCGCGTGAAGCTGCGCGTAAAGCGCGGGAAACAATTCGAAAGGGCGCTCTCACGGGCGGTGGATTGCCTGGGAAACTGGCGGATTGCTCAGAGCGCGATCCGGAATTGACGGAGCTCTACATTGTGGAAGGTGACTCGGCTGGCGGCTCCGCCAAGCAGGGTCGCGACCGGCGTTACCAAGCGATTTTGCCGATTCGCGGCAAGTTAATCAACGTCGAGAAAGCGCGCGAAGATCAATTTCTTAAAAACGCCGAGATCCAGGCGATGATCACGGCGATTGGCACGGGGATCGGCAAACCGAAGGAAGAAGCCAACGGCAAGGACGAAGGCCGGTTCGACATCGCAAAACTCCGCTACGGTCGCATCATTATCATGACGGACGCGGATGTCGATGGCTCGCACATTCGAACGCTGTTGCTGACCTTTTTCTTCCGGCAAATGACCGAGCTGGTGCGCGCCGGAAGGATTTACATTGCGCAACCGCCGCTCTATCAAATCAAGCGGAAGAAACGCGAAGAATACGTCGACGACGATGCGCGTCTGAACAAAATCCTGATTTCCCTCGGCGCCGAGGATGTGCGTCTGAAAAATTTGGCCGACGACAAGGAAATTACTGCGGCGCAACTGAAGGACATTCTCGAATCACTCGAGAAACTCGCCAAGTTGAGCGAAGCGGTGCGACGTCACGGCGGCGATTTTGAAATTTATCTCGCCCACCGGAATTCCAAGTCGGGCAAGCTTCCGAATTATCTGGTAAAGGTGCGCGACGGAAACGAGGAAACCGCGCATTATTTTCACGACGAAAAAGGAGTCCGGAAATTTCATCAGGACAATCTCGATCTGAATTTGTTCGATACGCAGATCGGTCAGGAATTGCTACCACTAGGCGAAGCTCCGGCGCGCGCTGATGGAACTCGGCGACGCGGCAGATTGGTCGAGCTGCACGAATCGGCTGCGATCGAAAAAATCATCGCGGAACTCGCTCGCAAAGGTTTGAAAGTCGCGCATTATGCGACCAGCGATCAGCCGATCTTCGAGTTGATCGAAGGTGAAGGCGAGAAAGCAGTATCGCGTCCGCTGTTTTCCATTCCCGAAATCCTGCAAAGGATTTTGGAGATTGGCCGTCGCGGAGTGCAGATCAAGCGTTTCAAAGGTCTCGGCGAGATGAACGCGAAAGAGTTGTTTCAGACCACGATGAACCCAGAAAAACGCAGGCTTTTGAAGGTGGACCTCACCGACGAGACGAAAGCCAATGAGATGTTCACCAGACTGATGGGCGATCTCGTCGAACCACGACGTCAGTATATCGAAGATAACGCGCTAAACGTGCGCAATCTCGATGTGTAAAATGGGACGTTTGCTCCATAAACTGCGGCATCCGCGGCGTTGCTATGTTGTCTGCACAATTCCACGGTCTGGCAGCAATTTGTTAACTGATGGATTGCGCGACACACGCCGCGCGGGCATGCCGAAACAGTTTTTTCTGCCGAAAGACGAATCGCGCTATGCCATAGAGCTCGGGCTCAACGCGGCCGCCGATTATGCTGCGTACGTGCGCGGCATCGTGAACGGCAAAAGAACACACAACGAGGTCTTCGGTTTCAAACTGATGAGCTGGTACTTGGACGATTTTCTCGCGCGTCTGCGAGAGGCACACGCTTTTGGCAATTCGTCGACGAGCGATCTGGACCTGCTGCGAAAGGCTTTCCCGCGTCTTCTCTTTGTCCGCATCGTGCGTCGCCACAAGTTGCGCCAGGCCTTGTCTACGGCTCGTGCACTGCAGACAGGACTTTGGAAAGTGCAGAAGGGTAAAACCACCTTGCGAGAACCGGAGTTCGATCCGGATTTGATCGAGCAATCACTCCATGAAGCTGAGCGGCAGGAGAGAATCTGGGATGGGTTCTTTCGACGGATCGGAATCAAACCTTTCCAGGTTGAGTACGAAAAACTCTGCCAGGATTATGAGGCGACGATCCGCGCAGTGTTGAGTTTTTTAAAAATCGGGCTTCCGGCCACTGCGCGCGTCGGTCCACCTGTGACGATGCGGCAGGCCGACGAGATTTCACAGATGTGGGAAAAGCGATTCCTGGCGGAGCGCCCTTCTGCATATTCGCCAGCTTCTAGTTAGAGCAAATCATGTTGAATCCGAACGAAAAAATAGAGCCGGTAAATGTAGCCGAGGAAGTTTCACGGTCCTTCCTCGATTACTCGATGTCGGTGATTATTTCTCGCGCGCTACCGGACGCGCGCGACGGGCTCAAGCCATCGCAGAGAAGAATTCTTTATGCGATGCACGATCTGTCGCTTTTCCCAGGGCGGCAGCACCGCAAGTGCGCGAAGATTTGCGGCGACACCAGCGGAAATTATCATCCCCACGGGGAAGCGGTGATTTACCCCACGCTCGTCCACATGGCGCAACCCTGGGCGATGCGCGAGCGGCTGGTCGATGGGCAGGGCAATTTTGGATCGGTGGAAGGCGATCCGCCTGCTGCCATGCGTTACACCGAAGCGCGCATGACGCATCTCGGTGCCGCGCTCATGACCGACATGGAGAAGGACACTGTCGATTTTGTCCCTAATTACGACGAGACGCGCACCGAGCCGACAGTTTTCCCAGCTGCGTTTCCAAATTTGCTCGTTAATGGCGGAACCGGCATCGCCGTCGGCATGGCGACCAATATTCCGCCGCACAATCTGAGCGAGGTGATCGACGGCATCTGCGCGCAAATCGACGATCCAGACATCACGCTCGACGAGCTCATGAAGCACGTGAAGGGCCCGGATTTTCCCACCGGCTGCGCGATCTGCGGCATGTCGGGAATCAAACAATATCTCGAGACTGGCCGCGGCAGCATGAAAGTGCGCGGCAAGGCCGG
>QHNQ01000155.1 GCA_003218135.1 Verrucomicrobiota bacterium
CTTCAAAGCATGCGAACGTCATTTCTAACTCGCGCGGTCGCTGATCTCTTTCTCGTTAGGCGGCCGCGATCAGTTTTCCAAAGAACAGGGTGAAATAGGCTGTGACCGAAAAGAGACGCACCCCACGCCGGACGCCAGAGATATGTCCAGTCTGCGGAGAAGACATTCCGCGACGTGCATTAGCCTGTCCCCAATGCGGTGCCGATCATAACTCGGGTTGGAGAGAAGACGCCGATACCTACGATGGTGTGGATTTACCGGACAACGACTTCAATTACGACGACTTTGTTAAGCAGGAGTTTGGATCGCGAGCAAAGCCACCGGGACTTAAGACAATCTGGTGGATTGTTGCTATTGCCCTCATTGTTGCCTTTGTCGTGTATTTCTATGCAGCTCATTGATGTTCGTAATCGAACTCAAAGGCCTGACCTTTCGCTGGAGCGAAACGTTGGCCCAGAGCGGTAAAGGCTAACAAATTGCCGGCGCCACCCTGGGAAAACGCCGAAACATTTGGTACGTCAAAACTAAATGTGGCCAGGAAACACGAAAAAGCTGTGCAATATTTGAAACGGCAATAAATCGCGCTCTCATGCCGGAACTCGATCTCGACACACAAGTTAAACTGGCGATCTACGAGATTACCGCCGAGACCGGTAGTGTTCCAACTTCGTCACAGGTCTCACGCAAGGTTAACATTGAAGAAAAGGAAGTTCTCGCCGCTTTCCGGCACCTGCATGCCAAGCGTCTTCTCCTTCCGGAACCGGGCGATTCGCATCGAATCCGAATGGCGCCACCGTTTTCGGGCGTGCCGACCAGGTTTCCAGTTGAAGCGAATGGCAGGCTGTATTATGCGAATTGCGTTTGGGACGCCTACGGAATCGCAGCAGCGTTGCATTGCGATGCGATTAGCCGCGCTTCGGATGGACAAACTGACGAACCGTTGACGCTCGAAGTGAAAAACGGTGAGCCGATTTTGAAACCTTACGTCGCGCATTTCGCCGTGCCTACGGCTCATTGGTGGGACGATCTCATTTTTACCTGAGCTACCATGCTCCTCTTCCGGTCGGAAGAGACCGTCGATCAGTGGTGCGCGGCGCACAACATTCCGCGACGCCCGCTGGTTAATCTGCAGCAACTTTGGCAATTGGCTGTTCATTGGTACGCAAACCGGCTTACCGTCGAATCCCGTCGGCCCGCGCCGGATGAAATGGTACTTATTTTCAAATCACTCGATTTAACTGGCCCATTTTGGGATCCAAAATCGGATCAGTGGCGCTAATGTTGAGTATTGATGGTGCTGGCATCTCTTTCTGTCAGGCCCATGTACGGCCATGGAATTAACGCTGCTAGATCAACAGCCTTCGCGCGAGGCTTCCGCCTGCGTTTGCTTCGGCGTGATAAGACGGCTTTTAGGGGAGCATGATGTTCGCGATCAAAGCTGAGGTTAGCGACCTGCGGGCGGAGACTTACGCGTTCAACGCGCAGAAGACGATGTATGGCGGCAAGCACATCGCCACAGGCGATATCATCTTCGTCTTCGCGAGCGAAAACGAAGGCGGGCCGGGTCTCATCGCCAGCGGCGTCATCACTTCGGCCAAAGCGATCGCAAAGAAACGCGGGATCGCCCGGCAAACGCCGCGCGTCAGCATCACCATCAGACGCACCGCGCTCGCGAAGCGGCGCCTGGGACGGAGCGAGCTGAAACTTTTTTCCGACTGGAACGACGGCCGACCGGAGACCGAGCTCAATTTCAAATTCTATCGTCAGGCAACTAACAAGATCGTTGGCATCTCGGATCAAGCGGCGGCGTTCCTCCGCGGATTCTTTTAACGAGAGGATTATGCTTGGAGTTCGAATCAGCTACCTGGTTGCTCACCGAGAATACATCCGGAATGGTCGCCAGGCGCTGGCGAATGTGGAAAGTGGTGGGTAGCTCAGCTATTTTCCATTACGCGGCCATGCGCATCACCAAACCAAATCGCGCAACTCATACTTACAGGCAAAGACTGTGTGCACCACCTGCGCGAGTCTTTCCGCTTTTGTGCTCAGTGCGCGAAACAGAATGGGCGGCGGGCTGGTTGCCAGACCTGGTCATCAGTTCCTCCGGCATTGCCGAGCGCGATTGCGTTTTCATCACGCCGGACAAACACGAGCATCGGTGTAGCAGGCGACGAGTTCGTTGCCAGTTTCACGGCTGATTCTTATCGGAAATTCATGCAGGCCTGGGAAGCGGAGTTGAACCATTTTCTGAAGACTGGATCTCGGCTCGGAAATGACAATGCCCCCTAAACAGCCGCTCCAGCTACGTAACAACTCGGCGAGTGAAGTTCAAATGAAACAAGTGCTTGGATAGGAGAAATGATCCTGGCGATATCGGATTTTGTCACTGTCTTTGAAATTTCGACATACAGTAACGGAGTTTTTGCTGGCGAAGTTTTTCGATTGTTTGTCGGCGTAGCCGCGTTGATTGGAGGCGTAACCGCTTTGGTCCTTAACTGGAAAAACAACAGCGTGAAAAGCTGGGTTGGCCCGGTGTTCGTCACATGCTGGGCTTTGTTCTGGCTCTACCTGCACAATTTCCCGTTTGTGTTTGGCCACATTAACAGCCTGGTCGGAGCATATCGGCAAGGACACTATCAGGTTGTCGAAGGGCCTGTCCAAGTGCTGCATGAACAGCCAGCTACGGGTCACACCAAGGGAGACATCATCACTGTGAACGGAAAACAATTCGAGGTGAACTACTTTTATCTCACACCCGCGTACCACAATACGCTTGCGCACGGCGGTGTGTTAGCAGGGGGCGTTTACGCGCGCATTTACTACTGCAATAACCCGTGGGACCTGTCGCGTGTGCCGGGCGGGTCCAGTGGTGAAATTCTCCGGGACAGTAACGCCAGTTATTCATGAAGGTGTCCGATACGTTGCACCGAATGACGATGGTCGTCGTGGATACATCGAGGCATGGGAGATTCAAACCAACAAAAAGCTATGGGAATTGACAGTCTTTACAAATCGACTTGATCCGAAGCTGGAGAAAGACGTTCAGTGGGTTTTTATCAAATCACTGAGTCAGCAGGATGGCACGCTTATTGTTACGTCTGAGCGCGGAAAGACGTATCAAGTCGATTTAAAGACAAAAGCGATAATTCAATCCGATCTCACGCAGCCGCGACCATCGAATACGGCTACGCAACATCATGACACGCCTGGGGTGGTCCAGAAAGCGATCACCAATGGTCCGCTCGGCAACAAGTACGAAGTCGCGTTTCACATGAACCCATTCTTTCTGAGTGGAGATTTTAATGGCGACGGCAAGACTGACGTCGCCGTCCTGGTAAAGCAACGCTCGACCGGCAAGCTCGGCATTGCGATTATTCATGGCGCCACGGACAAGGTACAAATTCTCGGTGCCGGGATTAGCATCGGTAACGGCGGTGATGACTTCGAGTGGATGGATACGTGGGAGGTTCGCTCGAAAAACGACCTAGTCGCTAGCACGAGTGCTCCAAAGCTTCACGGCGACGCGCTTCTCGTCGGCAAGAGTGAAGCAGCCAGTGCGTTGATCTACTGGAATGGCAAGCGCTACGTCTGGTTGCAGCAGGGCGACTGATTGAAATCAGAAAGAAGTGAGTCCGAGAGAAGCCATCGCTTTCGTAGAGCAACATGGAATAGTGCTCGAAGCCGCGCGTGGCCCAGTGCCGAGCCTCGCAAAGGCGATTGCCGGGGAACCGATTCGAGGCAGTTGGTGGGGGCACCCTAAAAGCCGGGAAATCTTTCGAGCGGTGCGTGCAGTTTCTGAAAGTCCCGACGTTTTGGTCTGCAAGTTAATTAATGACAAAGTCACGTATGTTCACAGGCGGGTTTGGCCAGCCCTCATAAAGCTTGTACCGCGCTTTGATAAGAAGCGGTTCGCGAAAGTTTGGGATGAGCACACTAAAACCGGCGCGCACGTGTCGCGACGTACTCCGTTTCCGAGATGGGTTCCCGAGGATGTAATGAAGGAGGCTAAGGCGCTGTCGATACAAGAAGCAGAGCGAGTTCTAGCGGCAGTGTTACCATGGAAGCCATTTAACACAGGAAGGAAAAGGCGGACGCCTCGACACAGCTGAACGCAAATCTCTTTGGAGCTAGTGTGTAATCAAAACGTAGCCTTTCTCCTGCTCTTCTTTCCTGGTAGTTGACTTCAAGTCGGAAAGCGCAGCATTACGAAGGTCTCGCATCAGGCCTGAAGCTTTCTGCGTGGACACTACCAATGCGTCGAGGTTACCACGGTTCCATTCAGCGATTGCTTCGGCCGGTTCAAGGAAACGCGTTTTCTGCAAGTAGGGCAGAAGGCTTTCATCCTTCGCCGATACTGCTTCGTAACGCCAATGATGCGTTTTCGCATCGCGACAGACATCGCGTCCGAACGTAGCCAGCGCATCGCGATGATGGCGATAGCCGGAAATGACTTTGGAGATCGTGTAGCCACCAGTGAAGAGGATTGCGAACGTGAGGGCGACAGCCAGGCAGAAACGCGGCGCTGTCCCGAAAGCTTTCGGGAGTCGGCGCGGTGCCCCAACCCTGCCAATTTGCGCTGCGAGTAACAAACAGAGCGGCGGAATAACAGGGAAAATTCTATCGACGCGTTTGGACGGGATCAGTGACATCACGATTAAGCCACCAAGGCTCCAGCAGAGCAGCCAAAAAACTTCCGGAGACATCTCATGAAACGCTGAGCGTGGTCTCCAGTTTCGCGAAGAAAGATCGACAAAGGCGATAGCGAGCAATAGCAGGCTCCACGGAGCAAATTTGTGCAGCAAATGCGGCAAATAAAAATAGAGCGGTTGCGGCCGATGAATTGTTTCGCCGAAACGCGCCACAAATTCGCGCATTACAACTTCATCAAAGAAGCCGGGCTGAAGCACAATTCCGCCGATCACCCACAAGATAAAGAGAGCAAGGGACGCGATCCATGGCCACCATCCAGGCCAGGCGCTCTGGTAGGGACGCCGCGCTGCGGAGTCCGGTCGGCGCAGCGCGCCGACCCTACCACGCCATTGAAACAGAGCAATCCCGGGCAGTAGGAACGCATAAACAATCGGGCCTTTGATCAGCATCGCGATAGTGAGTAATCCGAAGAGGTAGAACCGATCGCGCAGTCGCCACCCGGTTTCATCTCGGATTTTTTTCCAAATCAACAGGCCAATGGCAAAAATGACGAGCGCGAGCAGCATATCCGTGCGCACCAGCGTAGCCAGACGCGGGGTGAGCAGATTCAATCCAAATGCCCCGAGCGCAATTAATCCCGCAGTTAGTCCGTAGGCGGACTCGGCAGAGCGGAACAACAGCAACGCCAAAGCAACCGCAGCAACCAGTGATGGTAACCGCCACGCTAAATCCCATGATCGGGTCACGATAAAAAGCGCTGCCGAAATCCATCCTACCAGTGGCGGTTTCGTTGCTACATGCTGATGTGGCGTTTGTTGGTATAGCCAGCGGCCCTCGTTGAGCATTTGAAAGGAAGTAAACGCCTGCTTCGCCTGATCGTAATCGTCGAGTTGCCATGGCAAGTTGCCGATCGCGAAAAGCACAACGATAACTGCGGCGATCAACCAGAATGTCCGCCTGCGGAAGAGGCTGGTCTGGCCGGAAGTGTCCTCAATCACGAAAGAAGATCAGGTCAGGTCTTAACAGAAGATAACGAAGGAAGCGAAGATTTTTGAAGACCTAAGAAGAAAGCAACTCTTTGCTAACTTTGTTTCCCTTTTTTAAATACATCTACTCGCGCCAGAGTACTGCGCGCAGTGGCGCGCCATCGGCGCCGGCGATTTTCAAAGGCAACGCGGCGAAATTATAAATGCCGCCGACCACATCGCTCAGATCGAGCGATTCAACAATGGCGATGCCGGCTCGCGCAAGCGCGTGATGATTCTGCAAGGATTTCGAATCGATCTCATCCATTGAGGGCAGATCCAATCCCAGAAGCTTGACGCCGTTTTTCTGCAACCACGCTGGAACGTCGGCTGCAATCACGGGAATTCGATTGGGAAAAGTTGTGGAGTCCGCCCATCGGCCAGTCTTTACGAGAAGCCGTGAGGTCGCCGCGATGGCTTCGGCATGCGGCTTAAGATCTTCGCGCGTGATCAGATGTTTTTCTCTCGATTGCGAGAAAGTCTGCGCGAGATCCACCACCGTTGCGCGGCCAAGATAAACATCGAGCGGCGCTTTCTCGATCGACGCTCCGTTTGTATCAAAATGGAATCGCGCATCGGCGTGGGTGCCGTTGTGCACGCTCATGGTGATCGCGCCGAGATTCACGCTGCCGCCGTTGGCAATCTCGCCTGTCAGTCGATAACGAAACGGCTCGTCGCCAGGCCATTCGGCAAATTTGTTCGAAAGCATTCGTGAGATGTCCCAGATTTTCATCGTGCGATTACTGCTGAGCTACGAATTCCAATCTCTTCAATAATTGCTCGTGCCGCCTTTTCGCTGGCTCCGCTGCCACCAAGTTTGGGAATGACCACATCGAATTGTGAAATCATCTGGTTGCGCGCTTTTTCATCGTCCATCAACGGGCGCACCGCATTGGCGATTGCATCCGGCTGGGCGCGGTGCTGGATAAATTCCGGAACCACGTCCCTGCCTGCAAGCAAATTAGGCATGCCAAGATAGTTTACGTTCACGACGAGCCGCGCCGCGAGATACGTCGGCCACGCAACCTTATACACCAGCGCAAAAGGCATTCGGAAATAAGCAGCTTCGAGCGTGGCGCTCCCAGAGGCAACGATTCCAACCCAAGCGCGCTGCATGATCTCTGCCGTCTTACCAACCATGATTTCGAAGATTGGTCGAGTCGGCGGCGCGCCACTCGTCACCGAGGGAAGACAATTAAGGTGCGGGGTTAGCATCTTGCTGATCTCTTGCGCGAGCTCCTCGGATGCCGCCGCGACTTCGAAGCGGAGAGTGGGCTTGGATCGCAAAAGCAAACGCGCTGTTTCGATCGATACGGGTAAAATTTTGCGCACTTCGCGCAAGCGACTTCCCGGGAAAAGCCCGATTAGATTCGGGTCACGCGCGACGTCAGCCTTACGAACTTGCAATCGTTCGATCATCGGGTGACCAACGAACAGCGCCCGCAGACCTGATTCGTTATAGAGATCTGCCTCAAATGGAAAAATGCAGAGGACGAGATCGATCCAGCGCGCCATTCTTTTGATCCGGCCACGGTTCCAAGCCCATACCTGGGGGCTGATGTAATAAATTATCTTCTGTCGCCGCGATTGCCGTCGCAAGGCGCGGGCGAGTCGCAAATTGAAGCCGGGATAATCGATCAACAGGACCGCATCCGGCTCGGTTTCGACGATTTCTTCGGTCGTTTGGCGAAATTGCTCTCGAAAATAACCGTACTTCCTGAGCACCTCCCACAATCCAAGAACGGCTGCGTCGCCGATCCAATTTTTGAATTGCTTGCCGGCGACCTCTTGCATTTGCGGACCGCCGCGGCCGATGAATTTCAGCGTCGGATCCAACTCTCGCAGGCGGCGCATCAACGAGGCGCCGTGATTATCAGCGCTGACTTCGCCCGCGACAAAGTAGATTGTTCTCATCGGGAGCGCACGCTTCCATCGTGCACGCGCTGGCATCCTGCCAGCGAAGGAACTGTTCGGCAAGATGCCGAACAAAGCACGCAGAGATGCGTGTGTTCCCTGCTCTGCCAATGGCCAGCATCAGGCGAAAGCCCACGCTGCTTTTACCAACGCGACGTGATCTGCTGTGTGATTTTGACTGCTAACTCCAGCGCCGCCGTTGCCTGAGAACCGGAAACGCGCGGCTGGCGTCCGGTGCTTGCACATTCGATAAACGACCTGAGCTGCAGTTTCAGTGGTTCGTGGTGTTCGATCTCGACTCTGTCACGCCAAATTTGTTTTCCGACGCGCCGATAGACTTCGCCGCTTTGATTTTGATAATCAAGCGAGAGATAGGCGTCTTCCTGAAAGATGCGAATCTTACGCATCCGCTCGGGACTAATGCGGCTCGCGGTGACATTTGCCACGCAGCCGTCCTCGAAATGCAGTCGCACATTGGCAATGTCTTCGTTCTTACTAAGCACGGGCACGCCAACTGCATCGATACTCCACAAAGGCGAACGCACGAAATGTAAAATGACTTCCAGATCGTGAATCATCAAGTCGAGAACGACACCGATGTCAGTGCCGCGTTCCGAGTAGGGGCTGAGCCGATGCGCTTCGATGAACCGCGGATGGGTCAGATTTTTCTCAAGCGCGCCCAACACGGGGTTGAAACGCTCGACATGGCCGACTTGTAAGATCAACTCGTTGCGAGCGGCCAAGTCTGCCAATTCGGCAGCGTGCTCGGTGTTGTCGGTGATCGGCTTTTCGACCAGCACATGTTTGCCTTTGGCAAGAAGCGAGCGCGCAATCTCGTAGTGCGTATTCGTGGGCGTTGCGACGGAAGCCGCATCAACCAGTCCGATGAATTCGTCGAGGGACTTTGCCGGTGTGGGGCCGAACTTTATCGCAATGGTGCGATTGCTAATCGGATCGACGTCATAGACTGCGGTGAACTCAGCGGACCGAATCTCCGAATACAGCCGCGCATGATTGCTCCCGATATGGCCAACCCCAACAACACCAACGCGCAAATTTTTCATCCTTCAAGAGCAGTCAACGCCAGAACATTTCGCGGTCAAACCGTAATTGACTCCCATGCGTCGTATGAGGCGTATCAGAACGAGTTGCACTGCGTCGCCTACACGCAATTCACACGGAACCATTCGTACGTTCGCGCTATCCCCTCTCGCAATGGAATTGCTGGCTTCCAGCCGAGGTCGCGAAGCTTCGTGACATCCAAAAGCTTTCGCGGCGTGCCGTCCGGCTTCGTCGTGTCCCAGGCGAGATCACCATTAAAACCGACCACATCGCAGATCAACTCCGCCAGTTCGCGAATCGAAATGTCCTCGCCGCAGCCGATATTGATGATCTCTGGAGAGTCATATTTCTCCAGCAGTAAAAGGCATGCCGAGGCACAGTCGTCCACATGCAAAAATTCGCGGCGCGGTTTGCCGGTGCCCCAGACGATCAGTTTTTGATCTTTCCGCAATTTTGCTTCGTGCGCCTTGCGCAGGAGTGCAGCCAACACATGTGATGTTTCGAGATCAAAATTATCATTCGGGCCATAAAGGTTCGTCGGCATCGCCGAGATGAAATTCGCTCCGTATTCGCGGCCGTACGCCTGGCAAAGTTTTATGCCGGCAATCTTCCCAATTGCGTAAGCTTCATTCGTCGGCTCGAGCGGTCCGCCGAGCAGCGCCGTTTCTGGAATTGGCTGCGGCGCGAACTTCGGATAGATGCAGGAGCTTCCAAGAAAAAGCAGCTTACGCACGCCACTCTCGTGCGCTGAGTGAATGATGTTGTTCTGAATCCGCAAATTTTCGAGAAGGAACTCGACGGGATGTTCGTTGTTCGCCTTGATTCCGCCCACCTTTGCGGCAGCAACGACAACGATATCGGGCTTTTCCTTGGCGAAAAATTTGGCAACGGCCGATTCATCCGTGAGATCAAGCTGCGCGCGAGCGCGCATCACGATGTTGCCAAACCCTTCGGCTTCAAGCCGGCGCAGCACCGCGCTGCCGACCATCCCACTATGGCCGGCAACAAAAATCTTGTTGGACTTGTTCACCGCGTTCACTCCGTCAAACAAACAATCCTTCCCGCAGATGGGCGCTACCGGCCGCTGAAAACTCAGGGAGCAAAAATCAGCAGCACAAACACAGCGCACAGCAGCAAATGAATGCAACCCTGCAAAACATTCGTCTTTCTGCTGGTAAACGTAACTACGCACACAGCCAGCGTTAACAACAGCAGCGGGAGGTTGCCGCCTTGCACGCCGAGTGTCACCGGTCGTTTGGTCATCAAGCTGATGGTCAGCACGGCAGGAATTGTAAGTCCGATGGTCGCCAGCACGGAACCGAGCAGGATATTTATCGAACGCTGCAACTGATTGTGCCAAGTGGCTCCGATCGCGCCTATTCCTTCCGGCGTAAGCACGAGCGCTGCAATCATTGCGCCGCCGAACTCCTGCGGCATACCGAACTTCTCGATGCTGTTGTCCAATGGGATAGCGAACTTTTCTGCCAGCAAAATCACGCTGACCAGATACAAGAGCAGCATCGTCGTATGAAAAGTAGTTGAACGCACGTGCAGTGACTGATGCCCTGAATTCTCCACCACCGTTGCATCCTTTGATTCCAGGAAATAGCCGCGATGTCGCATCGTTTGAATGAGCAAAAAAATCCCGTAGAGCAACAGCGACACTACGACAAGAAAGATGGCCTGCTCGGTTGAAAATGTGGGGCCACTGGTGGTGGTAGTGAAGTTTGGCAGGATCAAGCCGAGTACTGCCAGTGTCATGATGACATTAATATAGGCGTTGACACCCTGGAGGTTGTAATGCTGCTCACGATAAAGCAGTCCACCCAGCAACAGACAAATACCAACAAACCCATTCAGGGCGATCATGATGACAGCAAAAATTGCATCTCGCCCGAGTTCAGGATTATTCGCCCCATGCAGCATCGCGGTGGATATCATGACTACCTCGATGCTGATTGCCGAAAGTGTCAGGATTAAAGTCCCGTAGGGTTCACCTAACCTGATGGCGAGACAGTCCGCATGGCGGGCCACACAGATTGCCGCCCAAAGAATAACAGCGAAAAGCCACAGAAAAACACCGATCAGCGCGACCGGGTGCGCCATGATTTCAACCAACTGACTTCCAGCTGAAAAGAAAATCGCCGCTGTCCCCAAAGCGATTGCAAGCACAAATTCGCTCCGAACAACGCTTCGTGAACCTGAAGCGCTTGTCGCCTGCCGATTGCGTTGGGTCATCACTGACATAGGCGCGACCATATCGAGTTCATCGTGGCTGTGCAATTGGCTGATGATGATTCAGTCGCCCCGCCTGCCTCTAACCGCCGGCTATGGCGCCGATGATCAGAAATGGTTCGGAACCGCTGGCAATCGCGTCTGGTAGCGGAGTGTCCGGCGATTCATGCGACAAATCCTCGCCACAGGCAAAAAATCGAACCATGGGGCGCCGGAGTTGGGTAACGTGGTCGCGTATTGTTCCGCGCAGCATCGGGTATTTTGCCTCTATCGCATCGAGCACTGCACGCTGACTCACAGGAGTCTTGACTCGCAGTTCCAGTTCGCCATCAACCCGGGCCAGCGTGCGCAGGTGAGGCGGGAGAATGACGCGAATCGTCATAGCGATAAATCCCAAGTTCCAACATCCAAGCTCCAGGAAAATTTCAAATTCCAATGCTCAGGAACCAAAAACACTGGGCGATACAGGCCCTTTGGAACTTGAGATTTGAGATTTGTTTGGGATTTGGAGCTTGGGATTTGGAATTTCATTTTAGAGTTTGCACTTCCACGGACAGCACCGCAGGCAGATCGCGCACGATGGGCTTCCAACTGTCGCCTGCATCGGCTGATGCATAGACCTGTCCGCCTGTCGTTCCGAAGTAAACGCCGCATGGCTCGAGTGAATCGACCGACATCGCATCGCGCAGCACGTTCACGTAACAATTGCGCTGCGGCAGACCTTTCGTCTGCGCTTCCCATTCATTGCCTCCACTCCGGCTGCGATACACGCGTAACCTGCTGCTGGGCGGATAATGCTCGGAATCACTCTTGATCGGCACCACATAGATGGTCTCCGGCTCGTGCGCGTGCACGTCGATGGGAAATCCGAAATCGCTCGGTAAATTTCCGCTGACTTCATGCCACGAATCACCCGCATCGTCGCTACGCATGACGTCCCAATGTTTTTGCATGAACAGCGTGTTCGGGCGCGACGGGTGCAGTGCGATGCGATGCACGCAATGACCGACTTCTGCATTTGGGTCCGGAATGTATTGCGAATGCAACCCGCGATTAATTGGTTTCCACGTTTTGCCGCCGTCGTCCGTGCGAAACGCGCCGGCAGCTGAGATCGCGATGGAAATTCGATTCGGATTTTTTGGATCGAGAAGAATCGTGTGCAAACACATGCCGCCCGCACCGGGCTGCCATTTCGGGCCGGTATCACTTCCGCGCAGTCCCGCTAGTTCATGCCACGATTTTCCGCCGTTTTTCGACTCGAACAATGCGGCATCTTCGACCCCTGCGTAAACGTGATCGGGCTCGTGAAGCGACGGTTCCAGATGCCACACACGCTTGAATTCCCACGGATGCTGCGTGCCATCGTACCACTGGTGGGTCGTGAGCGGCTTCCCAGTCTCAGGCGAGGCATCGTAAACGAACTTGTTACTCTCGCCCTTTGTCATGCCGTCCGTGTTTTTCAATTCCTCAGGACTGCTGCCCGGTGTGTTCCAGGTTTTACCAGCGTCATCAGACCGTTGAATAATTTGTCCAAACCAACCACTGGTCTGCGATGCATAGATCCGGTCGGGATTAACCGGCGAACCTTTCATATGATAAATCTCCCAGCCCGCGAAATGCGGGCCGCTGACCTTCCATCGTTTACGCGCGCCATCCCCTGTCAGGATGAACGCCCCCTTTCTTGTGCCAACCAGAACTCGAACTTTGCTCATAATTTAGATTTCTAACCGCGGATTACGCGGATCGCACGGATTCATTATGAAGATGCAGTGCTTCTTTTTGATCTCGTTCTGTCATCGTCGATCTGCGCCACCCGCGCTTTGACCAGCTTTTCACCAGTGCGACCGGCAGCTGGTTATCGGGAGAGAAGCGAATTGTCCCTTTGCTGAGCTGAAAACCTTTCAGATCGCTGCGAAATTTTTTCAAGCTCGCCGAGCTCCCTGGATAAAACGCGCAATGATTCGCCCATGCGCCGAAGAAAACCAGCGCTCGTCCATTGAGGCGAAACGCGGGAATTCCATAACTGATACATTCCTTCGCGTTTGGCGCGACGGCATGGATCGCTTCCCGAATTTTCTGAAGAGCATCGCGATGATTCGCGTTCACGCTCGCAAGATACTCATCGATCGTCTTGGGGCTTCGCTTGGTTGAACGCATAACGGCCGAACGAAATCATTTCCCTCGGCAAGCGGCCTTCAATTTCCCGATATCGATCTTCTGCATTTGAAGCATCGCTTTCATAACGCGTTCGGCCTTTGCGGCGTCTTTATCGTGCAACATGTCGATCAACACCGTTGGAATGACTTGCCACGACAAACCAAATCTGTCCTTGAGCCAACCGCACTGCGACTCTTCACCGCCATCAGCAGTGAGTTTCTCCCAAAAATAATCCACTTCTTCCTGCGTCTCGCAATTCACGACGAACGAGACCGATTCACTGAATTTGAACTGCGGTCCGCCGTTCAAAGCGACGAACTTCTGGCCTTCGAGCTCGAACTCAATCGTCAGCACCGATCCCGCCGGCCGCCCGCTCGCTTTGGCCGCTTGCTTATCGTAGCGGAGGATTCTCCCGATCTTCGAGTTCTTGAAGATCGACGTGTAAAACTTCACCGCTTCTTCGGCCTCCTGATCGAACCACAAAAATGGAGTGATTTTTTGCATTGGGATTTCTTCTGGGTCGTGCGCTTAATCTGGTATCTCGGCTTCGACAAGTTTCGCTAACAGCATCAGTGATTCCTGCCAGCCGAGATAGCACGCCTCGGCGGGAATCACAGCCGGAACGCCTTCCTGCACGATATTCAGCTCCGTTCCGCACGAAACTGGTTTCAGCGTGATCGTTGTTTGCATTTCGCCAGGCAGGTTCGGGTCGTCAAATTTGTCCGTATAGCGAATGCGTTCGTGTGGCGTCAGTTCGACATACGTTCCGCCGAAGGAATGGCTTTTGCCGGTCGTAAAGTTCGTAAACGACATCTTGTAACTGCCGCCAGCTTTCGCCTCCATGTGATGCACCTTGCACGTGAATCCGTTTGGCGGAAGCCATTTGGCCATCGCGTCGGCATCGAGGAACGCTTTGTAGATTTTCTCAGGCGCAGCGCGGAGCACCCGGTGAAGTCGAATAGTATTGGTTGACATGATTTCTTGCGCTTTTGGTTATTTGGCGTTTGCGTCCGGCTCTATGATTCCAAACACGTTGCCGGCTGGATCTTGTGCATATGCGAGCCAGCCGACTTTCGGGATCGCCATTTTCGGAACGCAGATTTTGCCGCCACGTTGCTCGATCTTTCTGATGGTTTGATCAAGAGAGGCAACCGCGACTGTGTTCAACGTGCCAGGACTTTGACCTTCTCGCGGGCGCGTGAGCCCACCATTGATTCCCGGCTCCTTGTCATCACCGGTAGTGACCAGCCAATATTCCATCGGACCGTCTTCAAACTTCTGGAACTTCCACCCAAAGACATCCCGGTAAAACGGCTGAACCGCTTCTGGATCGTCGGTGTAAATTTCGAAATGTGTTACTCGATTCATAATTTCTCCCCGGTTTCGGTTTCAGTATGCGATCACTTGGCGCCGGCGGCGTTCAAAGAGTCTCGGTATGCGCGAAGTTGCACTGAACCGGGTGTCTCGGAATCCGGGTTTGGTTCGTCGTGCCAGATCCACCACTCATACGGCGGAGTCTTGGGATAGCCCTCCGGCGAGTCCTCCCATTGCTCCTGGCGCCCGAACGCAGTGATGTCGAGGTAGTTCCAGGTGCTCCCCATCTGCTCGTCGCCGCGATCGTTGATGAAGTAGGTTCGGAACACGCGGTCGCCATCGTGGATGAACGCGTTGGTGCCGTGCCATTCATCCACGCCGAAGTCCTTGTCGAAGCTGTCCCTAATTGTGTACCACGGGATGAACTCCCAGCCCATTCGTGTCTTCAAACGCTGGATGTCCTTCTGCGAAGCGCGCGACGCGAACACCAGAGTCGTGTTGCGCACGTTAAGATGCGCGGGGTGAGCTACCTGGTCGGCCACCATGGAACAGCCGACGCAGGCATGTTCCGGCCAACCTTTCACACCGGGCTCGAAAAAGGCGCGATAAACAATTAACTGACGGCGGCCGTCAAACAGATCGAGCAGGCTCGCCTTGCCCTTGGGCCCGTCGAACTCGTACTCTTTTTCAACCGCTAACCACGGCATCCGTCGACGGTCGGCCGCCAACGCGTCACGGGCCCGGGTCAACTTCTTTTCTTTTACCAGCAGTTTCCGGCGCGCAGCTTCCCACGCTTTCGACGACACCACCTTCGGCAGCTTCACTGCTTTTCCCTTGTTCATTTCTTTTTTCATTTTTTGCCTTTTGTTTATCTCTTTCTCCTCTTGATGATTTTGCGTGCCATTTCAATAAGGCCCTTTTCACGGCGAGCGCAGCCATCCCGCTCGTGGATGCCGCGCTCGCCGCGATGAACCCCACGTTCGCAACACAAGCCGGGCACATGAACCCTCCCGTTTTGTCGTCGTCGCGTAACGCCGTTTGCTTCGCCTAGACGCTAACGAACTGCGCCTCTTGTTTCAGTTCGCTCGCGACTGGACATTCGGCCGCCACCGGCCTGACTTCCACCTGCACGCCGTACGGCAAGCCGGGGCATTCCTGCGCGATCGCCACCGCTTCATCGAGGCTGGCGACGTCGAGCAAAAAGTAGCCCCCGATCGCTTCTTTCGATTCCGCAAATGGGCCGTCAGACACCACGCGATTTTTGCCTGACACGATTTTGCCCTCACGTTCAAGCGGATTGCCGGCGACGGCTTTGCCTTGATCGGTCAGCCGCCTGAACCACGCCATCCACTGGTCGGTGACTTTCTGTTTTTCCTCCGGCGAAAGAGGCTTGATCCAATCGTTGCCGCGAAACAGCAGCATGTATCCATTTTGATTTTGTGTGTTCATTTAGCTTTTAGTTCTTGGTTGATAGTTGATGGTTTTCTTGATTTTCCAAAACTACGACGAGCGAGCGATCCACTTTAGGACAAATTATTTTGCGTTTGGATCGGTTTCCCAAATTCCAAAGGCGTTGCCCTCGGTATCCTGGCACATGGCGAAGTAGCCCATCTGCCGCACCGCCGTTTTCGCCATGGAAATTTTACCACCGAGTTTCGCGATTTTGTCCGCGAACTTGTCCACCGAATCCACACTCACGTAGTTGACGACTGGCTCTTGAGGATGTTTCCGCTTTTTCAGTGCTCCGTCTGGACTGGCATCGGCGCCGCCCGTATCGATGTGCCAGTAATCGCTCGACCCAGGAAATGGATTGATCGTCCAGCCAAATAAATTGCTGTAGAACGCCTTGGCTCGTTCCGGGTTGTCGGCCGGGATTTCAAACCAAGCGATGCTTGCAGCCTGTTTCTTCTCTGACTTGCTCATTTTTACCTTTCTGTTGATGTGACTTTTGAAGATACGACGAATGAGCCAATGCGTTCAGGACATTGATCTCAAGGAATCCCAAAATGCCGTCGGCGCGTACAACGTCAGGCCGACGGGCTGTTCGACGAAAGCTCAGAGATTGGTTCGCAGTCTCGCAGCCGCTTCAAAAGGAACGCTCGCTCCGATTTCGTTTCCGCAAGTTCGAAGGCCTTGCGGAATTCCTGGGCGGCAGCTTCACGATTGTTCAATCGCATCTCAAGCTCGCCGATCACCGCATAGAACAAATAATACGAATCTAATTTTTTGCCGTCGCGGACGGCGCGCACTGCTTCCAATCCTGTTTTCGCCCCGTGAACATTTGCGACAGCCACCGCCCGATTGAGCGCGACGACAGGCGAATCATCAAATTCCATTAATCGATCGTAGAGTGATAAAATCCTGGCCCAATCGGTCGATTGATAGTCTTTTGCCGTTGCGTGACAGGCGGCGATCCCCGCTTGAAGATGATATTCGCTGACTACACCACCCGCGGCCGATTCGCTCAGGTGCGACATGCCGCGCGCGATCATTGCCTGGTCCCACCGCGTCCTGTCCTGTTCTTCGAGTCGAAGCAGGTTCCCCCGGTCATCTTCGCGAGCAGCAAGCCGCGCCGCGTTGAACAACATCAGCGCCAGCAAAGCGTGCGTCTTCGGATGATTCCCGGCTGGATGTTGTGCCAGTAATTCCGTGAGACGGATCGCTTCCTCACACAATTCTCTGCGAACCAGCTTCTCGCCGCTGGACGCTTTGTACCCTTCGTTGAACAGCAGGTAGAGCGATTGCAAGACGCTGTCGAGTCGGCGCGCCAACTCATCGCCGGCGGGAATCTCAAATGGAACGTGCGCTTCCTGGATCTTTTGTTTCGCGCGCGTCAATCTCTTGGCAATCGCCGCTTCGGTTGTCAGAAATGCATGACTGATTTCCGCCACGCTGAAACCGCAGAGCGTTTTTAACGCGAGCGCCACCTGTGCCTCCGATGGAATCACCGGGTGACAGCACACGAACATCATCCGCAAACGATCATCGGCGATTTCGTGTTCCGAGAAGGTTGCAGTTTCGTCTGCAGACCCATCACGCTCCATCAATTGCGCAATCTCGGCTTCCTTCGCACGGAAACTCTTTTGCCGCCGGATCACGTCGAGGGCGAGATTGCGCGACGCGCGCATGATCCACGCCGAAGGTTTTTCCGGAATTCCGCGATATGGCCACGTCTCCAACGCGCGCGAGAGCGCTTCCTGCACCACATCCTCCGCCAGGCTCAAATGTTCGATGCCGAAAATCCGCGTGAGCGTTGCTATCATCTTTGCCGATTCGTGACGGAAAAGATGCTCGACTAACTGGGAGACACCTGTCGGTTCTTGCATACAATCCAACTCACAATATCATTCTGAGCGAAAGCGAAGAATCTCGGATCATCGTAGGCCGATCTCTCAACAGAAATGGGGCCAGAGATGTTTCCCCTCGCTCAACATGACAGCGCCAGTTGCCATACGCGCAATATTGGCAAAGACAATAAGCGATTGTTCACGAGAATCTTTGATCAAGACGACCGGCAGCCTTTTCTCGCGCGATATTGCGTTACATATGCAAGCTCATCCCGCGGTTAACCAACGGGAATTCGTTGAGCCCGAGGAATTCCGTTTCAAGGACGACGGCATTTTCCCCAATAGCGTGCTGCCTTTGCTGCTGTATCGGCAGGCATTCACAGCTGAGGCGGAAGATCCCGCCTCAGTCATTGAGCAACGCTTTGCTGAAAATGATTGGACCAACTCATGGCGAAACGGCGTTTATTCCTTCGCTCATTATCACAGCACGACGCATGAAGCGCTGGGAGTCTATCGCGGCAGTGCGACCCTGCGACTCGGCGGCGAGCACGGAAAGAACGTCGAGGTTCACGCCGGCGATGTGATTGTAATTCCAACCGGCGTGGCTCACCGCAAGGTCGAGTCCAGCGAGGATTTCGGCGTCGTTGGTGCGTACCCTGATGGACGCGAGTGGGATCTGCTTCGCGGCCGGCCTGGCGAACGGGCCCACGCCGATCAGAACATCGCAGCCCTGCCAATTCCCGATAACGATCCGATCTACGGCCCCGAAGGTCCACTGCTACAGATTTGGAAAGTCAGGTCTGCGAAGCAGAAATAATCAGTTGTAGGGCAAGCGCATCGCTTGCCGGGCCCTGATTTGAATTAAAGCCGCGCCCCATCGCCGAAACTGGCGGGTGGCTTCGATTCGCCTAGGATGCGGCATGAAACCACCACAAAATCTCCCTTCCGCTACTTCGAAATTTCACTCGTTGCACGAGTCTGGCTGCTTCGTGCTTCCCAATCCGTGGGACATTGGAACCGCGATCTACCTGGAACGGCTCGGGTTCAACGCGCTCGCCACAACTTCGGCTGGTTTCGCATTTTCGCGCGGCAAACCTGATGGCGGCGTTCCGCGTGATGAAATGCTCGCGCACATCCGTGAAATCGCGGAAGCAACAACGCTTCCGCTGAACGCAGATTTTTTTAATGGCTTCGCTGATAAACCTGAGAACGTTGCTGCAAATGTGAAGCTCTGCATCGACACAGGTGTCGCTGGACTCTCGATCGAGGACAATTCACAAAATCCAGCCGCACCGCTCTACGAGAAAAAGGTGGCCATCGAACGCATTCGTGCTGCGCGCTCTGCCATTGACGAGTCTAAAACTGGCGTGGTGCTAACCGGCCGTTGCGAAGCGTGGCTGGTCGGTCATCGCGATCCGTTGTACACCGCGCTCGACCGACTCGCTGCGTACGCCCAAGCCGGTGCCGATTGTCTTTACGCGCCGGGCGTCAGTGATCCGAATGAAATCGCGCAGATCGTCAAAACAGTCGCACCGAAACCAGTCAACGTACTTGTCTCCGGCTTTAATCATCAGCTCTCGGTTTCCCAACTCGCCGATCTCGGTGTGCGTCGCATCTCTGTCGGCTCCGGTTTGGCGCTCGCTGCATGGGGCGCATTTGTTCGCGCCGCCAAGAACATCAGTGCAAACGGCACATTCAATCTTCTGGCTGACAACGCTTCGTCCGCCGATTTGAATGAATTGTTTCGGAATAAATGATAATTGCTATCGCTGCCAGTTTGCCTCCAGCAATTTCGGGATTGGAATTTTCAATCGGTCTAGTCACGATGCGCGAATGAAAATCGCAACTATCATTGCTCGCGTTCTTCTCGGACTAACCTTCGTTGCCTTCGGATCCAACGCATTCCTGCATTTCCTTCCGATGCCGCCGCTTCCGCAAGGCGTGACCGGTGAATATTTGCACGCGTTCTTTGCGAGCGGGTACGTCTATGTCATCGGCGGTCTACAGTTTATCGCTGGCTTGCTTCTGTTGATTGGCCGCTTCGTTCCGTTGGGCCTGACGATTCTAGGCGCGATCATAGTAAACATTTGGTGCTTTCACATTTTGATGGCACCCGAGGGGGTGCCGCCTGCCATCGTTGTCACCGTTCTCGAATTATTTCTCTTGTGGCGGTATCGCGCCGCGTTTGCGGGTATCCTCCGCGCCTGATTCTGATTATGGCTGCACAAAGCGACACCAAGGCACCTGACATCGTCGTGCGGGGCGACGTACGCAGCTTCAAGCAGGAAATCGTTGCTGGTAAGCATCGCCTTGTTGCTGACGAACCGGTAAGTGCCGGAGGCGGTGACGCGGGACCCGATCCTTACAATTACCTGCTGATCAGTCTCGGTGTCTGCACTTCAATGACAGTCGGCCTCTACGCACGCCGGCATCAGTTTCCTCTCGAAAACATCACGGTTTCGCTCTCGCATTCGCGCATTCATGCAATGGATTGTGAGGAGTGCGCAACGAAAGAGGGCATGTTGGACAGAATCGATGTTGAAATCGAACTGACTGGACCTTTGACCTCAGAACAGCACGCGAAGTTGATGGAGGTCGCTGCGAAGTGCCCCGTTCATCGAACGCTTACGTCGGAGATCAATATCAAGCTACGCGCCGCTGATAAGTCGCATGTAGGATGACCGAAACGCGATCGTCGCATGCAGTTCTCAACCGGCGCGAATAACGCGCGGATCGTCAGGCCCGCGGGAAACAAACTGGGGAAACTCTTTCGGATGCAAAATGCCAGCTAGAATTTCAAGGCTATCAACAATACGCGGTCCCGGTCGCGCGAAATACGCACTGGCGTTCACGACATAAATTTCGCCGCACTGCGCTGCGGGAAGCGAATCGAATCCTGGAAATCTCCGAAGGATTTCGTAGTCGTGCCGCGCGCGATCAATATCGTACCCGCAAAGCGCAAGCACGATGATGTCAGGACGAGCATCCAGCACTTCCTGCCACCGGATTTGGACGGAAGGCTGGTGTTTACGTCCTGACGGGTCGCATCCACCGGCGATCTCGATGAGCTCCGGTCCCCAATGACCGGAACAAAACGGCGGATCAACCCACTCCATCAGTAAGACGCGCGGCCGGTTTGCAATGCGATACGCGCGGCGACGCACTGCTTCGATGCGACGTGACAATTGGCCGATGAGTTCCTCTGCATGCTCGGAAACACCGCAGACTTCCGCAACACGTCGAATGTCGTCGAAAATATCGGACAAGCTTGAGGGCTCGAGGTTTATCACGCGTGGCGGACCGGGTAAAGTTTCGGCGAGCCGCGCAACGGTACCGTAACCGACTGCGCATACATCGCACAATTTCTGGGTGAGGATTACATCGGGGCGCAGCTTGCGCAGAAGCGGTTCATCGATCGTGTAAATGGGGCCGTCCTCGCGCAATGCACGGCGCACCCATTCGTCCACTTCTTGACTCTTCAGGCCGGCATCGTGCAGCGGACAATGTGTGACGCGCGACCGGTCATTTGCTTCGGGCGGATAATCGCACTCATGCGAAACGCCGACCACTTGATCCATTAGCCCAAGCGCAGCTGCTATTTCGGTCGCAGCAGGTAAAAGAGAAACAATTCGATGCACCACCAACTAAACGCACTTTCTCTGCGTCCGAGCAACGCAGCGCACATGTCAATGTATCGGTGTGCCGAGTAAACGCGCTGGCTAGGACCGAATCGGCTTGTGCTGTTGAAACAATGCGATGTGCCCTTGGATCCTTTTGGCCACTCTTGGAGAGATGTCTTTGATAGCCAGGGCTTGCTGCGCATAACGCACAGCTGAGTCAAAATCACCAGTCTCCGCGTAAGCCGCGGCAAGCGTATCTATCATGTCCTCGTCTTTCCATGCCACTATGCTGCAAGCCGCTTTGGCGTCTTTCACCGCCTGTTGCCCATTACGAAATGATGCCTCTGGGCACGTCGCCTGAAACCATGCGCGTTCGCTGAGAGCTCTGGAGAGAATAACAGTCGGAGGCCGCATCGCGATGAGAGAGTTAAACTCTTTCGACGCATCTGCGTATTTCCGAAGCGCCACGTTGATGTTGGCGCGCAGCAAGGCCGCATCGATGAAGCCCCGGTTTTGCCGCAGCGCTTCATTACAATCCTGAATGGCTAGCGCGTATTTGCCTTCGCGGGCGAAAATCTCCGCACGGACGTACAGCGCCGGCCACAATTTGGGATCGATGCGAAGCGCTTCATTAATGTTGCGTTTCGCACTTGCAACATCACCGTTTCTCAGCTGCTCGCTTGCATCGCTGCATAATTTCATCACGTTCCGCTTCGCATCCCCTGTCTCGACGACGATCGGCACGTTCCCGTCCGTAACTGCCGCGCAAACGAAAGTCGCAATGAAAACGAGGAAAACTCTTCGCATTGGTTTACGGTATCAGTCGGTCTGTAATGAAAAAGGCAACAGTGTAGCAAGCGAAAATCGATATTCCCCCCGCGACACCAGCGACGACGGCCACGCGCGGTGAGCCATGCCGCAAAGTTCGCGCAAGCAACGCGAACGCCAGCGCGATGCCGAATTCGCCGAGAATGATGTACCACGGCGTTAACGAAATCATCCGGCAACCGGTGTATTGCCACCAATGAATCCTGCGCGCCATTTCTTCATAGAACGGAATGTTAATCGCCCCTAGAAGCCCGATCATGAGCAAACCGAGTTTGCCGAAGCGTTCCCACAACCGGAGTCCGATGTAACCGAATTGCACCGCCACGACCTCCCACGCCAGGGGCATCCACACCGGCGATCGCCAGATCATCGGGCCACCGCCGATCGAGTAATCGAGGGTATGCGTGTAATCGACCAGCCACGCGTCAGCCGGTAGCTCCGCGAATCCGACTACGAGTCCGAAAAGGAGCAATCGCGCGAGCAATGCATCACGCCTCACTACCGCAAAACCGACGAGCAAACAATTATCGACGATGTTTAGCGCCGCGCCGGTGCGCCAATCCGACCACGGCGCGAACGTTAGCAGTGAAACCGCAACAACGTTAATGACAATCGTCGCGATCACGACGCGGAGACGTCCGCGTTCAAGCGCGGTTTCCATCTCAGCGTCTGTGGTCACGACGGTGATGTAACGAACTGCGTTCGATGTCGTCAATGCTCTTGGCGTGACGCAGACAAGCCTGTCTGCGCTATCTCAACGCGCGGCGATCTCGATCATCCTCGCCGGACTGGAGACCGCCGTTCCTTGCAAGCTTTCTCAGTTCCTGTTAAGCGGGTGCGAATGAAGCGCCTCGTTTGGATCGACATCTCAAAAGGACTGGCGATTCTTTTCGTCGCGTACTTTCATTTTGTCAGCACCTATTTCCAACATGGCGTACTTCCGCCACCCGATTGGAGCAACCTGGCTGGGAGCGCACTGACGATCCTGAGATTGGCCTGGTTCAAGATATCCGGACTCGGATTTCATGCCGTCGGTGTCTTCATCATCCTGAGCGGCTGGACGCTGATGCAATCGACGATGCGCCGGGCCGAATCAGGGGGTATCGCATGGGGCGGCTGGTATCGAGCGCGCTTTCTGCGGCTGTATCCGATGTACTGGGTGGCGCATTTGGTTTATCTGGTTTCGCCTTTCGTCGCGCGACTCGAACCGGTGGATGACCGCATCGTTCTGAGCCTGCTCGGTCTCCGGTTCATCGATATCCAGATGAACTTCATGTACCTCAATGCAGCGTGGTGGTACTTCTCGATGCTGATCCAGTTTTATCTGATCTTTCCCCTGCTCTTCTGGACGGCGCGCCGCTGCGGGCCGTCGTGGTTTCTGGTAATCGCGTGCGCAGCAGGATTTTTTGCTCGCTACATATTACTTGTTGTCTGGCCACAGAACGGACTGTGGGTCCTCGGCGGTTTCGCGATTTGCCGGTTGCCGGAGTTTGCGCTGGGAATGTCACTGGTAATGTGGTTCAGCCAATCGCCCGCGCGCCTTGAGTGGTTTCTTCTCCGTGGCGCGGGATTCGTAGTCGGATTGATTCTCTATCCCGCGGCGCTGCAACTCTACCACGGACTTTACCCATATATTTTTTGCGATTTCGCCACCGGCACGTGTTGCATGTTGGAAATCGTCGGCATCGCCGGGCTCATTTCGCTATTTCAAGTGCCAGCCAAACTTTTCGGTCTTGTGGGCCTCTATTCCTATGGCCTGTATCTCATTCATCAACCTTATGTCATCTGGCTCGGACTCCGCATTCGCGAAGTGCCGATCTGGATGTTTCTGTTGGTTTGTATCCCCACCCTGGCAGTCCTTAGTGCGTGGGGCATGCTCTTGGAAAAAGGAACCAACGCGCTCGTGAACAAACTGATCTGTCTGAAAAAACCTGCGCCCGGAACATAGACCTGTGGTCTGGTGCGCCCAGCGGAGTTGGACTCCGCTGCCTCAGCAAGCAGACAAAATGTCTGCTGGGCACACAGGCAAAATGCCTATGTTCCACTTGGACAGCACTCGTGCTGGCGAGTAAGCTCATAACACAACGAGTTGTGTGTAGCTACGCGTCGGTCCCACGATGGTCGGTTTCCTTTTGATTCTTCTCAGCGCTTCATTTATTCAGGGGACGCGATGGAAGCGCCAGCAGATCGGCAGTCCTTCTATGCGTTAGGTCATTCTGAGCAGGAACTCCAGCATTCCGACAAGAGTCGCGAAAGACGCTGGCATGCTGCCGTTCCACTCTTCATCGCCGGAGTTGGGTTCTTGTGTCTCATCAGTCTGCCCAGCACAAATCAAATGACGATCTTATGGTTCAGCATGATCTGTGTGCTCATGGCATTTCTGGCCGCATTCTGGGCGATTCCAACGGAAATCCTTAGCGAATCCACAGCCGCGGTTGCAGTGGGAATGATCAACGCGCTGGCGAGCGTCGCAGGGTTTGCTGGACCTTACGCGTTTGGGTATCTGCACACGCGAACTGGATCTTTCGTCGCCGGATTTGCGGTCCTGATGTTCTGTGCGCTTGCGGCGGGGATCTTCATGTTATTGACGCCAGCCACGCGCCCGCGCGTTCCCAAATCTGTCGCATCGAGCTAACCTCGGCTCAGATGCAGTTTCTCTTTGATTTCCTTCACAAGCTCCTGCGGCGTTCGGCCCAACTCAATTGTTAGCGCGCTCTCATCCGGCTGCGGTTCTTCCAAGTCATCAAACTGACTTTTCAACAACGCCCGATCAAAGAAATGACCGCGCCTATGGCGCAGTTGTTTTGCAATCAGCGCGGAGTCACCGCGAAGAAAGACGAACTTCACATCACGATTCACGCGAAGACAGTCGCGATATTTTCGTTTGAGAGCGGAACATGCGAGGACCGCGTTCTCTCGCGCAGCGAGGGACCGTTTGATCTGCTCGCGCAAACGTTCCAGCCATGGCGCCCGGTCTTCGTCCGTTAGCGGATGACCACTGTGCATCTTCTCAATATTTGCTGCCGGATGAAAATCATCGGCTTCAAGAAAATGCCAGTCGAGTTCGCGCGCGAGCAATTCGCCGACTGTAGTTTTGCCGGCGCCGGAAACACCGAAAACAATTACGATCACGATGCACTACTTTGGCTCCGGCTCCCGATCTTCTCCACAATGAACGCGACAACAACGAACAGCGTGTAGAAAATCCAGACGCCCATCGCTGTCGCCTTATCGGTCAATGGCGTGCGAGGCACATACGTATCGCCGATCTGGACGATGAGCAGCGCGATCCCGAAGGCGATTACGGCTACTTTGCGAATTGCCGGCATCACATTCCGCGTGAGATAAAGAACTATCCCGCCAGCAAGGAGCGCGATCTCCAATGCAAATTCAGGGTCGCGATAACGCCACAAACCGAAACCGACTTTCCAAGTGTTATCGTAGATCGCGAGATCGCGCGGATGCGCAATGAAGTCGAGAAGCCAATGCGAGAAAACTGCAACGCCGATGATCAATGCTGCCGACCTCCTGTAGAGGCAGCCGTGTCGGCTGCAAACAGACTTATAAATGAGAGCGGCAATCACCGACCACGCGAGCGCGGCGATCAGGCTGTGTGAATACGGATGGAAATACGAGTCGAGCATGCTGCCCGCGGTAAAACCTTTGATCACACGGAGCTTCTCAATTCCAAGCAAGACCAGCGTCGCCCAGATGTAATCGAGAAATTGCACAGCGATGAACAAAACCCAGAGCGGGATTTTGTTTCGCTCAGTCTTAGCTGCGAAAGCGACGCTGTAATGCCCGACAAACATTGTTTCAGTTAGCGCCCACGGCGCTCTGTCATCTTTAGCCTAGGGCATCGCCCCAGGAAAATTGGTCATCCCCCTCCAAAATAAGCGCTGAGAGCGCGATTCATCCAACTTTCGGGCGCGACCGGAGGTGAATCGCGCTTTTAGCGCTGGCGGTTCTGATTTTCGAGATCCTGGGGCGTTGCCCCAGGCTTCAGTTTGAATGGGCGCCTTTGGCGCTAACCGAAGGGCTTGCCAAAGCTCGCCGGACGCAACACTCTGCGCTCGTGCATAACCCCGAGGACCGCAGTTTCTTTGGGCATCCGCGCGGGCTCGGTTACATCGCGTTCACCGAAGCATGGGAACGTTTTTCGTACTACGGAATGCAATCGCTGCTGATTCTCTACATGGTGAAACAGCTGCTGCTCACTTCGCACATCGAGCACGTCGCCGGATTCGTTCCGTTTCGTCATTTTCTCGAATTTCTTTATCGCGGACCTCTCGCCGTTCAGCCGCTTGCGTCGGCGATCTTCGGGCTTTACACCGGTCTGGTTTATCTCACACCGATCCTCGGCGGATTGCTGGCCGATCGCGTGCTCGGTCGCACGCGCACGATCGTGATCGGCGCGCTGCTGATGGCAGCCGGCCAATTCCTCGTAGCTTTCGACGTCACGTTCCTCGTCGCCTTAACGTGTCTGCTCATTGGGGTCGGTTGTTTCAAAGGAAATCTCGCGAGCCAGGTCGGCGCATTGTACGCAACCGGCGACAACCGCCGCGCGGACGCGTTTCAGATTTATTACATCTTCATCAACGCCGGTGTCATTATATCCCCGCTCATCGCCGGCACACTCGGCGAAATTTACGGTTGGCAGTACGGATTCGGCGCCGCGGGAATCGGCATGTTGATCGGGCTGGCGATTT
>QHNQ01000156.1 GCA_003218135.1 Verrucomicrobiota bacterium
CTGCGCTTTCCAGATCGCCGACGGCGAGATCGCCGCTCGCCTCGTCAAAGATCTCGTCAGGCGTTTGTTGCATTGACGTCAGGTCCCCGAAAACGGTGACGCTATAAGATCAACCCTTGCGAGATCCCAGCCCGGCAGCCTGCTGGCGCTCGTGCAACCATTCGTACAAGACGATTCGCTGCTTGTTATCGAGAAGTTTTTTCTCAAAAGCTGCCTTCTTCTCGCCGGCATCCGGATCGGCAAATGGTTCTCGCTTTTCTAAAATCGCAATGAATCCGTTCTCAGCCGAAGGAACAAAATCGCTGATTTCGCCGGCATTCAGGAATGCCACCGCCTGTTTAATCATGGGAAGATCGGGCGGTTCATTCTTCGGCTCCTTGCTTTGGGAGGGCGGCTCATTCTTTGGTTCCTTGCCTTGGGAAACCTGTTCGCTCTTTGGTTCCTTGCTTTGATTTGTTTCGTTGTCTTGGGACTTGGTTGTTTCCTCCTCAAACAACGAAAACGGCGGGAGCTTCTCAGCCTTAACGCCAGCTTTTTGGATGGCCGCTTGAAGATCAGATCCCGCGGAAGATTTCGCCGCTTCGCGTAGCTGATTCGCCAGCTCCGGACCTTTTGAGGACATCAGCTCGCGAGTTCGCGACTTTTTGATCGCGTCAACGATTTTCGGTTTTGCTTCTTCCATTGTGAGAGGCCGCGTCTCGGTGACCCCGACCAGATGCAAGATATAAAATCCATCTGCGACTTGGACCGGATCGCTGTTCGGCTCCTGCGCCGATAGTTTAAAAGCGGCCGCACTGAGCTGAGGATCAGCTTTCAACTTCGAATCAGGCGCCGCTGCCGTAAATTCGCCGGTTTCATTCACCGGCAGTTGAAATTTCGCAGCGGCCTGCCTGAAATCCGCGTCTTTCTCTAAGAGCGCTTGGGTGAAATCGGTTGCGCGGTCGGCCAGCTTTTGCAAGGCCTCGATCCGTTCTGTCCCCGTCAACGTCTTTTGCTCATTCCGCAGTTGCGCTGTCACGTCGCTTCCAACAAAAGATGAGGTGGCGGCATAGGCCGCGATCAGGCTTTGGATGAACCTGTCTGTAAAGGCCGAAGAATATGCTGGTCGCGACAGCGGCCCTGGAAGGTTGGTGTATTCGGCCGGCTCGTCCGCCAGTCCCAAACGAACAAATTCCACCTTCCTTTTTTCGTCGGTTTTCAGCTCGGACTTGTGCGCATCGTAATACTTTTGCACATCTTCATCTTTGATAGTGATGTCGTTCTCGAAATCAGCCGAACGAAATCGGATCACGCTCACGAAAAATTTGTCGTAGCCGCGCCGAAAATTTTCATCCAGCTCGTCTTTGGAAATGGTAACGCCTGCTCCAAGGAGTTCTTTGATTTCGTTCAGGCAAATCTCATCGCGCGCCAATTGTTCAATGTGCTCCTCGCCGAGTCCCATAGGCCCCAACCCGTTTCGCACGAAATCGCTGAACTTGGTAATATCGAAGCCCGACTCGCCCTGAAACGCCGGCAACTTCCGCACGACATCGGCAATTTCAGCACCGCTTGGGCGAAGACCGAGGCGCTCTGCCTCATGCCGCAAGATAATGAGGTCAACCGCAAATGTTCCATAACCACCATTGCCCGGCTGCCTAAGCGATAGTGTTTCCCAAAAATCCGACATCCCGAGAGCCTGTGCCAGACCGCCAAGGCGCGCGTTTGCATCAATCTCCAATTGACTAAGCTGGCGGCCGTAGATTTGGCCGAGGTCGCCCTGCTTCATTGCACCGTAATCGGGCGTCCTTACAAAATAGAAAATGAAGGGAATGGCCAGAATGGCGATCACGATCATCAGCCAGTCTTTGTGCCTGCGAAGTAACTTCATCATAAGTGCGAAAATTTAGCGGCGGCGAAGCTCAGTCGCAAATCCGGCGGGAATCCCAAGGCTTAAACTCCAAACTTCAAGTCATCAAGCGCGCTTTCATCCTTTGGGATTTGGCTGGTTGAAATCTGTCTGGCATTTGGGTTTTGGAATTTGGAACTTTTCTCAAACAGCGTCTGCTCTTTCTCCAATCAATTGCCATGCCTTGCGCAGATGCTCTTCTGTCGTGAGCACATTACCCAAGCCAATTCGCATCACCGTCCGGCCGCGCAATTTTGTTTGCGTGAGATAAGCGCGTCCGGAAGCATTGATTTGCTCCACAATCTCGCTGTTCAACCTGTCGAGTTTGTTTTCATTAGCACAAACGAAACGAAAACAAACCACACCCATGCTGACGGGCGCGGCGAGCTCGAAGCGGTCATCGGCGTTGATCCAGCTCGCGAGCAGGTTTGTCATGCGCACTTGTTCGCGTAGACGCGAAACGATTCCAGCGCGCCCCAATGAGCGCCAGATCACCCACGCTTTGAGCGCGCGAAATCTACGACCAAGTTGAATGCCGTAGTCCATGTAGTTCTTCTCGCCTTCGATTGTGTCGCCGCGCAAAACTTCGGGCACGAGAGTGAAAACGCGGCGCAAACGGTCGGCGTCGCGCACGTAAAGCACGCTAAAGTCGAGCGGCACAAAAACCGTTTTGTGAGGATTGATCACGATCGAATCTGCCATTTCCCATCCTTTGCTTATCCACTTGTATTCCGGCAACATGGCGAACCCCCCGCCATAAGCGGCGTCGACGTGGAGCCACATCTTTTCTTCCTGGCAAATCTTCGCGATCTCAGGAACGGGATCGACGCTTGCGGTCGAAGTCGTTCCTACTGTTGCGACCACCGCCATTGGCTGAAAACCTTGCTGTCGATCGTGCGCGATGCTTTGGGCCAACAGCTTTACGTCCATGCGAAATTCATTGTCGTTCGAAACGCGAACCACATTTTCCTCCCCGATGCCCAGCGTGATCGCCGCTTTTTCCGCTGCGCTGTGCGCTTCATGCGATGTGTAAATGCGAAAGCGCGGCAGACCGCGATTGATCAACCCAAGTTTTCTTGTGGATGGCGCGGCTTCTTCGCGCGCGACTGCGAGCGCATGCATGATTCCCACTGAAGCGGTGTCGTAAACGACTCCGCCAAACTTGTCGGGCAAACCAACCCATTTCCGCAGCCAATCGATGACGACTGTCTCGAGTTCAGTAGCAGCTGGACAGGTCCGCCACGTCATCGCGTTCACATTGAGCGGCGCGCTGATGATCTCGCCCAAAATTCCCGGCGCGGTCGCCGTCCAGCCGAAATAGCCAAGAAACATCGGATGGCTCCAATGCACCATGCCGGGAACGATCAGCCGATCGACGTCGCTTAAAATTTCCTTGAACGGCTCGCCTTCCTCGGGCGCCTGCGCAGGAAGCTGTGCACGAATCGCGCCAGGTTTGTCGTCAGGCGCGACGCGTAGTTTCTCTATATTTTCACGGAAATCCGCAATCCAATCCGCCAGTTCATGCAGCTGCTTCCGAAATTCCTCGGGCGCAGTGTCGCCGAGCCAGTGCCGATCCTCCATTGCTTCAATTCCCATTAACACCGTGCTTTAGCGCGGTGCCTATCGCCAGCTAAATCTCGGCAACCGCTTTAGAGGTTTTCTGAGCGGATGAAAACCGCTGAAGCGGTTCGGGCGTTCCATGTTGCAGTGCACCCGGCTGAAGCCGGGTGTTAATGACTGGCACCAGGCTTAAAAAGCGAAGCCGAAACTAAAATGGAACGCACCGAAGTCTTCGAATTGGTGCGGATCGGGATTGATGCCGTAATCGAGACGAATCGGGCCGACCGGCAGCTTGTAGCGCAAGCCCGCACCAACCGCATAACGCATGTTGTTTAAGCCAATGTCTTCTGACGTGGGCAAAAGATTTCCGGCATCGGTGAATATCGCGCCCTGCAGTTCTCCAAAAATGGGGAAAGTGTATTCGACATTAAAAACGGTATAAAATTCCCCACCAACAGGATGACCGTGATTATCGTGCGGGCCGAGATCGCGTTCGCCGAAACTGCGCACGGTTGTGGCGCCGCCATTGAAAAAGCGTTCGTCGATGGGAATGGCGGTTGCTTCTCCAGACCCACTCGTTGTGAGTGAGTGAATAATTCCTACGCGCGCACCAAATGCAATGGAGGATTGCCGGAACCACCGCTGAAATGGCGTGCCGGTGGATTCGTCTGCCACGACTCCGGGCGTGAGCGGCTTCGGTCCAAATGGAAGATAATAGCCGACGCGCATGGTACCGCGGATGTATTCAATGTCGCTTCCGAGAGCGCTCGAGGCCACATCAAAGGTGTTACTGACCAGAAACCCGCGCGGGTTTACGTATGGACTCTCTCGCATATCAAGTGTGTTGCTTAGTCCGATGGTGTCTACCTGATACTCTCTCGGGCCAAGAAGGAAATCCGGCCTAATCTCTGAGTCGGTTATTTTCACATGCCGGATGGAAAGGATCAGCGCCGCCTCATCGTTTTTGGTTATTTTGCGGCTCAGCTCGAACCGTCCGCCTACTTCGAATTTTGTGTAGCCATCGTAATCAAAAGTGAAGGCGGAGCCGCGTGCCTTGAAGTAAAAATCTGTGTCAAAGAAGAAGGGGTCCTCATACAAAATGTCGCCACGGTAACTGCGTTGTGAAACCTCAATCGACGCCGTGAGCGGACGGCCATAGCCAAACAGATCGCGATCGCCCACCTGGACACCGGCGAGCGCGCCTTCGTAAGTGTCGAAGCCGACCCAAAAACCGAATTCCCTGCTCTTGGCTTCCTCTGCCGAGATGTCGAGCCGTAACAGATGTCCATCCACGGGAACCGGCTTGATTTGCAGCAAATTGAACTGCCCCGTTTTCATCAGCGTGCGAAACCGCTCGTCAAGAACATCGGGGCTGTAGGTTTTGCCGCTTAATCTGGTAAACCGTTTCGTCACAAAACCAGGATGCAACCGTCGTAGCCCATTAACCGTCACGCCGTCAAATTGGTAAACGGGCCCTGCCGAAATCACCACATTCACCGGAACTCGACCTCCGACTGCTTCCTCTGGCGCGCCATTGGCTACAACTTTGACATCGTAGTAGCCGCGCGCCTTGAAATAAGCCTCGAGTCGCCGCGGAATATCCTCCACGCGCGCACCGGCGTAAGGACGCTGTAGCAAATCGAGTAGTTGTGGGCGAAGCGCCTCCGCACCGTAAACAGTCTGGCCGGTAAATACGATGTGACCGAACGAATATTGTCGCCCCTCGTGAATTGGAACAACGACATCGACGTCGTCACTTTGCGGCTGAAACTTATAGCGCGGCGGATCGACTACGACATCGAGAAAACCTTCCGCAATGTAAAAACGCTGCACCAGGTGGGTGCCCTCCTGCATGTCGGCCGCCACGAAGGGCAACCTTTTCTCAAGGCGCGAATATCGCTCGCGGGTCGGTCCTACCATGTACTCGAAAAGCTTGTCCGCCGGTTCGCGCGTGTTTCCGTCGAAAAGCACCGTCTGCAGCATGAAGCGCGGGCCTTCCGTGATGTCCAGACGCAATCGATCCGACGATTCAATCACGTAGTGCACGTTCACTTTCGCGTAGCCGTGCTTTCGATAAAAAACCTCAAGGAAGAATGCGAGATCGTCCGCCCGAGCAGGACTTAATCCAAAATCTTCGATTGTGGTGATCTCTTCTTTCAGCGCCGAGCGTAAGTCTTTCTCATTGAAAGCCTGTTCACCGCGAAATTCGATGATGCTCGCCTGCTTCGCGCGCTTTTCCTGCGCTTTTTCCACCGCTCGCCGCTCCTTCTGGCGCTGCTCCGGTCGAGCGACATCGACTGCGCTTTGCGCTGCGACTTCAAATGCCAGGGCCACGCTTCCAAGAGAGAACAGGAATCCGTATCGCATTTCAGCGAAAATGAATCAGATATTTCACCTTCCCTCGGAAATCCCCGTGGATGCCGACATCTCCCGTAAGCACAATGTTGTCACTAACCTTAAATCGCACGGTCGCTTGCTGTTGACCGGTACGCGGATCAACCGTTCCCAAATCCAGATCCAACCGATTGAACACCGTATTGCTGTCGGTTGGCTCGCCTTTTTTGACGATTTTGCGGTAAAGCTGTTGCACCAGCAACATGGCCGCACGCCCCGCCAGAACGTTGCCGGTCGAAAGTTCCTGTCTGGTCGCGCCAGTGGCGATCAATGAAATGATTTCCTCCTGCGCGAGCGGCGGCTCGCTCGTGAAAATCGCTTCTGGGGAAAGCAAAGTTCCGTAAACGTAAACGCGCACCGTGTAATCGCGGATAACCGACGTGCCTTGCAGATCGACGCGCGGATTCATCGAATCCTCCGGTGTGAACGTGAGCGAGCCGCGCGAAACGTCGAGTCGGCTGAAAGGCAATGTAGCTTCGACATCTTCCATCCCCACCGAGCCTTGTAAGCCGGGATGAAATCCAGTCCCTGTTAATTTCAAATCAGTTGTCGCCTCGCCAGTCGCCAGACTGCCGCGAATCAGCACCGGATCTTTGGTCTTGATTGCGACATCAAATTTCCAATCGCGGAACGGCGGAGCCGGCAGTGAAAAAAACTCGGGGCGCTCCGATGGAGGTTGCGGTGCGGGTCTGCCCGGGAGCCCGATAGGGATTAAATCGATGTTCTTGAGGAAGCGGCTGTTTGTCAGTGCGACATTCCCGGCGACGGTCGCGGCCGCGAACGGCCCGGTGATCCGCACATCCGCGTCCGCCCGCATGGTGAGTGTGTCGTTTCGCGCAATCAACATGCTCTGCGCTTTGAATTGTAAATCGAGAGTCGGTTCGATCAGTTTGGGAAACGTGACTCGGCCACCCATGGTGAATGGCCCACCAGCGATATCGCCCCCGAAGCGATCGAGAGTGAGCGCGTTGTCCCTGAAAGTCAGCCGCGCACCAAAGCCTCTCACTGCAGGGATCGTTGCATTTGTAAAACGCATCACATTGACCGTCATGTCCCCTGCCCCGCTCAAAATCGGGTGACCGATCGTACCGCTCACATCGACATCCATTCCCAGCTCGCCATCGAGTTGCTCAAGCTCCGGAACAAATTGCCGAACGAAATTTACAGACGTGCGCGCAATGTGAGCTTTCGCCGTAATCGGCGTGTCGTCCGGAAATTTTCTGGCCGCCACAATCTTTGGAATGTTGAGCGGCACGCTTGCGTTTATTTCAACGGGCTGAAGCCGCGCCTGTTCCAGTTTCCCTGAAACGGTCAGCCGATCGTGCACAGCTTGCGCGTTCAACGAGAACGTCGCCGGCTCCATCTTCGGCCAATATTCACTTCGCAGATCTTGAATCTGAAGGTCCAATCGCGCGCTCAAATCGGCGATCGTTCCATCCGCATCGAGTTTCGCGTTTACGATGCCTGAGGTCTTCGCGTTCAGTCCGAGATCATCGAAAAGTTTTTTTAAGTCGAGATTCTCAGACTGAATTGTTGCCGATACTTTGCCAGATGACGGAATGACCGCCGCGTTGGTCCCGAGATTTCTCCACACAAACGGGATCGATACGTAACCGTATGCGTAATTTCTACGGGTCGGCGGCGCCGGAGCCGCGCCGCGCGCACCGCTGCGCCTTGTCGCTTGCGGTTGGGGCTTTACGACCTGGTTAAGCTCGATCTTATCAATTTCGAGTTTGTCACCTTTCGCCTGCGCGATAGCACGGAAATCCATCCCGCTGGTCGCGAAAAAGATGATCGGCACGTCGAGACCATCCGGCAAATAGGATGCGTCGACGTTCGCCTGCAGGGATTGCAAATTTCCATAGCGCGCTTTTTGCAATACGAACTTCAGTTTGCCTGAGTTGTTAAAAGTCTGCGCGTCGCCGTTTCCCTCCCAATCCAATGTGGTCGATCCCGCCAGTTGATTCTGATTGCCGGAAGCGTGAAACAGCGGCTGAAGCGTTGAGAGGTTCGCGACATTCGCGGAGACCCTGCCACTGTAATGATAAGGCCGGCGCAGGTTGAACCTGCCAGTCGCATTAACGTAGTCCGTATCGTTTAGCAACGCGCTGAGGTCGTTCAGATAAATGATGTTGTTCGAAATCGAACATTGAGCGCTGACTTGCCGGAAGACCAGGTCTCGCATGCTGAGATTTGATCCTGCAAGCCACATTTGTCCGTTGGCGATCTCTTGTTTCCATTGAACCTGCGCCGCAAGCTGCAAGGGGCCGCTAAGTCTGTCTGGCGAATCGGCAACCCAAAAGTCTGCCGCTTCGGGCGCGTTCAGCGAGACATCAACATCTGCGGGCTGCGAAGAAAATTTTCCGACCTCCGCTGGAAGCAAATACCGGCCATGAACATTCAGTTCATTTTGCTTTCGCCGCACATTGAAGCGATCGAGCCCGAGCATGTCATCGCTTGAGTTGAGCGAGCCTTCTGCTGAATCGGCGACGTAATCGCGATAACGAATTCCGGTTAAATCGAACTCCATTGCAGTGCGAAGATCCGCGAACCACGCTCTTTTTGTATCGCCGCGCACCACGCGTTTGGATGCGCGAAGCGTACAGTTCAGCTTGTCGACAATCCCATCCTGAAAGCCAATCGCCTCTCCAGTCACGCCCAGCGTTGCCTGAACATTTGCATTTGCGATGTCGATCCTGCCGGTGAACCGCGCCGAGCCTGTCAATCCCACAGGTGTGCCTGCCGTTAGTCGTTCCAGACTAGGTGCGGTGCCGGAAATTTCAAAGTTACTTGGTGTGCGGCCAAAGTCGTTGAAACTGGAAGGCAATTCCATTGCTCCGCGGAAATGAAAGTTGTTTACGTCCTGGATAATGTCGGCGGATCGCAAAATTGCTCTGCCCTGTTCTGCTGAGATTTCTACAACGCCGCGATCGAAATGGATCCCCGGGCGATCCACATTGCTCGTCTGCAACGACATTCTGCCGCTCCACGTACGGGGCGAGTCGATGACACCTGCACCGTCTAAGGCGAGTCGCTCAATTTCGCCCGAGAGATAGGTTCCCGGAAGCACCAGGAACTTGTTGAGTGATTCGGACGCCAGTTTTTGAGCAGCCACATTTATTTTCGCATTGAGGGCCGACTTCGTTTCGGTCAACGCGGCAGACGCGGATAATTGGCCGCCGCCGATGATGCAGTTGAGATTGAGTGTGAGGGCATCGGCATCGATGTGTGATGCATCGATGTTGAGCAGACGGAGCTGCTCCTGATCGCTTAAGATCAGGTCGCGCAAAATCAAATTCTTGTTCGTATAAGAGGTCTGGCCAGAGACCCTGGACCACCTGTCGCCCGCAGGGAGCTGCAGTGTTTCAATCCGCAGGTCACCTGGATGGCGCGGATCCAAATCAAGATCGACGCCCTCTGCCACGAAATCATCCGGCCGGTTTCTGACGATTAATGTTGCCTTCGTCAGGCGCAATCGTTCCGGAAAAAATTTCGGCAGTTCCAGTTGTGGCTTTGGCGGCCGCGCTCTCAGAGGCGCTTTCGCTGGATTTAGCACGATACGCGCCGAACGCGTCTCCACATTTTCGAACAAACGGGATACACCGTGCCGCAAAAAACCAAACAGATCGTAATCGACGTACAGTCGGTCGATATCGATCGATTCGATCGGGGAGGGCCCGGTCGGGACCGCGTGAAAATTTCGTGCAGTGAGATGACTGAAAGGATTGCCCTCAAGACGGAAATCGATCTTTAGGTTTGCTCTGCTGGCGTACCGAAGCGCAATTTGTCGGCACACTGCAGCCAAAATTGGCCGATGGAAAATGATCAGGAGAGCCGCGCATAGAGCGAGGCCGAGCAACAAACGATGCCAAATCCGACCGTGGCGTCGCACCTCTTTGTGATCGTTTTCGGCCACTAGAGCGATTGTATTGCCGCCCTGCGAGAGAGCAAATGCCGCAGCCGCTTGGCTTTCTACTTAGCCATTGCGTGCAAAGAGCTCTCGCGTGACGCTTTCTCAATCGAGAAACAAATGAATCCCGATAAGCTTTTTGATTATCTCGAGGGCAACTTGCCGGCGGGGGAGCGGGCTGCTTTGGAAGAGCGATTGATCTCAGACAAGCAACTGCAACGCGAACTGGCAGTCGCGCGGCAGATTCACGCCGGAATGCGCGGGGACTCTCGCGAAGTCGTGTTACCAGGCCGGCTGGATGTCACGGAGCAAGGCCGCAAAATGGCGCTCCGGATAGGCACAGCGTTCATCGTTCTCATGGGTGTTAATGTCGGATTCGGCCTGTGGTTAATCGCGAGACACGAAACAGGGAACCCAAATCACGAGCTGCTCGAAAAGCAGATGCGCCAGCAGATCGCCAAATCACTCGAACGCGCTGCGGCGACGTTCACGCCAGTCCCAAACGCTTTGGGAGTAGGCGAAATGACAGTGCCAGTTGCAGCCGGTAAACTGGATGCCACCGCTGACGAAGTCGTCACGATCACCTCTCGCTTTGGCGGTTCCGCTACAAAAGGCCTTCAAGATCAGGGTCGACTCAGCGTTCTTGTGGATCTTCCAGTCAGTCGTGAACAAGAATTTCGCGCGGCGATTGACTCGATTACTGGAAAAATACCAGCGTCATCCGCCTTCGCCGATGCTACGGCGGACAGAGCGACCCCGGCTACAACAACGATCCCGGCGACGGTGGAGAAGAAGAGTTTCGTCGTGCAGATCGTCGAAGAGCCAGCAAGATCCAATTGATCATTTCGCCCAGCGGAGTCCAACAGAAGGAAACGAAGATAACGAAGAGTTCCAGATCGATTACAACCTTTGTATCCCTCGTTGCCTTCTGTAAAAATCTTGCTGCTGCCTTATGATTGCGGTCACGTTTGCTTTGCCCGCGGAAAGTTCGGAGTTCTTGCGGCGTCTGGGCAATAAATTCTGCACCGATCGTAATGGCACCCGGATCATTCGTGGCACGGTTGATGATCGCGAAATTGAAGTGCTTCATACCGGTGTAGGCGAGAAGGTTTGCCGCCAACAAGTGGAAAAATTTCTCAAGGATCAGCAATTCGAATTTCTAATCAGCGCTGGATTTGCAGGTGCGCTCAATGATCAACTGCACTCTGGTGATCTCTTGCTCGCGCGAAATTTTTCGACCCTTGATCTTACCGAGAGGCAATCCTTTCCAAGCTTGCCAATTCATCAGGCCGATCTGTTGACGCTGCCCGCGTTGATCGATTCCAGTGAGGAGCGAAATGAAATCGCGCACTCGACAGACGCAGCCGCGGTGGACATGGAAACGGAATTTATTGCGCGCGCCTGCGCCGAACATGGCATTCCATTGCTCTCGCTGCGCGTCATTACCGATACGCCTCATGAACCATTTCCTGCGCCACCGAAGGTCTTGTTCGACATCGAACGCCAGCGAACTCATTTGGTAAAGCTGGCGAGATTCCTCCTTGCGCATCCCAATCACATTCCGCGTCTGATCGAGTTCGCACGCAGAATTGCGCGCGCGCGAAAGATTCTGGCGACCGCGCTGGTCGCCCTGATCAACAAATTGTAGGGCAGGCGCATCGCCTGCCGTTTGGCAACCGGAGCGGTTGCCCTACAAATCTGTAGCCGCGGTTCTGTGAGGCGTCAGCGTTTTCTCGTTTCGTTATCAACCGGCCACAAGCCGGTGGCTACATATTTCCCGCAGGCTCGATGTGTACGAGCACGTCGGCGATTCGCGAGTCGCTTTGCTGGATCGCGCTTTTCACTCGATGCGCGATCTGGTGGCCGTCATGCACGGAAATGTTGCTGTCTACGCCGACGTGAAGATCGACGTAATAATCCAAGCCCATCTTGCGGGCATGGCATTTCTCCACCTCGACAACACCCGGGACTGAGGTGGCAACGCGCTGAATTGACCTGACAATTTTTTCACCGGGCGCCGTATCCATGATTTCAAAGAACGCCGGCCGTGCGAGGCGAATGCCGTTTGCCGCGATGAGTGCACATGCAACGAGTGCCGCCCAGTCATCGGCGCTTCGCCATTTTTCACCGCCAATTAGCGCGAGGGAAATTCCAATGAATGCTGCAATAGAAGTCATGGCATCAATGCGATGATGCCAGGCGTCGGTTTTTACCGCGGTGCTTTCCACCTTGCGACCAAATTGGATTACATAGCGAAATAATGTCTCCTTCACGGCCACCGCGACGACGAGAACTACCAGCGTCCACGGAGCAGGCGCATGATGCGGGAGCAAAATTTCGCGCACACTTTGAATGGCGATCACTAACGCAGCAGCCAATACGCCCAAAGCGACCACCATCGCAGCGATCGGCTCGGCTTTTCCGTGACCGTAAGGGTGCGTTTCGTCCGGAGGAAGTGCCGCGACAGTCAGTCCTCCCCAAATTACAATTGAGCCGCCTACATCCAGGGCAGATTCGATTCCGTCAGCGATCAAGACGTATGCATGACCAATAAAGCCGGCCACAATTTTTGCCGTTGCGAGCCCGACATTAATCACAAGCCCAAGCAGCGCGACACGCGCGGCAGTTTGCAGAACTTTGCCGGAGGGATGATTTTGCGCTGCCATCGATGAACAAAACTATAAATGCAGCCGTGTACGAAACGCACGGAAATCCTCGGGACATGTTGCGTGTTGAATCGCGGGCATGGCCAAAGCCAGCCGCAGGTGAAGCTGTCGTGAAAATGCGTGCGGCCCCAATCAATCCTGCCGACTTAAACCAGATCGAAGGAAAATATCCAGTCCGAGCAGAGTTGCCGGCGACGCCTGGATTCGAAGGCGCGGGAGTGGTTGCTGAAGTTGGCGCAAACGTGACGAATGTCGCCGTGGGTGACCTGGTCATTTTGCCGCACAATATCGGCACATGGCGAGACGCCGTTGCGATGAAGGCTGATGAATTGGTCGTCGTCCCCAAAGGGATTGAGCCTGTGCACGCGGCGATGTTGAAAATCAATCCGATGACAGCGTGGCGTTTGTTGCACGACTACGTCGATCTCAAAAAAGGAGATTGGCTCATCCAAAATGCAGCGAACTCCGCTGCTGGTCGCGCGGTTATTCAAATCGCGCACGACCTCGGCTATAAAAGTGTGAACGTCGTTCGGCGCGGCGAATTGACTGATGAACTGCGCGCAGAAGGCGGCGACGTAGTGCTTGTTGATGGCGAAAATCTTCGCGACGAAGTGAAAGCTGCCACGACCGGCGCGCCGATCCGTCTGGGACTAAATGCTGTCGGCGGCGACAGCGCCCTCCGTCTGGCGAATTGCCTCGCGCCAGGATCAACGCTGGTCACATTTGGAGCGATGGGTTTGCAACCGTTGAAAATTCCGAACGGCCTTCTCATTTTCAAAGACCTGCGTTTCCGCGGCATCTGGATCAACAAATGGTACGACAACGCGACAAAGCAGGAACGAATGGAAGCCTTCGAACCGTTGTTCGAAATGGCAAAACGCGGTCTGCTGAAAACAAAAATCGAAAAAGCTTATCCGCTCGGTGAAGCGAAAGCGGCGGTCGCTCATGCGGCGCAAAGTAAGCGCAGCGGCAAAATCATTTTCCAGTTTTGAGTGAACTGTGGACCCACTGAACACGCTTACGGATCGAGAGCGCCGGGCCCCCAGCCAAACCAAATTCTCTGTCATGTTGGGCGGAGCGAAACATCTCTGACTAGTCCGGCGGTTCAGCCTTCGAGGATGAACTGAGATTCTTCGCTGCGCTCAGAATGACATAGTAGGATGGCTTCCTAGCCGCCGACGTCATTTGCGAATTTACAGCACAAGCACAAGTATAGCTTCAAGGATGTTTCGACATTGCCACCGCATAATTTTTCTTATCGGACTGACCGGTTGTTTTCTCGCGTTGGATGATATCAACTGCGCGACTGCTCCCGAACCGGGCGACATGCGCGGGGTTGGAAAAGTGGAGTTTCCGATATCGTGCGCGCCTGCCGTCCAATCTGAATTCGCGCGTGGGGTGGCCTTGCTGCATTCATTCTTTTACGAGGAGGCACGACGCGTTTTCACAGCGGTGGCCGAACGCGACCCGAAATGCGCAATGGCACAGTGGGGAATCGCCATGACTTGGTGGCATCCGATCTGGACGCCACCTACTCCGGATGAAATGAGCGCGGGCAAAGCGGCTATTGAAAAAGCGAAGGCAATGAATCCCGGCACGGAGCGCGAGCGCGAATTTATCAGGGCGCTGAATATTTATTACAACAGCCCCGACGCTCGAACGGCAGCTGCCGTCGGGCAATCGTGTCATGGGCCAGTTGGACCACGCGATCGTGTGGTCGCCTACGAAACCGCGATGCGCCAGCTGCGCGACAAGTATCCGGACGATTTCGAAGTGCAAACCTTCCATGCCTTCGCGGTGCTCGCTGTTGGTTATGCCACGCTCGACGACGCTACTTTATCGAAACAACTTGAGGCAGCCGCCATCCTGGAAAAGCTCTGGAAGCAAAATCCGAACCATCCCGGCGTCGTTCATTACCTGATCCATTGCTACGATTATCCGCAGTTCGCGCAACGCGGACTCGCCGCGGCGCAAACTTACGATTCAATCGCGCCATGGGTACCGCATGCGCTGCACATGCCATCGCACATTTTTACGCGCTTGGGGATGTGGGACCAATCCATCGCCGCGAATCGAGCTTCGGCCGAAGCTTCACGCGCTTACGCAGCCATGCGCCATCGCGACGCCACTGAAGCCGAAGAATTACACGCGCTCGATTACATGGCGTATTCTTATTTGCAGGAGGCCAGGGACATTGAGGCCAGGAAGATTGTCGATTTTGCAGGCACAGTACGGAAGACAAATCCAGAGCTGGAATTCAGCGGAGCTTACGCCCTGGCGGCGATCCCAACGCGTTATGCATTTGAGCGGAATGATTGGGCGAGCGCCGCGACATTGACGGTTCCGAACCTTCCACACTGGTCTTCGTTCCCATTCATGGAAGCGTTGATCGAATATGGTCACGCGCTTGGACGAGCGCACACGGGCGACCACGACGGCGCGCGAAAATCGATCGCGCGGATGCGGGAGCTACGCGACGCGACGAAGGATCCAAAGTTCGACTATTTCAAGCGCCATCTCGATCTGCAGATGCAGGCCGCTTCAGCATGGGTGGCAGCAGCGGAAGGCAAGAAGAATGAAGCGATTGAGACGCTGCGCCGAGCCGCCGATGCCGAAGATATTCTGGGCAAGCATCCGGTTTCGCCGGGCGCGTTTGTTCCCATTCGCGAACAGCTCGGCACTCTATTGCTCGAAGTGGGTCAGGCGAAGCAAGCACAGCGAGAATTTGAAGCCGCGCTCAAAATCTACCCGGGACGATTCAGAGGTTTATACGGAGCGGCGCTTGCTGCCGAGCAAGCTGGGGACAAGCAAAACGCGAGCCGCTATTACGCAAAACTCGCCGCACAAACGACAAAGTCCGACGGCTCACGCGATGAATTGAATCACGTTCGTGAATTTCTTGCCGCCCAAACGAAGGCGCCGAATTCGAGGGACGTTGCCAACAGTCGCGAATAAAAAAACGCTCGGCGCGTCCTGAGTGCAAAACGATCAAGCTAGCCGCACAGCGCTGCTCATTGCAGCGAGCTTGATCACTTTACATCACGATCAAAAACACTCGGGTCTCGTTTCAAAGACCTCTGCCGAATTCTGCGGTCGGGTGCTGGATAGCTATTCCGCTGAGACGCGGCTGTTATCCAAGATTGCTCGACAGAGCTGGTTTCGGGCGATTGCCAGGATGATCGAGCGGATCACGATTCCAGGAATCTTGCTGCATTACGCGTTGCGAAAGAAATGTATCGCAAAACTTGCACGCTCAGCGCTTGCCAATGGGAGTACACAAGTCGTGGTCATTGGCGCCGGCTTCGATCCGCTCAGTTCCGAATTGCGGCGGGAGTTTCCAACTGCGCTATTTTGGGAAATCGATCACCCGGCTACGCAGCGTCACAAAGTGCGCGCCTGTTCCGAAATCGGAATTGAACGACTGCATTTCGTCGCAACTGATTTGAGCGGCGCCGCGCTCGATAGAGAAGCATTGATCAAAAGCAGTTTTGATCCAACTCAACGCACATTCTGGATCGCAGAAGGTCTCTTGATGTATTTAACGGGAGAGACCGTTTCATTATTGATGAGAACACTGGCCAGCTTGAGTGCCCCAGGTAGCCAGTTTGCATTTACATTCATGGAAAAACAGGCTGATCGCCGAATCCGTTTCGATTCGCAAACAAAACTCGTTGATTGGTGGTTAAGTAAACGGGGCGAACCATTCGTGTGGGGGAGTACACGAGATGAACTCGTCGACCTCGTTCGCCCATGGCAGATCATCCGATTCTTTGATCACGATGATCTGCGCATAGAACGGGCTGATGAACCCATCGCCAAAGGCGAAGTAATTTGCCTCGCCGAAATCTGAGCGGGTCGATTAACTTTCCCCATGCTTACGCGGCGCGAATTCATACGTACGGCGGCGCTTTTCGCGCTCGCACCGCACGTTTTCGCGGAAACCAGGCGAGAGATTTGGGTCAATGATGTCCATTCGCAGCTGAATCGTACCCGTGTGCGCGAGCTTTTGGTGCCACGTAATCGAGATCAGCTTGCAGAGATCGTGCGGTCGGCCTCGCGAAAAGCCGTTCCTATTTCGGTTTCGGGTTGCCGGCATTCGATGGGTGGCCAACAATTTGCCACAGACAGCATTTGCATCGATACGCGTTCGCTTGATCGCGTCATTTCTTTCGACCAGGAACGCGGTCTGGTTGAAGCGGAAGCGGGAATCCAATGGTCGAAATTGATTCGCGCGTATCTGGAGGCTGAATCGGGCAAGCAAAAGCAATGGGGCATCGCTCAAAAACAAACCGGCGCCGACACATTCACGCTTGGTGGCAGCCTCTCCTCGAACGTGCATGGGCGCGGCCTGGCCATGAAGCCGCTCATTTCCAATATCGAATCATTCACCTTGATCAACGCTGACGGGAAACCGATTCGCTGTTCGCGCGATGAAAACACCGAATTGTTCCGGCTCGCAATCGGCGGGTACGGTCTTTTTGGATTGATCGACAGCGTGACGCTCCGGCGCGTTCCGCGGCAAAAATTGCGACGTGTAGTCGAGATCATTCACGCGGACGAGCTGCCGAAACGGTTCGAAGAACGCATCGCCCAGAAGTTTCTCTACGGCGATTTTCAATTTTCAGTCGATGAGAAGTCGCCGGACTTTTTACAGCGCGGCGTGTTTTCGTGCTACGAACCGATCGACGAACACGAACCGGTCGTTGCCAAAAAAGAATTACGCGATGACGACTGGCTGGATCTGTTGCGGCTTGCGTATACGGACCGCGAAAAGGCTTTCAAACGTTACAGCGATTACTATCTGTCGACCAATGGACAGACTTATTGGTCCGACACGAGTCAGCTTAGCGCCTATCTGTCGAATTACGCGCAAAAGCTCCGCGAGCTAATTGGCGGAGAAGAATCGA
>QHNQ01000010.1 GCA_003218135.1 Verrucomicrobiota bacterium
CGGCCGTGGAAATTCCAGCGGCGAATTCGAACCATTTGCCAATGAGCCGCGCGACGGACACGACGTTGTCGAATGGCTGGCGAAGCAACCGTTTTGCGACGGCAAGGTCGCGATGTGGGGCGGCTCGTACGCGGGGTTCGATCAATGGGCCACCGCGAAGGAATTCCCGCCGCATCTGGCGACGATTGTTCCGGCGGCGGCCGCCCATCCGGGCCTCGATTATCCCTCCTATAACAACATTGGACTGACTTATGACATGCAATGGTTCACGCTCACCAGCGGTCACACGGCACAGGACCATCTTTTTGGCGATCAAAAATTCTGGCGCACAAAATTTCTGGACGCTTACAAGAAGCACATCCCTTTTAAATCGCTCGATTCATTTGTGGGAAATCCATCGGTTAATTTTCAGCGTATTCTCAAGCACCCAATGGCCGACGTGTACTACGACGCGATGCTGCCGACGAGTGATCAGTTTAAAAAGATCACGCTGCCAATTTTGACAATCACGGGCCAATACGATGGCGATGAACTGGGCGCGCTTTCCTATTATCGGGACCATCTCGCAAATGCCTCTCCGGAAACTCGGGCGAAACATTTTTTGATCATCGGCCCATGGGACCATGCCGGCACGCGCACGCCTACGGATGAAGTCGGCGGGGTAAAGTTTGGTCCCGGAGGAATGGTCGATTTAAACGATCTGCACCGCCAGTGGTACGACTGGACCTTGAAAGCGGGACCGAAGCCGGCATTCCTCAAAAATCAGGTCGCGTATTATTTACTCGCAACAGGCAATTCCGGCGCGAACGGCGAATGGAAATACGCCGATAACTTTGAGACGCTGGTTGCAAATCCAAAAACGTTTTATCTCGAAACAGGACCGGTGCTGGGAAACGGCGCCTTTCGTTCCGGATCTTTGCATCCAACTCGGCCAAAAGAGGGCGTCGGCATGATTCCGCCCGGCAAATTCACATACGATCCACTCGATACAATCCGCGGCGAGAACGTCGAGGGCACCGATCCGAAAGAAAAAACCGCCGCACTCGATCAGACTTTCGCGTTGAGCATCGGCAAGGACGGATTGGTCTATCACACTGAGCCGCTACCGAGTGAAACGCCATTGGTCGGTTGTCCGGCGCTAACGCTATGGTTGTCCATCGACACGCCAGATGTCGATCTCGAGTGCGATCTGTACGAAATTCAACCGGACGGTACAAGCATCGCGCTTTGGAGCGACCAGCGCCGGCTGCGCTATCGCGAGTCATTGCGCGAACCAAAGCTCGTTAAACCGGGCGAGATCGTAAAATGCGATTTTAATCCGGGATTGTTCATCGCGCGACGTTTGATGAAAGGCAGCCGACTGCGCCTGATTGTCACCGCCGTGAATTCAATTTTTTGGCAAAAGAATTATTGTTCCGGCGGAGTCGTTGCAGAAGAAACGGCGAAAGACGCGCGCACCTGTCACGTTCAGATCTATCACGACGCAGAGCACGCCAGCGTGATCCAATTGCCAGTCCGCGAGCCGGCGACTTTGCAACAATAAAAAACTAATGGCGAGAAAGATTCGTGTCGGAATACTGTTCGGCGGCCGCTCAGCCGAGCATGAAGTCTCCCTCCAGTCGGCGAAGAATATCATCGACGCGATCGATTCGAAGAAATACGAGGTCGTATTGATCGGGATCGACAAAAAGGGGCGATGGCATCTCAGTGAAGGCTCTCGATTGCTGCTGCCGGCAGTTGAATCCGGGTTGCCCGAGCTGCCGGACAAAGGCGAAAATCTCGCGCTCGTTCCCGGGAAACAAGAAGACCAATTGGTGGCATTTTCTGGACAGCAGAAGCTCGGCCGCCTGGACGTGATGTTCCCTGTGTTGCACGGCCCCTTCGGCGAGGACGGCACCGTCCAGGGACTGTTGAAGCTCGCTAATATCGCGTTCGTCGGGGCCGGCGTGCTCGGCTCAGCCGTTGGCATGGACAAGGAGGTCATGAAGCGATTGCTAAGGGATGCCGGCATTCCCATTGGCCGATTCATCACAGTCAATAGATATTCCTCCAAGGAAATCAGTTTCGAAGACGCGCGCGGGGAACTCGGTTTGCCGCTTTTCGTGAAACCGGCAAACTTGGGCTCGTCGGTCGGCATTCATAAAGTCACAGAACGCGCAGCCTTCGAGCGCGCAGTCCGTGATGCGTTCAATTACGACAACAAGATCTTGATCGAAGAATTCATCATGGGGCGCGAGATAGAATGTTCTGTCCTCGGCAACGAGAATCCCATTGCTTCGGTGCCCGGCGAGATCTTGCCGCGCCACGAATTTTACTCGTACGAAGCGAAATACCTCGATGAAAATGGCGCCGTGCTGGAGATACCGGCCAAGCTGCCGCAGGCGACTTCGGAGCGTATCCGCCAGCTGGCGATCAAGACGTTTTCCACACTTTGCTGTGAGGGAATGGCGCGTGTCGATTTCTTCTTAAGGAACGGCGAAGAGATTATCGTCAATGAGATCAACACTATTCCCGGGTTCACTCGAATCAGCATGTACCCCAAGCTCTGGGAAGCGACCGGCATCTCTTACAGCGAGTTAATCGATAGGCTGATCCAACTCGCGATTGAAAGGTTTGAACGGGAGAAACGATTGAAAACCGACCGGGCATGATTTTCGACAAACTGGCGGTAACTCGACGAGTTGCGAAAGCGTTGTTATTCAGCGCGTTTGCGATTTTAGGCGTCCAGGCAAAGGCGGCCTCCGAGATTGTGATCGCTATCCGTTATTTGCGGGCGGAAGGAACCAGTCACGCTCATCTGTATTTGTATCGCGAAGATGGAAAACTTTTGCGTCAGCTGACGAACGATGACAATTCCGGACAAGATTCCGGCCCGGTTTTTGCGCCAGACGGCACGACAATCGTTTTCACGCGAGAAAGAGCTAATAGCATTCGCGAATTTTGGAGCGTCGATCCTCTAGGGAAAGCATTGAAGAAATTGGATGCGGCACCGGACTGGTATGCCAGCGCGAAAAGCTCGCCGTATTTCACAAACGTCGAGCCCGAAAAAGAAGCTTCGGCAGCCGCGACGACCTCGGCTATGGAATCTACTTCACCGAGCCCGACGCCAGCGCCCAGTTACAAATCGCCTGATGGTTCTGTCGAATTGATCCTCCGGGAAGATCCAAAGGACGAAGATGATCAGATGAATGGCCCTGGTCATGGAAAGCATTACGTGCTGCGCGATTTGAAAACGGGAACCGAAACGGAGTTCGACAAAATCCCTGGGTTTTATGGCACGTTTGAGATTCTTCACGATAGCCAGGACAAGAATCAGCATTTTCTCTTTGAAGGTCAGTTGCGGCTCGCGTTTTTTGGTTTGCACCTGAACAGCACTGATGGCGGTACGGTTTTCGCGCTCGACCTGAATGCGCCGCGATTTGTCAGGCTTTCACCGAACTGGGCTACGCCAATCCCGCTTCCGGGTGAAGCCGCGTTTCTCACGCTTACGGAGAATCGGTACGTGCCAATCCCGGGCAGCAAGAAAACGGCGAATTGTTCTTACATGGAACACTGGGATGACAAGCTGAACCACGTTCGTTATGCGCGCGAAAAATCCGCTGCCTTGTGTTACGGCGCCTCAATGTACCGGCCCGACAAAGATCCTCACGTCGTCACGTTGCGCCGCGGGGCGGATTAATTCGTTCATGAAAAAAAAGTGGGCTGCAGTTTCTGTTGTCGCGGTTGTATTAGTTGGCATTCCGCCGACCGCGCGTGCAAACAGCGCTGACGCGACTTCAGCAATTCGCGAGAAGTACAAAGAGTGGCTCGCGGCGTACGACGCTAAAAATCTTGCCGGCACGATAAACATCTTTGCAGAAGACGCGATCTCGACGTTCGCCGGTGCAAAAGATGCCGGGATCGAGGAAATTCGCGCGTCATACAAAAAATCACTAGCCGCAAACGGGCCGAAACGGACGTGGAAGCCGGTAGAGATGGAAATCGACGGCGACGGCGATCTTGCGTACGCGCTGGCAGATTGGCAGCTCATCGAAACGCAACCGGACGGCTCAGGTTCGGTCCGCTTGACGAATCGAAGCGTCGATGTTCTCCGGCGAGAAGGTGAGACCTGGAAAATCGTTCGCTCTTTTACCATCCCTGCCGACAAGCGACCGGTGAAATTGTCGTGCGAGATCCGCCTGCCGCGCATCTCCCCCGATAAATTTAGTGGCGCAGCCGCCGACGTGTGGCAGACGCTAATGCGTTGGCGAGAATCGTACAACCGCCGCGATCTCGCCGGCACGCTCGCGCCGTACGATCCCTTGATCACGGGTTTGTACGAGGGCAACACGCCGGACGATCTGGCAAAGCTACGCGAAACCTACACGCGTTCGTTCGCGCAGACTGATCGGCAACGCTCGATCGATTTCGAGCCGGAGGAAATCCTTGCCTCGGGCAGATTTGCATTTGTGCGTGACCACTGGACCAGCACGATCCGAACACCGCAGGGACAGACGCAAAGAATTTCGCGCGGAATCGAGCTTTGGCAGAAGAACCCAGCCGGCGAATGGAAGCTGCTGCATTATCTCAGCTATCTCGTTTGCGAAACCGGCATCAATGCTGGCGCGAGTTCCAGCGCGCTCGACAAGCTCGCTGAGGATTTCTGGTTGTGGCGCGCGAAATACGCGCCCTTTACCGGTGATGACGTAAATCGAATCGAGCGGCCAGGAGGGACGCGCAATTGGTCGCGAGCGAGCATCGACAAACAACGAAAAGATCTCGCTGCGTTTGAAGCGCGCTGGAAAAAACTGGATGCGACTGCTTGGCCGATTCCGCAGCAAGTCGA
>QHNQ01000011.1 GCA_003218135.1 Verrucomicrobiota bacterium
CGTAGCAAATAAAGAAAAGTCCCGTTAACACTCCATTAGGCTGGCGGGTGCGAGTCCGCACAAACCACAGAATCGCGAACAAAACAATCCCTTCGAAAAACGCCTCGTACAGCTGGGATGGATGGCGTGCCGAAAGTATTGACCGTAGCGCGTTTTTTACTTCCGATTGGCTGTGCACCGCATTGATGATCGCTTCCGGGGTCGTGAGCGATGGATCAATCTGCGCACAAGCTGCTACACCCCGATTCGCTTCCTGCGGATGATCGAGCAGTTCCTTTGGAAATTGCATTGCCCAGGGAACATTCGCGATGCGCCCATAAAGCTCGCCATTGATGAAGTTCGCGCAGCGCCCAAAGAACAAACCAATCGGCGCAGTAACGACAAGGTTGTCGCCGAGATTCGTCCACGAGATCTTGTGCCGGTGCGCGTAATAGAAGGTGAAAGCCAATAGTCCAAACATTCCGCCGTGGCTCGACATCCCTCCTTCCCAGACGCGCAGGATCGATAGCGGCTCTCGCAACATCTCTGGTTTGTAGAAAAAGACGTAACCAAGACGTCCGCCAACGATGACGCCGAACAGCGCGCAGCCGGTGATGAAGTCGCCCACCCGTTGCGGAGACAAATCGGCATACCCGTGCTTCGCCAGCCAGAGGAAAAGGAGGTAACTCGAAACGAAGGCCAGCACGTATGCCAGGCCGTACCACCGCGGCCCGACATTGTCGTAAATCCGAAAAATGATCGGATTCAGACTGTGCACGTAGTAGGCAAACATTTTGCGCGCGATTGTGCGCGACGTTCGCAGATTGCGCAATCAAACTGTAGCCCCTTCGCTCCGCGAAGCGTGCGCGTCGCCCACAATGAAAACGCGCGTCATCCCGAACGAAGTGAGGGACCTCACAAAAGCTGATTGATCACGCAATTGGGATTGCGTGACGCGCATTCGATTGTGAGATCCTTCGCCGTCTGCGCGGCTCAGGATGACCGCGCAGTTTGTTGGCGCGGCGCTTTCAACACTCTTCGCAAAAATGGCGCTGTGCGGCTGACACGATTTTTCGCCACTTGTTCCGGTGTTCCGCAGGCAACTACTTCGCCGCCAGCGTCGCCTGCTTCAGGGCCAAGATCGACAATGTAATCGGCTTCGGCGATCACACTGAGATTGTGTTCGATCACGATCACGGTGTTTCCTTCGTCCACGAGCCGGTGCAGCACGTTGAGCAGCAGTTCGATGTCGGCCATGTGCAGGCCGATCGTGGGTTCCTCGAGCAAGTACAGTGTCGATCCTGGCTTGCGCATTTTTCGAATCCGCTCGTCCGCCGCGCGGCTGACGCCGCGTTTTAGTTGTGTCACCAGCTTGAGCCGTTGCGCTTCGCCGCCACTTAGAGTGGGGCTCGGTTGGCCGAGCTTGAGATAACCAAGTCCGGTATCGACTAACAGCGAAAGCGTTCGCGCAATTTTCGGATGTGCGGAGAAAAATTGCGCACCTTCTTCGATCGTCATTTCCATGACATCGCCGATCGATTTTTCGTTATAGAGAACCTCGAGCGTTTGGGGATTATAGCGGCGGCCGCGGCAGTCTTCGCAAGGCACGTAACTGCTCGGCAGAAAATTCATCTCGAGCTTGATTACGCCCTGCCCCTTGCACGTCTCGCAACGGCCACCTTCGGCATTGAACGAGAATCGGCTGGCGGAATATCCGCGCACGCGCGAGACAGGTAGTTGCGCATAGAGATTCCGAATCTCATCGAACACTTTCACATAGGTGCCTGGCGTCGAGCGCGACGTTTTACCGATCGGCGATTGATCGACTTCGTAAACGGCGGCGATCTGGGGAGCGCACGCTTGCAGCGTGCTGGTTGCCGCATTTTGCGGCAACGAACTTTTTTCCTTTCGCGAATCTTTAGGCCAGAGACGCAATTGGGAAGTTCGTGAAGGCAGAATGCCTTCACCAGCACACGGGACGCGTGCGCTCCCCAGACTCTCGCGAACTGTCGGAAGGATGACGTCGTGCATCAGCGTCGATTTTCCCGAGCCGGAAATCCCAGTGATGACTGAGAAGCGGCCAACGGGAAAGCGGACATCGATTTTTTTCAAATTGTTCGCCCGCGCACTTTTTATCTCGATCCAGTTTTCAACGTCGCGCAAGCCTCGGCGCGATCCCCTGATTGGATGGCAAAGCGGCGATTTCAAGCACCGGGCGGTTTCGGAATTCGGATTTATCGCAATGGTGCGCAGCGTTCCACTCGCCACGACTTGGCCGCCGTGAAGTCCGGCGCGCGGCCCAAGATCGATAATGTGATCGGCACGCCGCATTGTTTCCTCGTCGTGCTCGACAACTAACAGCGAATTGCCTTTGTCTCGCAGCGCGGCGAGCGTTTCGAGCAGTCGCAAGTTGTCACGCGGGTGCAAACCGATGGTGGGCTCGTCCAGGACGTAAAGGACGCCGCGCAGATTCGACCCAAGCTGCGCAGCTAGACGGATTCGCTGGGACTCGCCCCCGCTCAATGTCTTTGCTGAACGCCCCAGCGCGAGATAACCAAGTCCCACCTTTTCCATGAAACACAATCGCTGTTGAATTTCGGGCAAAAGACCGGCTGCGATGGTCTGATGCGTGTCTTTGAATTTTAATTTGTCGATTGTGCGTGCGGCTTCGCTGGCTGAAAGCCTGGTGAATTGATCGATGGTGAATCCTTGCAAGCGGACGTGGCGCGCGACGGCATTTAAACGCGACCCGTGACAACTCGGACACTCACGCGCTTCGCCTTCCTCGATCCACTCCGACTGGCGCTCTGCGGCAAGCTCGTTTTCCAGAACCGATTCACCGTCATGGCCACCGGCAGTTTGAAAATCCTGGTCCCAGATTTCTCCGAATCCACCGCATTCCTCGCACGCGCCGTGGGGCGAATTGAATGAGAACAAACGCGGATCGAGTTCTTCGAACGCGCGGCCACATCCCGGGCAGCTCATCTCAGTGCTTGCTACGGTGAGCCGTTTTCTTGAATCGAGCAGGCGTGCTGTACCACGCCCGATCTCCAGTGCGCGCCGGACAATGTCGCGCGCATCCGCGATTCGCTTCCGATCGATTACGCCTACAACGACGTCGATGGTGTGCTCTTTGAAGCGTTCCAATTTCCGGAATTTCGATACCGGAACCAATCGCCCATCGATATAAAGCGTATCCAATCTCTGGCGTTCTGCCCAGCGGGCGACGTCGGTGTGAAACCCTTTGCGCGCTTTCACCAGCGGTGCGAGAACCTTCAATGGCTCGGTTTTCGCGACCGCTTGAATCTGTTTCACGATCGACACCACGCTCTGGTTTGTGACCGGTAAATCGCAGTCTGGACAAAACTGTGTTCCGGTCTTTGCAAACAAGAGCCGAAGAAAATGGTAAACCTCGGTGACCGTCGCGACGGTCGATTTGCCTCCGCCGCGCGTGACTCGCTGCTCAATCGCCACGCTGGGCGGCAATCCGCTCACCAGATCCACATCCGGTTTTTCAAGTTGTTCGACGAATTGCCGCGCATAAGGCGACATGCTGTCGAGAAAGCGCCGTTGTCCTTCGGCAAACAAGATGTCGAACGCGAGTGTCGATTTTCCCGATCCGCTCAAACCGGTGATGACCACCAGCTGCTCCCGCGGAATCTTAACGTCGATATTCTTGAGGTTGTGCTCACGAGCACCGTGAACGTGGATGGCACCGGCTCCATTCACCCGAAAACGGGGGGTTTCCTCAGCAGCTCGCGCTAATTCAACCCTGTCATCCTCAGCGTACGCGAAGGACCTCTCCAACTCGCGCGATGTTTTGCGAGGTCCCTCGCCGTCTTCGCGGCTCGGGATGACATGCAACGGCTTGAGAGATTTTGAGAGAATCCGTCGTAAGAATTGTCCCGTATGGGAATTTTCAACTTTGGCAATTTGCTCAGGCGTTCCCACGGCGCCCACTTCACCGCCCTCATCGCCAGCTTCCGGACCGAGATCGACGATCCAATCCGCGCACTTGATCACTTCCAGATTGTGCTCGATCACGATCAGCGAGTGACCGGCATCGGCCAGTCGCTGGAAAACCTCCAACAGCCTCGCGACGTCATCGAAATGCAAACCGGTCGTAGGCTCGTCGAAGATGAAAAGATTGCCGACTGCATCCCCATTTGGGCGTTGGATGTTTTCTGCCTCAGCCAAATGCCCAACCAACTTTAGCCGCTGCGATTCTCCGCCGGAAAGCGTGCTGAGTGGTTGACCGAGTCGCAGATAACCAAGCCCAACTTCTTCAAGCACCTTGAGTCCGTCGGAAATCTCCGTCGCGCGTTCGAGCTTCAGTGTCTGGTCGCTAATCTGTGCAAAAAACTGAATCGCTTCGCTGACCGTCAACTTGATAATGTCGTCAATGGATCTGTTGTGCAGGCGCACTTTCAACACATGCGATTGAAACCGTTTGCCTTCGCATTCCGCGCAGCGCACGAAAAGATCGCTCAAAAATTGCATCTCAATCTTTTCATAGCCGATGCCCGAGCAACGCTCGCACCGCCCGCTGCCGGAGTTGAACGAAAAGGCGCTTGCGGTAAGTCCCTGCGCCATCGCTTCCGGTTGCGCCGCGAACAATTCACGGACCCGATCAAACAAACCCAGATAAAGAATCGGAGTTGAACGCGGAGTGCGCGCCAGCGGGGCCTGATCGACCATCACTACGTCACCAATCCGATCCGCTCCGGTAACCGACTTGCAGATGCCGGGCTCTTGATTTGACGATTGCCCCTTCGCACGAAGCAGATTCCGGTAAAGCACATCGTGAACGAGGGTGGACTTGCCAGAACCCGAGACGCCGGTAACGCACGTGAAGACCCCGAGTGGCAGCGCAACGTCAATGTTCTTCAAATTGTGTTCGCGCGCTCCGGTAATCTTGACAGATGACGAGCAGCGTCGCCGCGATTTCGGGATCGGAATGGACTTCGTCCCAGTGAGGTAGTCACGCGTGAGCGATGGAGACGCCGCGCCCTCGCGCGGGTTTCCCGACATTCTGCGGCGCGAGGGCGCGCCGTCTCCATTCAGAAAATCCTGCAACGCTCCGTTCCAGACCAACTCGCCGCCGTGTTCGCCGCGGCTCGGACCGAGATCGATCAAATTATCCGCGGCGCGAATGATTTGTTCCTCGTGCTCGACGACAAGCAACGTATTGCCTTTGTCGCGCAAATTATGCATCACGCGCACGAGCTGCCCTACATCGCGCGGGTGCAACCCGATGCTTGGTTCGTCCATGACAAAGAGCGTGTTTACCAGAGACGCGCCAAGGCATGTCGTGAGGTTCACGCGCTGGACTTCGCCGCCGCTCAACGTGCGCGTTGATCGATCGAGCGTGAGATAACCTACGCCGACCTCGCAGAGATAATTCAGGCGCGCGCAGATTTCGTCGCGCAACATCCCGGCGGTCTTGTCGCCGCTGGCGATTTTCAGA
>QHNQ01000157.1 GCA_003218135.1 Verrucomicrobiota bacterium
ACGCATGACTTTCGTGAGACTGTTGCGTTCGTCCTCAATCGACTCCGCGATAACTTGACGGAACGATCTCGATTTGAGCTGCTTCGCCAACTGAATGGCAAACTTCTCCACTTGCTCCGGCGGCGGCTCCGGCAGGATTTGCCAGGGAAACAGGTATCGGTACAACGGCGGTATGAAGATGGGTCGCCGGACTCCCCCGAAGTTGGCTGCTCCACCACACGCAGCGTTCTCAGCGTACTGAGGATTGTCGTCCGGGCCGGTGTCGTTCGCCTTGGCATACACAAACGCCTCTCCTGCCGATACGCGGTCGTCCACATTTGTATCGGCATCTGGGCTGATAGAAGAGCCGTCCGGGTTGGCCCAGGCCATTGCGGTGATCCAAGCGAGCGCGAAAGGATCGTACTGCGGCCCGCCGTCCGAGCTGGTGTTGGCATCGACGGCTGTGGCGACGCTCGTGCATGAGGCCGGTGATGCATTGATGATAGGTTGGATAAAACCACCCGAGAAGCATTGTTCCATCATGACCATGAACGAGGCGAATTTCGGCAACGCTTTAATCGCGTCGGCCAGGTCGCTCTGCGTGGTGTCGTCACCTGAATAGCTGATGAGAGTGGAGACACCGTTAACGGTGTTGCCGTGATTGTTTGTATGCAGAAACAGGTTGTCCTGGGGACCCATTTTTTCTCCAACGGCCGCGATGGCCGCCAGCAATTCCTCTTTTGTTCCAGAGCCGTTGATCTTCATCTGGTACGGGGTGTTGTCGCCCGGCCAATTTCCCACCGGCGGCGGGACCTTTTGCCAGGACGCGTCGTTGTAGTCGAGCGTTCCGTCAAAGCTGAGGACGGTGATATTGGCGGCCGGGACCCGGTACAGGTTCACCAGTATCCGGTAGAGAAATTCGATGTCATTGACATGTCTGTTCATCGAAGCACCGGAGTAGAGGATGGCATACCAGCTCGACGCGTTCTCAAGGTAAAGCCACGGCGGAAGGTAAAGCAGCGGATACTGGGCCCGCGACGCCGCGGACACGATGGAAGCCTGGTGAAACAGTTCGAATCGTTCGCCGAAATCGAAGGTCGGCGGAAGCAATGCTGGTAATTCCTGAATGAGTTCTCCAGTCTTCGGATCGTGGAAGAGGTACCGGCATCGGTGCCCCCAGTTTTTCGTAGGCTCGTCGTCCGCGAAGACAATGATACTGTCGCGCGGCACCACGATGTCGCCACGCTTCGGTTGAAGCACCTCGCCGCGGCGGTAGATACCGTCATGCACATAAAGGTTCGTGGCCGTTCCTGCATAACTCGCCACTCGAATACGAGCCCGTTGGCGGATGATATTCAGCGGCAACGCTGCGGAATGTTTAATCGGCATGTTTTCTCCTTTTTGCCCAATGAGTTATTGGTGTTTGGGTTGACTTACGCGAGTGATTTTCCATCACGCCGCGGAACGGCGTCAAGCGCTGAATTACCCTCGCTAGCAATCGCAGCTCTTGCCGCAATTACATGCCCCACCGTTGTTCATCGGACAATTCTTGCCGCTCTTCTTGCAAGCAGGTTGATCTGCCGCAAATCCAATTGCGCAAACCATCGCGGTGAGAATCGCAAATAGAATTTTCGCGTACTGTGTCATATAAGATTTAATCTTCGCACATCGCGAAAGTTCTGCGAGCGCTTTGGGGTTGATAGAAACCGCAGTCATCGACAGCTCCGAAAATCCCCCGCCCGCGACAGCGCGTAAACTTAGTAGGCGAGCTACAGTTGCGCCGAGTCAGTGTGCTCCCTGTTCGAGAAGACGATGAGGATCAACAATATATTGGGTGGATTCTCTTAGCGTCAGACTATCGAGCAGTTCCGTCAGGCGCGTCTCGTACGAATCACACATGGGAGATTTGCCATCTGGTTCGACCCATTCCGGGTGTTGAATCCGAAGGTCGTCGTGGATCTGTTGCCGGAGCTCCACGTAAGTGTGGATTTGATGATGCAGAGGCGTTGGCCTGGCGAAAGATTCATGAGTGGCGCCGGATGGTTTGTCCAGCTTGCCTTGTCTGTGAGCGCGCTTCCTTCTAAGACTAACAAATTTCATAAGGCCCTTCCTCCGCGCGGGCTGATTTAGACACCCACGCGGAAGCCCTTCGTACGGTAATACGCACAGGAGCGCCGCTCCGGATGCTTCTAAAACAACGCAGCCGAGGATCGTGGATAATTGATCCGCGTTCGTTCCGCAGCTGCGGGGCTACGGCGAGTCAAGAGGCTACGGCGCGATGGGAGCGGGTTATGATCGGTAAATTTCGCGGCGATGCCCGATGGCGAGCAGGTAAGTCCTGTTCTGCTCCACGTCGAAGGTGTCGCCGCGCTGAAGCGTTGGTCATTCGCCCTCCCGCGCTCATGCCAGCTACCCTAGCTGCGTTACCCCTACCCGCGTGGCTCCCAGCTTACGCGTGTTTCAGCTCACGCACGCGCGCGGCTTTTCCTGCGGCCATATCGCGTTCTGACCGTTGAATCGAATTTTCGAACTCTGGAGTGAATTCCAGCTCGTCTTCGATCAAATCATCGAGCCACTCGCGGATTTGACGAAGCTCCGCCTGCGATAGTTTCCGCAGTTCCGCCTCCATCTGCTCGACCTTGCTCACGCCAGCACGATGGAATGAATTCCCTGCCAGTTCAAGAGGGACACGGTTAAACCAAGCGGTTTCATCGGCTGGAACTCGCGGTCTTTGATGCTTGATCTTTGATCCAAGCTTCTACACGCTGTTGGAGCAGGTCCAACGGCATGGCGCCGCCGTTCAATATTTCGTCGTGGAACGCTTTGAGATCGAATTTGTTTCCGAGTTGCGCTTTCGCTTCGTCGCGCAGCTTGAGAATGGTCAATTGCCCCATCTTATAAGCCAACGCTTGCCCAGGCCAGGCGATGTACCGGTCCGCTTCGGTCTGCGCCACCGTGTCGTTGACGTCGTTGGCGTGCATGTAATCGATCACCTTCTCGCGGCTCCACTTTTTGTCGTGTATCCCGGTATCGACCACGAGCCTGACTGCGCGAAGCATCTCGGAATTTAACCGGCCGTAGTCAGATACGGGGTCTTTATAGAAACCGATCTCTTTGCCTAGCGCCTCGGAATATAGAGCCCAACCTTCGGCATACGCGGGATAAAAACTGTGCAACCGGAACTTCGGCACACCTTGCAACGTTTGGGCAACGCTGATTTGCAGGTGATGACCCGGAACGCCCTCGTGGTAGGCGACGGCTTCGTCGTCGATCAGGCTGCGCTTGGTCGGATTAGAAACCGCAACAACCACGCGGCCCGGACGTTTCCCATCCGGCGTACCCTGCACGTAATGGGTCGCGGCGGCCTTGGCGAATTCGGGAATCGGTTCCACCGTGACCGGCGATTTCGGCAACAATGCAAACAGTTCCGGCAGCTTCGGCTCCATCTGATGGATGTATTTCTTGTAGTCATCCAGAATCTGCTGCTGGTTTGTCGGCCGCCATTTCGGATCGTTGTTCACCGCTTCGCGAAAGCTGGCCAGATCCTTGTAGCCCTGGCTCTGGGCCAGTTTGGTCATCTCGGCCATGATGCGCTCGACTTCCTTCAGCCCAATCTCATGGATGTCAGCGGGCGGAGTGTTGACGGTGGTCATTGTTTTCGCCGCTTCGACATAGCGTCGTTTCCCGTCAGCGAGGCTTTCGATTGAAAGCTCGGGCCGTCCCTTTGGACCGTATTCCGTGCGCAGGAACTCAGCGAATTTCTTATATGCAGGAAAGACATCGTCGTTAACCGCCTTGGCGATCTCGTCGGTGAGACGTTTCTTGTCTGCGTCGGAAAATTCCGCTGGAAATTTTTTAGTGGGTTCAAGGAACGGGTTCGCGGCGATGACGCCGTCGCATTGGCCGGGCAATTTATCGAGCACGAGCTTGGGCGGCATCAGTCCGCCTTTTTCGCCCTGGCGCATCACCTCGGTGGTCTGTTCCAGCACGCGCGGGATTTGGTGTAACCGGGAGATGTAATCCTGGTAATGCGGCACAGAATCGAACGGCACGGCATTCGGCAAATCGGCTAGCCGGGTATGCACGCCGTTCTGCTGGTTCACTGGCATCTCGTAATTTTTCAGGGTGTAGTTCACGTCTTCGCGCTCGAGCTGATGTTCGAGTATCCGATGACTGAGCAAATCTTTGTCGCTCATGCGATCGGTCGGGATCGCCTTTAATCGGGCGAGAAAATCGTCGGCCTCGGCATGTTGCCGGGCGATCTCGGCAAGCGAGTACTGCCCAAGCTGTGAGTTGTAACGATAATCGCCGTAGGCAGTGGCCCGCTCAGGCGAATTCTTTAGTTCTGTTTGATAAAACTCTTCGAACAGCGCGTTCTGCTTCGCCACCCGATCAGCAACCGGCGCCGTCTGCGCAAAAGCCGACCACGCCCACCGGAGAACCAACCCAAAAACCAGTTGTCGCATATTGGTGGACGGTAGCAGAAGAAGTGACGAGTGCCCTGTTTTCGTTTTGTGGTGAGATTGCGCGTACGGCCAAGTTAGGGGTTCGTTAACTCTCAATCAGGAAGCCAGGAATTCGGGAACTCAGCGAGAAACGGCGCATAGCGCCGTGGCTACAGCGCAAGCTGGTAGGGACATCGCGCTGCAATGTCCTCCGAAAGCTTTCGGGGCAGCGCGACGTCCCTACCTAAAGACTCGACCCTCTCTGCTCCTATCGCGCGCGGCTTGCCGGTGGAACGATACCGTTCATGCGCAGATACTCGATCATCTGTCCGTAGTGATCGAAGCAATGAGCTGCGGCAAACGTTGCCTGGAACAAGCGCGTGGTCTGTCTGCCACTCTTCGAGGTAATCGGCTCGACGAGGTTCGAGCTGTTCAGGGTCGCGACCGATTTGTGGCCGAATGCGAAGGAATCTTTCAAATACTTAATGATTTCGGCCTTGGCTTTCATGTTGTCCGGGCCTTTACCGTCGTTGACCGTGTCCGGCGGTTTCTCGCCGGTAATCGGCGACCAAATGAGATAGTTGGACGCGGCGATATGTTTCAGTTGCTCGCCAAATGTGCGCACACCTTTATAGTCGCTGCCGGGCAGGTTCAGTTTCTCTGGAGAAAAATCGAACTTGTCCTCCGGCATCGCCTCGGCCGCGTCGACGACTTCTTTCTCAACAAGACTAATCTCGCGATCGATCGCTGACGCGATGGTGGGCGGAGTTGACGGTGACGCCGATGCCCAGGCCGCAGGAGAGCTTTTGGCTGCCTGCGCATATGCTGAAGCCGCAGCGAGGGACAATGCTGCTGTTAGCAGAGAGACTAAGCAGATGTTTACGTTTGTTCAACATAACCCTGCGTTATGACCAGACGATTCAAACTGATGCGTTTCTGTGTATTGATGGGAGTGGCCGCGATCATCGTATGTGGCGTCGCGGTGTTCTACACTCATCGCTCGGCTCACGGCACAACGGCGGAAGAACGCGCCGCTTATGAAATCGGCGAGAAGGCCGGAGAGAAAGCGCCGGGCGGCGCAACGTTGCCGACGGAAGCGGAGTTGAACATGACGGCTCAAAAGTATTTTGAGCAGCAGGGCCCGGCCGAACAGCTCCAAAATCCTTCGCGGGCAGCCGACCTGCAGGCTTTTAAACAGGCTTTCAAAAAGGGTTACACAGCCGGGTTCAAGAAGACGCATCGGCAGCAGTGAACTGCTCATACATCGTAGCCTCCTTCGTCCCGTACTCGCGGGACTACTCCGAAAGGTTACAGTGATCCGCGGTAAGCACGAGACGTTTAACCGGCTCGCCGGTGACGAGCCCATCCACAATTTCCGGGACGTCTGCTACCCTCACGCGCCCGTAAAAAAAGTGGTCGGGTTCGACTAACACCGTCACGCCGGTGGCGCATTGATCGAGGCAGCTCGATGTGCACACGCGCGCCTCGAGCTTGGCGAGTCCACGCGCGGCAAGCTCCTCTTTCAACGCTCTGTACACTTCTTCCGAGTCTTTGGCCGCACAGCATCCTTTCGGGTTGTCCGCGGCCCGACGATTGATGCAGACAAAGAGATAGCGCTTGCGTTGCAGAGAAGGTGAGAGTCGAACACGCGGAGCCGGAGGTCAAAGGCCAAAGATCAGCGGCAGATTAGAATATGACTAGTCTGTAGCGAACCACTTGGACCGACGCTTTTTAGAGAACGATTTCCATTCCTTCGCGCGCCAACTGCGCGTTGGGGAATCTCCCCTGGCATAGCTTTTCCATGCGCAGTAGAAACTCGTCATCGTGTTCCGGGTCGTGGTGAGTCATGACGAGATCTTTAACCCCGGCCATTTCCGCCACCTGCATGGCCTGGTCAAAACTGCTGTGACCCCATCCCCGGTGGGTCCGTAGTTCCTCGGCCGTGTATTGCGCGTCGTGCACCAGTAAATCGGCGCCGCGGCTCAACTCCACCACCTGTGGGTCGATTTCTTCGCCATGCTCAACATCAGTGCAAATGACCAGTACCCTGCCCTTGGACTCAATCCGAAAACCGTACGCGCCGCCCGGATGATTGTGCCGCCGACCGGTGAAGGTGGTTTCCACATTGTTGACGCGGGTGAAGTGTTTGCTGGCATCTTCGACCTTCAGAAATTCAAATTGGGCCCCCATCCGGTCCAACTGCACAGGAAAATACTGCGATTGCAGGGGCACCTCAAAGATCTCCCGCAGATTGCCGATGGTCTTGCCCCGGCCAAGCGTGAGAATCGTGATTTTTTGCTGGGGATTGTACGCCGGGGCGAAGAAAGGGAACCCCTGCATGTGATCCCAATGGAAGTGAGTGAACGCAATGATCAGATGGTCCTGGTGATGTCCGATCGCGCGCATGTCCCGGCCGAGATTGCGAAGCCCAGTTCCGGCGTCAATAATGGCGATACGATTTGTATCGGTGAACGTGATTTGAAAGCAGGTGGTGTTGCCGCCGAATTGCTGGAAGCCAGCATCACAAACTGGGATGGAGCCGCGGACACCGTAAAATTTTAGCTTCATGACTGAACTCTACGGACAGGTCGGTAGCCGCGGCAAGCACGGCGTAAGAAAAGGGGCACTCGGCAAATCTCGAAGGGCTAGCGCTGGCAACACGTCCCCGCTTGCTTGCCGCTACCGTCGCGGCTTTGCCTTCTATGTCGCTGATCCCATCCGCTCCATTCAGCTTCCTTCTTCGGCCCTCGAAGACAATGATTGCACCCCGATACCGGAACCGCTTTGATTGGTGCAGAGACGTGCGCACGCGACGCGATTTTATTTCTCTTGCTGGCAAAAGCCTTGGGCTGGCTGCGCTTTCTTCGACAACGGTCGCGTCGTTACTGAGAAATGTCGAAGCAGCGTCGAAGAACGTCGCGCATCTCACGCCGGAAGAAGCAGCGACCGACGAAGATTACTGGGCCATGATCCAAAACTCGTTCAGCGTTACGCGGGGCATCATCAACCTGAATAACGGCGGCGTTTCGCCCAGCCCGCGGATCGTGACCGAAGCGCTCGTTCGTTACATCTGGGAACAGGAAGACGCGACCGCTTATACGATGTGGCAAATCCTCGAGCCGCAATCGGAAAACATTCGCACCGGCCTGGCCGAATTGTTCGGTTGCGACCGCGAAGAGATCGCGATCACGCGCAACGCTTCGGAGTCGCTCGAGATCCTGCTCATGGGCACGGACTTCAAGCCCGGCGACGAAATTCTCACTACGACCCAGGATTACCCACGCATGCTCACCACATTGCGGCAGCGTGAGAGACGGGAAAACCTCAAGCTCAAGCTCATTCAGATTCCGATTCCGGCGAAGAACCTCAACGAGATCACTGCCGCGTTCGAAAAAGGAATCACCGACCGCACGCGGCTAATTCTAATTTCGCACATGATCAACATCACTGGCCAGATCACTCCGGTGAAAGCAGTCTGCGACCTGGCGCGAGCCAAAGGCATTGAGACCATCGTCGATGGCGCCCATTCCTTTGCCCAGTTCTATTTCAAACAGAGCGATCTCGGTTGCGATTACTTCGGCACGAGTCTGCACAAATGGCTCTATGCGCCGAAAGGCACCGGCATGCTTTACGTCAAGCGCGATAAAATCCAAAAACTGTGGCCTCTCATGGCCGCGGAATCCAAACAAGTAAGTGATATCCGCAAATTCGAAGAGATTGGCACCCACTCGGCCGCGCCGAAGCTCGCCATTGGTGAGGCGCTGCTCTTTCACAATGGGATAGGCGGCAAACGCAAGGAAGCGCGGTTGCGCTACCTGTCGCGTTACTGGATGAACCGGCTCAAAGACGTGCCTAAGATTCGGTTCAACACTTCGTTCGATGCCAACCAATCGTGCGCAATAGCAAATGTTCACATCGAGGGCACCAATCCCGAGGCGGTGACGAAATACTTGTTCGACAAACACCGCATCTTCACGGTGCCGATCATGCACGAAGAATTCCAGGGAATTCGCATCACTCCCAATGTGTACACTACGCTGGGCGAGCTCGATCGATTCTGTGATCAGATGGAGCTGATCGCGCGGAAGGGATTACCTGCCTAGAGGATCGAGCGAGCGAAGCGCCCGCGCTGTGATGGGACACAGCTAGCTATTTACAGGCCCAAAGGGTTGAACTTGCGCATACCGGAGGCGTGTTTGAGTTTTGTCGCAATTAGACCGCTATCTTTATGCGCCTTATATCGCTGAAGGTCATTGCAGCTATGGTGCTCAGCCTTTGCGCCGTGCTGCTCGCCCGCGGGTCCGACGTTCAGGACGCGGATAAGTTTGCGTTGGGTGGTATCGGCGTGGCTGGGACTATCTCAAAAGGTGAGAGCGCACTGCGCACGATTCTCGACGCGCCTGATGCGGTCACGCAGTTAGAGAAGATGCTGCCGCATGGGACGGACGCTGGTCGCCTGTACATCCTTGTCGGTTTGCGCATGCGCGATCGGTCGGCCTACAAACGAGCCTTCGAATCGTATGCTAAGCACGACAGCACTGTTGAGACCGTGCGCGGCTGTATGATCAGCCGGGAATCGTTCCAAATGCTCATGCGCGAGATTGATCGGGGCAATTTTGATATTCTTCTTAAACAGGCTCCACGATGATTCGAACGTGATCTCGCGCTCCGCAAAGCGCGCCAAGCTGATCGCGCTACTCGCGTTGCTGCCTCTTGTCCCTGTCACAATTTGCCCAGCTGAAACAGCCACAGGGGACCAGGACGAATATGATCGAATACTCCAACTTATCTCAAACGAAGACTGGAAGGCCGCGTCCGATGCGGCTGCTTCCTATTTGGCGAAGACGGGCACCTCCGGAGATCTTCAAGCGCGCCTGCGTTACATTGTCATCTATACAACAGCGGGTGCCGTTTCAACGGGCGCATTTGATTTCGATGTTCTTAACAAGCGACTCAAAGGCTTTGTCGCTAAAAGTGTGACCCTTCCGGACAGACCGGTCATCAATGATGCGCAGCCAGGGAGGATGAACGCCATCTGCATCAGCGACCCGCACGCAACATCATTCATGGTAGTTGCGGCGAACAAGACCAATACAACGATTCACGCCTTCGAATACGTGAAACTGCAACAGGCGGTGGATTTGGCCCCGCATGTTGGGGAATTGGGCTCGATAACGGGAACACTCCGCAAGGTCGAGCCTAACCCGAACAAGTCGCCTACGCTCGTGCTGCGCATATACATCGGTGATGCGACCATCGCGTTCAGCAAGGCACTCCTAGGCCCGCCGACGGTCACAGTCCTATAGATACAAACAACTCGTCTGTCCCAAAACAGAAAGCCGCCGAGCGATTCGTGCGCCCGGCAGCTTTTGTTTCAGATAGTTGCCTTACGCCAGTCCGAGGGAATCGAGCGTCGGCTCGTCGATTACCGCCGTCGTGGTGAGCCCCTGATCGGCCTGATAAGCGGTGAGCGCCTCCCGAGTCAACGGTCCGAGCAATCCATCCACCTCACCTTTGTAATAGCCCATTTGCTGTAGCAAGGCTTGCACGTCCGCGATCACGTGGTCCGGCGGTTCAGCACGTTGACCAACATAGATCGGTCCATCATAGGCATAATATTCGGCTGAAGGACTGTAACCCCACGCCGGAAACCAGTAGCCATTGTTGAAGTAATAGTAACCGCCACCGATCAGCTCAACACGGGGATAATGCGAATGATACCAGCCCTCATCGTGCCGTTCCGCATGATACGAGCGAAATACCTCGTATTGCTGACCCTGCCAGCGATCACTTCCTTCAATCCGGTGATTCTGGTTGAAGGTAACCGCCGGAACTTGCTGCGGCTTTGGCTGCGCGCGGAAGTTCGCGTGCTGCGATTTGATTTGCTGCACCTGCTGCGGGTCCGGCTTCTTCGCCTTGGCCCCCGTATTCGCCTGTGCGTTTTGCTGGCCGGCTGCCGGAGCTGGCGGAGCTGCACCGGCTTCAGTCAAAGGCTGCTTCACACCTTGCTTGTGCTCCTCAACCTGCTGCTTCCCGCGGTGGGTTGGCATTCCGGTCGATTGACCGGACACAGCCGTTCCCGTCGCGTGAGCATTCGCAGATTCCTCATGCGCCCGAGTCTTCCGGCCTTTTCCAGCACCCGGCTCATTCGTCGGTCCACCGGCCGGTTGACCGGAAACATTTGTTTCTGGCGCGGTCGCTGATTCGTGGCTCGCGTGAGTTTTTCGGCCCTTTTCTGCGCCGGGTTGATTCATAGCTCCGGGCTCGTTCATCGCGCCGTGTTCCTTCATAGCTCCGGTTTGCTTCGCCGGCTTCTCCTGTGGCTTGGCGGCGTTCGCGCCAGGTTGTGCTTGAGTCGCGCGCGTTTTTTCCGGGGCGCGCTTGCCCTTTGATGGTGACTGCTGTTCGACTGGCTGTTGTGCCAACGCGGCTCCAGCCAGCGCCAGTGAACAGCCTATCAGTAAACTAGTAAGTTTTTTCATAATAATCATGTTTAGTCGTTGAATGTCCGCGATCTATTCAGGCGCTTCCTAGAATTCCGCCCAGCCGCCTAGGGCAAACGCCTTTACACGGCATCGATCACGCAACGACAATTCGTGCGATCGCCGGCGTTCGGACGGCTCGGCAGCTCGAAATTTGCAGTGAGGCTGAGACTAAAAAGAAAGGATGAATGGCGCGACTGGGATGAGCGAGATGGTCGGTCATGCCGCGAGGGCATGTGGTCGAGCCAACGGGAGCTGCCGAGATATTTCTTACTGCTGCCATCGGAAGCCGATGGCCCGGAGTTCCGTTGCGAGCAATTTTGCCTGCTCTGTCGTGAGCTCGATTAGCGGCGGTCGCACTCTGGTCCATTCCTGGTCGTTTGTGTAGATTGCAATTGCCTGCTTCAACGCCGCGATCATGGATGGAAATTTTTTATTACTGAACACTTCGCGAACGACGTTTAAGCGCGCCTGCAGAGCTTCCAGATCTGCAGGTGTAGAGGCGCTTGTGCCAAGCGCCTTCTGGTTTCTTCGGCGTTTGACACAAACGCCGCTACACTTCTCATAGAGCTCGTGAATTGCCCGCGGGTTCACGTTGGCCGTTGCGGAAATCGTTCCTGCACCGCCATTGCGCATATTGGCGAGCAGGAACGATTCGCTGCCGACAAACACGTCGAACGCATCTTTGGCAAACGCGTCGAGGAAAGGCTTAGTGTTGTTCCAATCGCCCGAGCTGTCTTTCATGCCGGCGATCGCGCTTGGGTAAGCTTTCAGGAGCCGCTCGACCAATTTGGGTGTAATGCCGACGATCGCCACCGGTGGAATATGGTACAGGTAAATTTTCAGACGCGTATCGCCGACACGCTGCACGACTTCGCTGAAGTAACGGTACAGACCGTCTTCGCTGACTTTCTTATAATAAAACGGCGGCAACATCAGCACACCGCCACAACCATGTTGTATCGCATGCGCCGTGAGATCGACTGTCTCTATGATGGAGCAGCAACCGGTGCCCGGCATCATCCGAGACGGATCGATGCCGGCCACTACCAGCGCGTCGAGCAAATTCTTCCGCTCTTTGGCTGACAGCGAGTTCGCCTCGCTGGTCGTGCCAAACACGGCTAGCCCGCAGTCCTGCGAAACTAGCCATTGGCAATGCCTGATGAACCGGTCGCGGTCAGGCGAAAGATCGGCCTTAAACGGGGTGACGACTGGCACAAGTACGCCGCGGATGCTCATAGAATGACCCACAGACTACACGGATTGTACGGATTGGTTCGACTAAATGGTACAAAATCGCTCACGAAATCCGGCGTCTCTACAGAGAGCGCGGTCAACGTCCGCGGCTACACGATTGCGCCTTTCCGATTCGCAGAAGACAGTGGCGGCTTATGCGACGGGTTCGGAGTGCAATGGCAATCGCGTTCGCGCTTAGTTTCGGGATTGGGCAGGCGGGCGGCGGGGAGTTTGATTCGATTCTGCGCTGGCGGAACATTGGACCTTACCGCGGCGGACGGACACGCGCGATCTGCGGTGTTCCGTCGCAGCCGAATGTTTTCTACATGGCGCCGGTGAACGGCGGCGTTTTCAAATCGATCGATTACGGTCGCACATGGCAACCGATCTTTGATGATCAACCGACAGCGTCGATCGGCGCCATCGCGGTTTCAATTTCAAATCCGAACGTCGTCTACGTTGGCAGCGGCGAAGGATTGCATCGGCCAGATCTTTCAGTCGGCGACGGGATTTATAAATCCACTGACGCTGGAAAGACGTGGACGCATCTCGGATTGCGCGACGGTCAGCAGATTGCGCAACTGGCTATCGATCCAAAAACTTCCGATCGGCTTTTTGTCGCAGTTGCAGGACACCCCTATGGACCTAACGAGGAACGCGGCATTTATCGATCGGTCGATGGCGGAAAGACATTCGAAAAGGTGCTTTATCGGGATGAGAACGCCGGCGCGAGCGATGTGCACATCGATCCGAGCAATCCGCAGATTGTTTACGCTGCGTTGTGGGAATCACGCGAAGGCCCATGGGAAAACGGAGTGTTCAACGGAGACGGAGGCGGCATTTTTGAATCGAGCGACGGCGGCAAAACGTGGCGACAATTAACCAAAGGGCTTCCGAGCGGTATCGTGCAGGCGAACATCGCGATCGCACCGAGCGCGCCAAAAACATTATTCGCCGCGGTCCGGACAAAGACGATCGCGAAACTTTATCGCTCGGACGACGCTGGCGAAACATGGAGCGGCACGACAGACGACCCGCGGCCAGGACTTGGAATCGGTGGTGGCGACCTCCCGGTGGTGCGATTCGATCCAAAAAATCCTCAGATCGTGTACTCGGCGAGCGTGGTTTGTTGGAAATCGACGGACAGCGGCAAAACGTGGGGCGGCTGGCGCGGCGCGCCCGGCGGCGACGATTATCAAAATGTTTGGATCAATCCGAACAATCCCGACATCATCCTTCTCGGTTCGGACCAGGGCGCAATCGTCACGGTGAACGGCGGCAAGAGCTGGAGCTCGTGGTATAACCAATCGACCGCGCAACTGTATCACGTTAGCGCGGACAATTCGTTTCCGTATCGGCTATATAGCGGCCAGCAGGAAAGCGGATCGGTCGGAGTCAAAAGCCGCGGGGACGAGGGCGAGATCACTTTCCGCGATTGGAAGCCGGTCGCAGCCGAGGAATATGGTTACGTCGTTGCCGATCCGCTCGATGCAGACCTTATCATTGGCGGTAAGCTGACGCGATTCGATCGCCGCACCGGTCAGGCGCAAAATATTCTCCCGGTGCCGGTGCAAACAGAAGACTTCCGGATGTTGCGGACCGAGCCGGTTGTTTTTTCGCCGCTCGATCCGCATTTACTCTTCTTCGCTGGAAACACACTTTGGCAAACACGCGATCGCGGCGATCACTGGGAAAAGATCAGCCCGGATTTGTCGCGACCAAATTACGAGCTGCCGGCGACCATTGGAAAATATAAAGAGGATGCAACAAAGCAGGCGCATCGGCGCGGCGTGATTTACACCGTCGCGCCATCACCGCTCGAGGCGAACCGGATCTGGTGCGGAACCGACGACGGTTTAGTTCATCTCACAACCGATGGTGGAAAAACCTGGAACGATGTGACGCCAGCAACCATTTCTGCGTGGCAGAAGATTTCACTGATCGAAGCCGGACATTTCGACTCGAACACTGCTTACGCGGCGGTCAACACGCTGCGGATGGACGATCTGCGGCCACACATTCTTGCGACACACGACGCGGGCAAAACGTGGACGGAGATCGTGAAGGGAATACCAGCCGGGCAAATCGTCAACGCAGTTCGCGAAGATCCGGAACGGAAAGGGCTCCTCGTCGCCGGAGCCGAAAAAGGCGTTTACGCGTCGTTCGATGACGGTGCGAACTGGGAGTCATTGCGATTGAATCTACCAGCGAGTTCCGTGCGCGATCTAATTATCAGGAACGACGATCTCATCGTGGCGACGCATGGACGCGGATTCTGGATCCTCGACAACATCACGCCGCTACGGCAACTCAACAGGAGCCAGCGCGAGGATCTGCTGTTCAAACCGCAGATTGCGATGCGCGTTCGCGCCAACCTGAACACTGACACGCCGTTGCCTCCGGACGAACCGGCCGGCGAAAATCCGCCAGACGGCGCGATGATCGATTATTTCCTATCGAACGATGCGAATAGTCCGATCACGATCGAGATTAAGGAAAGCAAAGGTCAGTCAGTAAGAAAATATTCGAGTGCGGACGGGCTGGTCTCGCCCAATCCAAAGCGGCTCAAAATTCCCAGTTACTGGATCCGGCCGCTGCAATCGGTTTCCACGAAGGCAGGCATGCATCGGTTTCTTTGGGACATGCATTACACCCCGGTGCCGAATGTGGAACCGGAGTTTCCGATTTCTGCTATATATCGCAACACACCGCCGGAGGCGACCTCACCTTGGGCCGCTCCCGGCGATTACACCGTTACGTTGACCGTTAACGGCAAAACTTTCAGCCAACCCTTGTCTGTCGTGATGGATCCGCGCGTTAAAACGTCGGCTGCCGATCTTCAGAAACAGTTCGATCTCTCGTGGAAGTTGTATCAATTGCGGCTCAAGCTCGCCTCGATCGGCAAGAAGTTCGACGAGATCGTCGAGCAGTTAACAAAACTCAAAGCAAAGGCCGCGGAACGACCAGACACCACGCAAAAACTGGAGGCTTTTGCGCAAGCGCTCATGAACTTTGGGCCACCCCATCCGCGGCCCGGCGCTCCACCCTCGCTTTTCGTTTTGGAATCATCAACGCGGCTGTTCAAGGACGTCCAAGGCACGGATGCGGCGCCGACTGCCGCGGTCAACGCCGCCGTCACGGATCTTGAAACAAAAGTCGGACCGATGATGGATGCGTGGCACAAATTAATCGAGTCCGATCTTCCCGCGTTGAATCAGGAGTTGAAGCAAGCGGGATTTGCGGAAATCAAAACAGAATCGAGCAGTTGAGTCGTTGAGGCGGCAATCAGCAGCGGCTAGAGCGTTTTGGTTAGCGCCAGTGATGATGAGAACGCCAATAAGGATGCCGGCCGTAGAACCGGTGGGCACCGTAGTAGCCGCGTCCGTAGTATCCGTAACCGCGCCCGTAATAGCCATACCTGGGGCCAATGACGACGCCAAAAACCGGCAAAGGAGGAGCGAAGAAGATCGGGCGCGGTGGGGGTGGTGGCGGCGCGTAATTGTATCGCGGTGCTGGCGCGCGGTAAGGCTCAATCACTTCAGTGCCGGCATTCGAACGCATAGCAGACCCAAACCCGAATGCGAATACTGCCAATGCTATCACGATAATTTTTCTTTCCATAATCTGTTGTCCCTCCTGTTGGTTGGCGGATTAAACCTGATAATCGGTGCGAAGTTGCTGAAGAAAATCAGAAGCAAGAAGGATCAATGGGAGCGGTGAATTATCGGCGCACGCCGGCGAGCTTTTCGATCTCGGTGACGACACGGTCGAGTTCGCCGATCAAATCAGTGTGCTTGCCATGCTCGCGGAACGCGGTCACCAGCGCGCGGTAATACCAAAGCGTGCCATCTTTCTTACCGGCAAAGCGGTCGAAAACGTCCGTACCGTGCCTTCGCAGTTCGGCCAGGATCGCGCGTGTGTTATGCAATTTATCGGACGCTGATACCAGCCGCGTCGAGGAATCGGAATCCTTGAGATGCTCGATGTAAGCTCGTTTTCGCTCCAACCACGGCGGCTTTGGCGTCTCATATGTGTCGGTGCAGCCATCAACGATCCCCGCTACGTCATCGCCAAATTTTTCCCGGATATCGCGCAATCGGTCCGCGCCGCCGCAATCTTCCACCGTATCATGAAGCAACGCGCTGATTGCTTCGGTTTCGCTCGCGCCGTACTCAAGCGCGATCGCTGTCACGCCAAGAATATGCGCGACAAACGGAATCCCTGTCTTCTTGCGCATTTGATTACCATGCGCCTGCGTCGCATAAACCAGAGCTTCCTCAAACTTTTCTGATATCTTCATTAACGAACGTAACACAGGCATCCTGACCAACACTAACCCTCAAAAGAGATCAGCCTGTTCTGGCTTGACCGACGCAGCCAATCACTGTTTCAATAACGTTCACCGCGATCTGATGCACGGGGCTCGAATTACCAGCGAGGAAAAATCGGCGATCAGCACGTACGTCGGCGCCGTCATTGCGATCGTTCTCGTCGTCGGGGGGATCTATTTCTTCTTTCTCGCGCAAAAAGAGAAAGCTGAGACCACGACTTTCGATCCGAAACGGCCGGTACCGACCGACGCCGTGTTAAAACAGCGATTAAAAGCCGAGGAATTTTGGGTCGTGCGGCAGGGCGGCACCGAAACGCCTTTCCAAAATCAGTTTTGGAACAGCGATAAGAAGGGTATCTACGTCGATGTCATTACCGGCGAACCACTCTTCGCTTCGGTCGATAAATTCGATGCGCAGATTGGCATGCCCACATTTAGCAAACCGATCTCGAAAGATCTTCTGGTCGAGTACCTGGACACGTCGAACGATATGCGTCGGACCGAGGTGCGCGCCAAGCGAAGTAACGCTCACCTTGGCCATGTTTTTTCCGATCCGAAATCGCCCACGGGACAACGTTACGCCGTTAACTCGGCCGCCTTCCATTTCATTCCAGTCGAGGAAATGAAGGGCAGAGGGTATGAAGAGTACCTATCGCTTTTTGACAAGAAATAGGGTCCGACCTGCTTCGCTGTAGCAGCGGTCTGCGACTGCCGATTTTGCTCCAGTTTCGTCTCGTAGCACCTGGTCTGGCGCGCCACCGGAATGACAAAGCCGGCTGCGGGATTCCAAGTGCTCATGCGAAGGGAGAGGCCCCCTTCGACGTGCATTTCAAATCGTGAACGCACGCGACTGCCAATTTGCAGGTGCTATTGTATAACCGGCAAGTTCGCTTGAGCGTTGCCCGTGCCTGCGTTAGGGTCTGCGCGGGATGTTGGAGACTACTCTGGGTTGCCTGAAATGGGCCGCTGTCGGTTTCGTCGTTGCTTTTGCGCTGATGAAACTGTTCGAGGCCAGTCACATTCATGACGATATTCCCAAGCCCGCTTTCAAGATCCGGCAGACGAAGCGCGCCACCTATGTCTTATCGACATTCGCAGCGATGCTTTCAGCTTTGGTCTGGTTGCTCGTGCAAAAGTTGGACTGAGCTGACGCTGAGGTTGAAGAGTTGAAGCGTTAAATCGTTGAAGCGGTCGACACTACCGTGTCTCATCCCATGTAGAAGCCGCCGTTCACGTTCAAGACGTGCCCGGTGATATACGACGCCATTGGAGAGGCGAGAAACAGTGCTGCATTGACGATTTCGCTTACATCACCAAGTCGTCCGAGCGGAATTTGTTTGATGAAATTTTGCGTCACTTCATCGGGCATACCTTTGCTCATCCCCACATCAATAAATCCAGGCGCGATTGCATTCACGGTGATGTTCTGCCGGGCAAACTCGCGCGCCGAAACTTTGGTGAGCGCGATAATGCCCGCTTTGCTCGATGAATAATTTGCTTGTCCGAACAGTCCCATTTCGCCGCTGACGGAAGACATGTTGATGATCCGGCCGCCATTGCGCAGGATCACGGCCGCCTTTTGTGTGACAAGAAATGTGCCGATCAAATTCACCCGGACGACGCTCTCAAAATTGTCCAGTGACATTTTTTTGATCGTGCGATCACCAATGATCCCGGAATTGTTGACCAGAACGTCCAGTCCGCCATGTCGATCTTGTATCTGTTTCATCATGGCTTCGACCTGCTCCGGCTGCGTTACGTCGCATTCGATCACGAGCGGTTCATTCAGCTCCTTCGCCACGTTCACCGCGTCGGTTTTATTTTCGCCCTGTGCATCGGCGATGTAGTTCACCACGCATTCCGCGCCGTGTGCGCCGAACGCCTTGATCATCTCCGCGCCGATCCCGCGCGAGCTGCCCGTGACCAGCACAATTTTCCCGGTAAAATCCAGTGGATTGCTCATAATGATTAGTCCGTCACTACAGCGTATTGGCGCACAATGAATGCGGTCGGCAAGCCGATCAAACAGATGTGAATGGCGACCGCAATCAATTCGTTAGAGGGCCGGTGTCGAAACGTTGAGAATGCCGCCGGCAACACGATCCAGTACATCACAATGTAAACGCCGATCCCATAAAACACGCCGGAAACAAACGGCTGTTTCATCAAAAACGGGACCTTGCGACTCACCTGGTAAAAGATCGATACAACCACAAACGCGATGAAAAAGTGGAGCGCCAGACCCAAGGCGGCCGTTGCCATTCCGCCTTCGTACGATTTGGTGCCAAGCAATCCAGCTGCGATTCCCTGCAATCCGTGCTGTAGCGCGAGGCCGCGTTGCCACCAAATCACAAATGCTGATGAGATGTCCAAAATACCAACGACCACACCAGCGGTGACGATTGCGCGAAGCGCTCGGAACTTCTTCATGCGGCTTCGCTACTTTTGCCGGCGCAGTCCAACGGATCAGACATATAGAGGAAGTTGTAATCAGGAAACCAGGAAACCAGGAAGCCAGGAAGCCAAGAAATTAGATTCCAATTAGTTTTCCTGTTTTCCTGGCTTCGAGATTTATTGTTATCTCTTCAACGACATGGCTTCTCCGATCCGGATATTAACCGCTGTTCCGATTTGCGATGGGCACGACAGTGCCATCAATACAATCAACCTGGAATTCATTCGCCATGGCATCGAAGTGATTTATCTCGGGTATCATCGCTCGGTGAGCGACATTGTGCGCGCCGCAATCCAGGAGGACGTAAGCGCGATCGGTATCTCGAGTTACAACGGCGGGCACATCGAATTTTTCGCTGAAGTTATCGGTCTGCTGCGCAAAAAAGGCGCGGACGACATCAAAGTGTTCGGCGGCGGCGGCGGAACGATCACGCATGATGATGCGGTCATCATGAAGCGCAAAGGCGTAGACGAAGTTTTTTTTGCCGGCACATCGCTCGAAGAGATGGTGCGCTTTGTTCATCAACGCTATGGCAAATCGAGAACAAAGCGACCGCGCCCCAAATCGTTCGATCAGCAACTCGCGCACAAACTCAGTGAAATCGAGGACGCCTATGCGAAAGGCAAACGCCCAACCCGCCTTCGCGACGCTACGGCGTGGCAGGCGCTCAACGCCCAACGCCCAACGTCCAAGAAGAAAATTCGAAATTCGCGCGGAGCGCGCGTCATCGGATTCACCGGTCCCGGCGGTGCCGGCAAAACGACGCTGATCGATGAGCTGGTGCTGCGGTTTCTGAATCGGAGTCCAAAAGGTCGGATCGCGATTTTGTCGCACGATCCGAGCGTAGTCGGCGAAGGAGCGCTGCTGGGCGATCGTGCGACCATGATCAACTCGCAGGACGATCGCGTATTCATGCGCAGCATGGCCACACGCGGACAGGCCGGAGGCCTCTCGCCCGCGACGCAAGATTGTCTCGCACTGCTCGCGGATTCGAATTTCGACCATGTGATCATTGAGACGGTGGGCACCGGCCAGGAGGCGATGCCGTTTCGGAAAAATGGAATTGTTGATCTAACCACGCTGGTGATGAATCCGGATTACGGCAGCCGGTTGCAGCTACAAAAAATCGTAATGCTTGATTTGGCCGAGATCGTGGTGGTGAACAAAAGCGATCTTCAACGTGCTCGCACCGCGCACGCGGAAATCGAGCAACGCCTCGAACAGAATCGGCGGAATCAGCACCTTGTTGATACCGTCGCAAAACGGCACCGCGATCCTGGCGTGGACCAATTGTTTGAGCTAATTTCTAATCGCTGATAATCAGATTTGTCATGTCGGGCGAAGTCGAGACAGCTCTGGATGTTTCAGCAGGGGACAAGAATTAGAGATTCCTCGACTTCGCTCGGCATGACAAGAAGGTAGGCCAAAGACATGAGTAAGCTTGGACAAGTCGTCGAATCGGTCGAAAACTATAACAAGTTCGTTCTCGATCAGGTGAAACGGGCGCGCACGGACGAGAAGTTCGGGCGTGAACTGCTAGGACGTTGGAACGACGTCAAAGCGAAAATTCCGACGACACGTACACCAACCGGATTGCCATTGCCGCGCCTTGCGTTGCCGGAAATAGATGAGCCTGGCGAGATCGCGCGTTATCTCTTCGGCGAAGGATTGCCGGGTGAGTTTCCGTATCTGAACGCGGCTTATCGCGAGATGTATCTTGAGCCGGTTCGGGAGATTGAAAGTTTTGAGAAGAACGCCGGCAAAGCCGAAACGAAAATTCCGCAACTTGAAGAACCTACGCGTTTGTTCTCCGGTTTGATGCTGGCCGAGGATACAAACGAGCGTTTTCACTATCTGACACGCCACCAGCGCACGCATCGGCTGAGCACCGCATTTGATGGGCCTACACTATATGGCATCGATAGCGATGCAGACGGCGTTTTCGGGAAAATTGGCGAAGGCGGTGTGGCGATCGACACCGTGGAAGACATGGTACGGCTGTACGATGGCTTCGATCTAGGGTCAGCGAATTTTTCCGCGTCGATGACCATTAGCGGCCCGGCACCGATCATCATGGCTATGTACATTGCGGCAGCCAAACGGCGGTTCGGTCCAAAGGTTGTGCCCAAATTGCGGGGCACGATTCAGGCTGACATTTTCAAGGAAGTCCAGGCACAAAACGAAACGATTTTCCCGATTGAGCCGTCACTCCGTTTTCTGACAGACATGGTCGAGTTCACCACACATGAAATGCCGCGATGGTACCCGATTTCAATCAGCGGTTATCACATCGGCGAAGCGGGCTCAACGCCAGTGCAGCAAGCCGCTTATACTCTTTCGAACGGATTCGCGTACGCAGAAATGTTCGCCGGGCGTGGAATCCCGATTGATCAATTTGGTCCGCGCCTTTCATTCTTTCTCGATTGCGGACTCGACGCTGAATACATCGCGCTCGCCCGCGTATCGCGGCGCATCTGGGCGATCGGAATGCGCGAGGTGTTTGGAGCAGGACAGAGGGCGCAGCTTTTGAAATTGCACACGCAAACCAGCGGGCGCTCGTTGATTGCCGCCGAGTTCAAAAACAATCTCACTCGAACGGCCGCGGAATTGGTGCTGGCTTACATGAACGCCACGAATTCATGTCATTCCAACAGCGCGGACGAACCGTTCACCACGCCAAGTGAAGAATGGATCCGGCTTGCCGCACACGGCCAGGCAATCCTGCTCGAGGAGTCGGGCATTTTCAAACATACCATGAACATGTTGAGCGGATCGCCCGGAATGAAAGCGGTCGAGCGCGCGGTGGAAGCGGCGATTCTCGATGAATTCCGCGAGATCGAGCGGCTCGGAGGCGTGCTGGCCGCGGTGGAAGAACGTTACCAGCGCAGCCAGATCCAAAACGCCGCGCATCGATACGAACAGCAAATTTACAATGGCACTCGCCCGATCATCGGACTGAATCGCTACCGCGACGGCGACGAGGAAATTCCGGAAGTGAAACTTGCGCGCACTCCGCGAAGCAAACAGCAGTTACAGGTCGATCGACTTGCGAAATTCAAAAAGAAAAACGCGGAGAAAGCGACAGGCGCGCTGGATAAGCTCGCGGCTGCCGTCGAGCGCGGTGAAAACTGTTTCCCGATGTTACTGGAAGCGGCCGAAGTCTGTTCATTAGGCCAAATCACTGGGCGTTTGCAGGAAGTCGTCGGGCGTTTTCGCCCGATGGTGTAGCGCGAACCTGCCAATGTGGGAGGAGCCTTAGCGCCCCGACCGCTGATGAGACCAGACCCTCACTCCCGGAACCTTCGCCTGCATCGACTCGCCGACACACCGGCAACATTCTTCATCACAAAGTCGCTGCGTCCGAAGAAACCAGTTTTAGACGAAGCGGCGCGTGCAATCATCGTTTCAGCGTTTGCATTCGCTGTTCAAGAGCACCGCATTTATCTCCGCGCGTTTGTTGTAATGCCGGATCATTGGCATGCCCTCTTTGCCCTCCGCGAGCCCTGGGTGTTGCCAAAGTTCATGCACGCCCTGATGAGCTACGTGGCTGGAAAAACAGCTGCGCTTTCGAAGAGTCACAATACATCGTGGCAGGGCGGCTACTATGATACTCGCGTGAAGACCGCGAGGCAGTTCCGGTTCGTCACCTACTACATCGAACAAAACCCCGTCGTGAAAGGATTGGTTGAAAAACCTGACGAATGGGTTGCGAGCAGCGCAAAGCGAAAAGAGCTAGTAACAGAGCCTTGGCCTTGGCTGCTTGATGAAGACAAGGTCCAATCGGGGCACTAAGGCCCCTCCCACATTGTTCCCCGTATGTCCGGGAAAGTGTACATCGGCACCAGCGGCTGGAACTACAAAAGCTGGCGTCACAGTTTCTATGGCGATACGCCACAGAAACAATGGCTCTGGTTCTGTGCGCAGCGTTTCACCGCCATCGAGGTGAACGGCACCTTCTACAGGTTACAGGAGAAAACGACGTACAAGAAATGGCGCGAGAACACGCCAGCCGGATTTCCTTTCTCAATCAAAGGGCATCGCTACATCACTCATAACAAGAAGCTGCTGGACGTAGAAGGACCCGTCATTCGTTGTCGTGAATCGGCGTCGCCTCTCGGCCAGAGGCTCGCTGCTGTGGTCTGGCAACTGCCAGCGTTTTTGAAAAAAGATTTTCGGCGGCTCGAGAAGTTTGCAAAGAATCTGCAGCACTGGAAAAGCACGCGACACGCGATCGAATTTCGGCACAAATCGTGGTTCGACAACGAAGTAACCGACTGCCTTTGCCGCCACGCGATCGCGGTTTGCATGTCTGACGCGCCCGACTGGCCAATGTGGGAGGAAGTGACAACAGACGTGGTTTACATCCGCCTGCACGGACACACCCGGAAGTACGCGTCGAGCTACAGCGGGCGTGCGCTCAGAAAATGGGCAGCACGCATCCAGCGCTGGCTACGAGAAAACCGCGACGTGCACGTTTATTTCGACAACGACGCTGAAGGCGCCGCCCCGCGAAACGCGCTCACACTCTTGGAAATGCTACGCTGATCGGTCGCCGATTCTAGTGCGTGCGGTTTTGTCGTTTAAATTGATCCGATAGTTCGGACAAGAGTCCTTCGCGATTGTCCGGTCGCACCTCAAGCACACTAACGTCGGGGCGCTTCTTGATCGTGTTCGTAAAGGGAAATGATCTCGCTGTAATCGTACCGAGAATTCCGGACACGTCGGGACTGTCGAACACTTGATGGACCACATCGCGAAAAATGGTCGATCGGATTTCCATCGGCCCGATTTCATCGATCACGACAAGTTGCCGTCCACGCACGGCCGTGCGGAGTGCTTCAACGCCGACGGTCTCCAGCGCAGCAAGGTCGAGCCCATATTTTCCGAGGCGCTGCGGCGTTCTAAAATCCACATCCGCGAATACAGCCTCTTCACCGCTGAGCGTGATGATTTTGAATCCGACGCGCTCCCCGCGCTGGCGGATTTCTTCAGTATAAAAACCGCCGGCTGGTAGCGCCAGTTCATCTACGACACGCTTGATCAGCGTCGTCTTTCCGCACCCGGGCCGGCCGGTCAGCAAAATTTTCTTCGTCATCATCGTTGCTCGAATCTCATTAATTAGATTCTCTTCTGGCAATGCGTGCAGAACCACGCCGTGCGCCCGCCGATTATCGCTGATTTCAACGCGCGACCGCAGCGCGGACATCTGCCGCGTTTTCCACGATGTGTAAGCAGCCAAGATTTAGGCAAGCGATTGAAATCCGTTTTCAACGCAATTGCTTTGTCCAGCACATAGCGCGTTGCACGAAATAACCGCCTCAGATCCTTGTCGCTCAACCTGGCCGCTTCAGTGGCCGGGTGCATCCGTGCGTGGAAAAGAATTTCATCGGCGTAAAGGTTGCCAATCCCGGCGATCAACCGCTGGTTCAACAGAATCGCTTTCACGGCGCCGCGATGTTTTCCAACAATTGCCTTGAATTGCGAAAGACCAATTCCGAGGGCGTCAGGGCCAAGGCCGCGTGTTTGCAGAAATTCACCCACATCTTCAATCAACTCGATCTCGCCAAATTTCCGTTGATCGTCGAAGGCCAACCGGCAGTTATCCGCGAAACGAAAAATCACTCGCGCAGTTTTCGGCGCTACTTCGTCGTATTTGAAGTACTCAAGCGAGCCGGTCATGCCGAAATGCAGTCGCAACCAGAGCTCGTCACCGGCGCGCACAAACAAATGTTTGCCGTGCCGGTAACTGTTTTCGAAACGGCGTCCTTTTAATCGACGTGTCAGCTCACGCGCGGAAACGTGTTTCAAAACATACGCGTCCCGCACCTCGACACCGGTGATCCGCTGATGCAAAGACGTGCCGTCCAGATATCGTTTGAACGTTTCGACTTCGGGCAGCTCTGGCATCGCGCTTATGTTTGCACTTAGTTCAGGTGATGTCCCGCAAGCAGCCGGATAAGTTTGTGCGACTGTTAAAAACGTCGCCTTCCGGCGCGGTGTTTAATCCGTGGTGGCAAATCGATGAGGAAAACGACATTGGTCCACACGCTCCAGCGATTCGCAGAAAACATTTAGCGGTCTATTTTCGGAAACGGC
>QHNQ01000158.1 GCA_003218135.1 Verrucomicrobiota bacterium
CAAAACAATTCCAACGCCGATCAGTGCGCCGATTTCGATCAAACTCCAATCGATGTCCGCGGCGATCACGCCTTTCGCGAGCGCTTGGATGAGGCCCGCTTGCGGTGCGGGCAATGGATGCGGACGAAGCTCGGCGCCAGGCGCACCAACGAAACCGTAGGTGTGATTCATAAGATCTAGCACCGGCGGAATAACCAGCGCCCCTGCGACGACACCAATCACCAGCGCGACTTGTTGCTTCCACGGCGTCGCATCAACCAACTGTCCGGTCTTGAGATCCTGAAGATTATTATTCGCAATTGCGGCGACGTTGAAAATTACAGCCGTAGTAAAGAGGGCGAACGCGATCAATGCCTTGCCGGAATCCGGCGACACGTACGGTTTAACGCCGATCACCAGGAGCAATGCCGCACCGATCACAACTAAAATTCCAATGCCGGACAGCGGACTGTTGGACGAACCGATCAGGCCGGCCATGTAACCACACACTGCCGATACAAAAAAACTCATCAACACGATGTAAGCGACGCCGCCGATGATGAGCGTTGGTAAATGCGCACCGAGTCCGCTGGCATTTCCAAAATACCCGAGCAACCAGCCGATCGGCAGCATGCAAGCGAGTGTGACCAAACCGACGATACCGATCGGAATGTCGCGTTCGGTAATCGGCAACGTGTCGGCTTTACCCGCTTTGCGAGCGCGCGACGCAGCCATCGCGCTGGCCAGACCACTGATCAGCGGCTTTGCCAGCTTCAACAAAGTCCAAATCGCAGAAATGCCGATCGCGCCGGCGCCAATGTATCTGACTTTGCCGCTCCACGCGCTGCGCGCGAGCGCAGCCACTGGCGTGGTCAAGTCATCGGCAAGACCCGAATAATGCGGCACTCCCCAGCCCCAACCGATCAGCAAGCCGATCAGCATCGCGATGCCCACCGAGAGACCGACAAGGTGCCCGATCCCTAGCAACAAAAATGATAATGAGAAATCGTAGCCGGTGACCGCACCTTTCTTCCCGATGCGAAAATTTTGCACGACATCGGAAGCGAAGATTTGTGTCTCAATGATTAAGGCAAAAGCGGCGGACACAATTGATCCCCACAAAACTGCGAGCAGGCCGGCGCGGCCGTGTTCGATATCGTCAGCATGCTTCGAATCGTCGCTGCTGCCGATTTTCAAGACCTCGGCGCACGCGACCCCCTCCGGATAAGGTAAATCCGAGTTCGTCACCAACGCGCGACGCAATGGAATCGAATACATCACACCGAGAATTCCGCCGAGCGCGCAAATCCAAAACGACGTCCAGAAAGGAAAGTCGGTCCAGTAACCGATCATGATCAGTCCGGGCAAAACGAAAATGATCGACGAGAGTGTGCCCGCCGCCGAAGCGACCGTTTGCACGATATTGTTTTCCTGGATCGTCGCGTCGCGAAAACTCCGCAGGATCGCCATCGAAATCACTGCCGCGGGGATCGATGTCGAAAAAGTGAGTGCAGCTTTGAGTCCGGCGTAAACGTTGGCGGCGGTGAAAACCAACGTGATGACGACTCCGATGATTATTCCGCGAATGGTAAGTTCAGCGCGCACAAAGAACCGAGAATAGTGTGGATTCTAAGACGGGGTCAAGACGGCGTATCTTAATCCCGCACCGCGCTTCCGTACGCGCGTTCCCCAAGTCAAAACAACTCCACAGGCGAATGTTGGACGCTTTGCGGAGTAGTTTGGCTGGCGCGTTCTTCGCCCAGAACAGCGGTGCGCAGGTTCCAAATTTCGTTGTCGATCTGATGAAACGCCGTTTCCGAAAATTGATTCGGTGGCTCGAGTCTTTCTTTAAAGTTCGCGACGCTGCGTTGCGCCCGTTCGATTTGATCGGACGGCAATGTGCCCAGGATCTGTTGCACCGTTTCAATTTCCGGAATGCGATGGCAAATCATTGCGAGGTCGTTTCCAGCTGCGATTGCCAAACGGATTGTCTCGTCGAGCCGGTATCCCGTTAGAATCGCTCCCATATCAAGGTCGTCCGTCATGATCAGACCATTGAAAACGAGCTCATTCCGCAACAAATCTGTGATAATCCGCGAGGACAACGTGGCGGGAGTTTTCTCAGACTCGAAGCATGGATACCAGCCATGACAAATCATCATGCTATCCACGTCATTCACGAATTCGCGAAACACGGCGAGTTCGTTCTGATCTAATTCTTCGCGCGTGCGGTCAATTCGCGGCAATTGGTAATGAGCATCAGAAGTTGCGGCCGAATATCCGGGGAAATGTTTGCCGCAGCTCGCAATCCCCTGCCCTCTCATCGCTTCATTGAATGCACCGGCATTTCCAACCACTTGTTCGACAGTCTTACCGTAGCAACGGCCGCGTAAGGAATTCTCGGCATCGTCCTTAAATGAGATGTCGAGCACGGGACACAGGTCGAGATTGAAGCCGAATAGCCGTAGTAACCGGCCGGTGATGTTGCCGTGACGCCGGATCAGATCGACGTCGCCTTTGTCGCGCAATTGTTGCGCGTTCGGCGGTTCATTTCCGATCAACCGCAATCGCGAAACGCGGCCGCCTTCCTGATCAATGGTGATAATCGGTTCGGTCTTACTCAAGTCGCGCAAATCATCGATGAGCTTCCGGAGTTGCGCGGGAGTCTCGATGTTCCGGCCGAAGAGAATAAACGCTCCAGGCTGCACGCGCCGAAATAAGTCGGCTGTTTTCGCATCCAGCTCTTTGCCGGGCACACCGGTCATGATTAGTTGGCCCAGCGAATCGCTCTTCATGGGGCGGAAAGATCAATGCTCAACGTCCAACATTCAACGTCCAAGGCTCAATTTAGGCGACATACAATCGAAATGCTTCCAGTTGAACGTTGCGCGTTGAGCGTTGAACATTAAACATTGAAAAAGATCGCGATCTACGGCGGCACGTTCGACCCCGTTCATCACGCGCATTTGATTCTTGCTCGCGACGCTCTTGAGACGCTCGCTCTCGACGAAGTAATCTTCGTTCCCGCGGCGGTTTCTCCTCTGAAGAAGACCGCTCCCCGTGCGAGCGGCGAAGTACGATTAGCAATGTTGCGGGCGGCGATTGAAGGCGAGCCGAGGTTCGCAGTGAACGAGTGCGAGCTGCGGCGGCCGCCGCCCTCATACACAATCGACACTGTTGAGGAAATTCGACGCTGCAAAAGCGATGCAGCGGTGTTCTGCCTGATCGGACAAGACAATATCGAGAGGCTCACAAAATGGCATCGCTTCACCGAGCTGGCGAAGATAGTCGAGTTCGTGGTTCTTGATCGAACCGGCATAGGAGCGAGTCAATTGCATCCGATCATTCGCCGCAAAATCGACATCTCGGCCACGGAGATAAGAAGCAGAGTTGCGTCCGGTCGATCGATTCGCTATCTCGTACCGCCGGCAGTAGAAGAAATCATCCAGGACGAGAAACTTTACCAGGAGCAATCGAAATAACCCCGGAAAACCTAGCAAAAACCTGTGCGGAACTCGCCTCAAACAAAAAGGCGGAGGACATTGTTGTGCTGGATTTGCGCGGTATCTCGACGTTCACGGATTTTTTCGTGATTTGCTCCGGCACGTCCGAGCCTCAGCTTAAAGCGATTGCGAACGAAATCGAAACGCGATTGCGAGAAGACCATTCGCTTCGGCCCATAGCCGTTGATGGATTTCCCGCCAGCCAATGGATGGTCCTCGATTACCTGCAAGTAGTTGTGCACATTTTTCACCGTGACAAGCGCGCCTTTTACAGCCTGGAAGATCTATGGGGCGACGCGCCTCGGATACAATGGGAAGCCGCAGCGGCACATTGATGGCCGCTAGAGCGGTTTAAATAAGACTGTATCCGCTCGAAAGCGCCGGGGCGCGACAGAGCCTAGCCCCGGGCGCGAGCCCGGGGTAAGTGTTTTCCCACAGAACCAGCCTGTCGCTGCGATTATTTCGGCGTTGGCTTGGGCGGCGCCGGCGGTGCACCTTGCTTTGGACCCTGTGGCGGAGCAGAACTTGGCGGCGCGGGCGTCGCAGGAGGTTTGATCTCGAGCAGTTCCACTTCGAAAATCAGAGTCGCATTGGCCCCAATGTCCGGACTGACCGCTCGTTCGCCGTATCCAAGGTTTGCTGGAACGAAAAACTGATACTTTGATCCGGTTTTCATTAGCTGAACTCCTTCCGTCCATCCCTTGATCACGCCGTTAAGTGGGAAAGTGGCCGGTTGCCCGCGCTTGTACGAACTGTCGAACTCAGTGCCGTCAATCAGTGTCCCGCGATAATTTACCGAAACGGTGTCAGTCGCTTTGGGCTTCGCTCCCGTCCCTTCCTTTATGACTTTGTATTGTAACCCGCTGGCAGTCGTTTTTACATCCGATTTCTTTTTGTTGTCGTCGAGGAACTTCACGCCCTCGGTTTTGTTCTTCTCGCCTGCTTGCTTCTGTTTTGCCTCCATATCTTTTTCGAACTGCGCCATCACTTCTTTGACCTGCTCGGGTGTCAGTTGAGGTTTACCAGCGAGGGAGTCCTTGATGCCGGCAGCGAGGATATCGGGGTTAACATCGACTTTCTGCCGGCTGAGATTAAACCCGATGTTCATACCGATGCTATAGCTGACCTTATCCTTCTGGTCTTTCAGTTGCGGTGATTTCTCTTGCCCCAATAGCGGCAATGCAAGTAATGATGCGCTGACAATAACAATAAACTTTTTCATATGATGATTTCCTGCGGCTCTTTGATTAGAATTCTTGCCGCGGAAACCCGCACGCTAATGGATAAATGCCGCTCGTCAAGAAAACAGCATCACTGGCTATTCGGGCGCAGTGCCTGTTCTGTCCTGCTGGCCGTTACCCTGACGATTTCACTCTGGCCGCACAGCTCTTGTGCGATCACTCTCTCGCACGCAGACGTTCTGAGGATCGGAAAAAGAGTTTGGCAAAACGAATGTAATGGAACGATTTCCGGGCTCACTGCATGGAACGAAGGCGAAGATTTTGCTTCGCTCGGCATCGGCCACTTCATCTGGTATCCGAAGGGTCGGCGCGGTCCGTTTGAAGAGAGTTTTCCCAAACTCGTAAATTTCGTCTCAAAACACGGCGCCAAATTGCCAACATTACTCTTGAAAGGTGCCGACCAGCCATGTCCCTGGAACTCGCGCGCGGAGTTTCTTCGAGCGCAACACGCCTCGGACATGAACCAGTTGCGCCAGTTTCTCGCCGGCACGATCGACCTTCAAGCCGAATTCCTTATGGCCCGGCTGGAGGGCGCGCTCCCAAAAATGCTGGCCGAAGCGGCGCCCGCCGAACGCCCGAACGTACAGCAACAGTTCGAGCGTCTGACGAGAACTCCACAGGGATGCTATGCCCTGATCGATTATGTGAACTTCAAAGGGGAAGGTGTTCTCCACACGGAACGTTATCAAGGCCAAGGATGGGGCTTGCTTCAAGTTCTCGAAGCGATGCACGGCACTTCGGACGCCGGTGCCGCTAATGAATTTGCACGCGCAGCGAAGGCCACGTTGATTCAACGCGTGCATAATGCCCCAGCCGAACGACATGAATCAAAATGGCTAGCGGGTTGGATTCGGCGCGTGAACAGCTACAGTGGCGGCTAAATTATGCGGGCAACATTTCCCATATTGATTTGCGCGATTTTGCTGAGTGTTCTTACCAGTTCACTCGATGCACAATTTCATCTCTTCGGACCGAGGAAGCCAAAACCGACGCCACAGCCTGTTCGCAAAGCATCGGAATTCATTAGCAGACAGGCGCCAGTGAAGGTCAATCAATCTTTGCTCAAACAGGCGACGCCGGATAACACGCGTATTGTCGTATCGATTCCGAAGCAGCGCGCTTACCTGATGATCGGAGATCAAGTCGTGGCTGATGGTCCAATTTCATCCGGCAGACGCGGGCACGAATCACCTACAGGCCACCTGCAAGTGCTCGAGAAAGACCCCAATCACCATTCCAATTTGTACGGGGATTTTGTGGACGGCTCGGGCCGGACAGTACGCGGCGGAGTTAGCGCGCGTATCGATTCGGCTCCGAGCGGCACTCACTTCGCCGGCGCGCCAATGAGGTGGTTTCTGCGTTTAACGGAAGAGGGCGTAGGTATGCACGTCGGAATTCTGCCAGGTTACCCAGCTTCCCACGGCTGCATCCGTCAATCGGCCGACGGCGCAAAATTATTTTACGACTACACGAGGGTCGGGACGCCTGTCGACGTCGGCGATTACTAGCGCTGTTTCTTGTCATCGCGAGCGGAGTTGAGACATCCCGCTGCGAAACCAATGGCAACGCTACGAGGTTACTCGACTTCGCTCGGAATGACGGGCGGCACTCTTGAGAATTTTCCGTCGCAAAAGATCGAGCGCGGTTTGGGCAGCTAATTGTTTGAACGTCTCCCGATCAGTTGGGAAAAAGAACTTTTTCACGATCATGTCTGAATCGGCGGAGGCCAGCGCGATGTACACTGTCCCAACCGGCTTTTCCGGGGAGCCACCGGTTGGCCCGGCAATTCCAGTTGTTGAAAGAGCATAATCGGATCGCGCGCAAGCACGGGCATCCTCGGCGAGCGCGCGAGCGACTGGTTCGCTCACTGCGCCATGCGTTTCGATCAGCTTTGGATCGATATTCAACATGTCGGTCTTAGCCTGATTCGCGTAACAAACATAGCCGGCAACAAACACGCGCGATGCACCGGGCACATTCGTGATGCGGTTCGCGATCAAACCCCCGGTGCAGGATTCTGCGCTCGCGAACGTTTGATTGTAATTTGTGAGCAGTTTGACGACGACTTCTTCTAAAGTTTCCTCGCTGGTAGAAAAAATCGACGGCCCGAGCGCCGATCGAACGATCCCATCCGCTTGTTCGATCGCCTGCGCTTCTCCGAGAATGCGCACTTCGACTTCGCCCGGTCTCGCGCAATAACCAAGCTCAATTCCCGGAATCGCGAGTACTTTTTCGCCAATTGCCTCCTCAACCACCGACTCCCCTATTCCAGCGATTTTGTAGATGCGCTTCTCCAAGGCAGGACTTGGTACGATCGACCGCAAGATGGGTGTGACAAATTTGCGGAACATCGGCTGAAGCTCGCGCGGCGGCCCTGGCAGAACAAAAAGGTGCGGCGACGGAGTGCGTGGATTGATGTTTGCCTTCAAATACAACCCCGGTGCGCTCCCGTTTTCGTTTGAGAGAACTTGCGCACCCGCAGGAACATCGGCCTGGCGAGCGATGCCCGCAGCCCATTTGATTCCGCGCAGTTGAAGTCTCTGCCGGAGCGAGCTCAGCAACTCAGGATCCTGACGCAGCTCTAATCCAAGGACATCTGCAACCATCTCTCGCGTGATGTCGTCGCCGGTTGGGCCCAAACCGCCGGTCACAAAAAGAATTTCACAACGCGGAAGTAATTCCGCCAGGGTACGCCGAATTGCGTCAGTATCGGGAACGGTACGCCGCTCCTCAATTCGCAGACCCAACGGAAAAATCTCGCGCGCAATGAACGCGAGATGTGCGTCCTGAACATCACCGAGCAATAACTCGGTGCCGGTATTGATGAGCGCAGCGCGCATTTAACCGGACAATCAACGCTCAACAGTCAACACTCAACATCCCAACCACTAGGCCTGTCATGTTGAGCGAAGCGCGTGCCAAGCCGTAGCCTTACGCGAAGGCTGGAAACATCTCGGATCAGAGATTCTTCGCTTCGCTCTGAATGACAGCTTTGAATGCTGCGCGTCCAGTATTCGGCGTGTTCTGCCTAATCACGCCGCGGTCTTGTCCTGCTTCTTGCGAATTAGCGGCAACTTTTTGCCTTCCACGACCGCGCGATTGATGGTGACTTCCGCGATATCTTCACGGCTGGGCACATCGTACATGATATCGAGCATGATCCGTTCGAGCATTGAACGCAACGCGCGCGCGCCTGTTCCTTTTGTGACTGCCTGCGCCGCCAGCGCGCGCAAGGCGTCTTTCGTCAGTGACAAACGCACGCCTTCCATCGAGAAAAGCTTCGTGTACTGCTTCACCATCGCGTTCTTTGTCTCGGTTAGAATGGCTACCATTTCTTCCTCGGTGAGCGCGTCGAGCGCACTGACAACCGGCAGACGGCCGACAAATTCAGGAATCATTCCAAAAGCCAGCAAGTCTTCCGGTTCCACGTGACGGATCGCTTGCTTTCGCAATGCTTCTTCCACTTCGAGCGTGGGGCTGCCAAAGCCCATCACTTTTTGGCCGACCCGTTTTTGAATAATTTTGTCGAGCCCGATGAATGCGCCGCCGCAAATGAAAAGAATCTTTTCAGTGTTAACCTGGATGTATTCCTGGTGCGGATGCTTGCGGCCGCCCTGCGGCGGAACGTTACACATGCTGCCTTCCAAAATCTTTAAAAGCGCCTGCTGCACTCCTTCGCCGGACACGTCACGTGTGATGCTTACGTTATCGGTTTTGCGGCCGATCTTGTCGATCTCGTCGATGTAAACGATGCCGATCTCGGCTCGCTTCACATCGTAATCGGCGTTTTGGAGCAGTCGTAGAATAATGTTTTCAACGTCTTCGCCGACGTAGCCGGCTTCGGTAAGCGTTGTCGCATCCGCGATACAGAACGGCACGTCCAAAATCCTGGCCAGTGTCTTTGCCAGTAGCGTCTTACCGGAACCAGTGGGTCCGATGAGCAGGATGTTGCTCTTTTCAATCTCGACGTCGGCAAGTGGATCGGGCTGAAACGCTGCGGATGTTTCCGGTGGCGACGCAGTTTGCAGGACGCGCTTGTAATGGTTGTGCACTGCCACCGACAACGTCTTTTTCGCGATGTCCTGGCCAATGACATACTGATCAAGCGAGCGCCGGATTTCTACCGGCTTGGGCACGCGGATATTGGACGATTGACGCCGCGCGTCTTCGTTCAGTTCTTTATCGAGAATACTCTTGCAAACGTTGATGCAGCTATCGCAGATATAAACGCCGGGACCGGCGATCAATTTGCGCACCTCTGCATGGCTCTTGCCACAGAAGGAGCACATGGTGAGGTTGGAAGCGCGGGCCATAATTGTTTGGAATTCGAGACGCTGTTATCCCGTCGCTTTGCGCGGTAACGCCACCTCCGCGACCTCCACTGATCGATCGCTGGATGGTAGGGTGGCACCATCGAGAAGTTTTATTTGCTTTCGGGACTTTATCACTTCGTCCACCAACCCATACGCCTTCGCCTCTTCGGCGGACATATAATAATCGCGATCTGAATCGCCCCGGACCTGCTCCTCGGATTTGCCAGTATGCTGCGCAATGATTCGGATGAGGCGTTTCTTCAGCTTGAACATGTAGTCGACCTGGCGTTCAACGTCGCTCGCAGCCCCCTGCGCACCGCCGGAAACTTGATGGATCATGATATCGGAATTCGGCAGCGCAAAGCGCTTGCCCTTCGTCCCTGCGCAAAGGAGGACCGCCGCCATGCTGGCCGCCATTCCGAGGCAATAAGTGGTCACGTCGCACGTGAGAAACTGCATCGTGTCATAGACCGCGAGTCCTGCAGTAACCGAACCGCCGGGCGAATTGATGTAAATGTTGATGTCCTTTTTCGAGTCTTCCATTTGCAGAAACAGCAGTTGGGCAATGACGAGATTGGCAATGTGATCGTCCATGGGCGTGCCTATAAAAACGATGCGGTCCTTGAGCAACCGCGAATAGATATCGTAGCTGCGCTCGCCCCGGCCAGTTTGCTCCACGACCATCGGGATCAACACCTGTGAAACATTTTCGTCCGATACGCTCATGCTTTTTCTTCTTTAACAGTGGATTCTTCTGCTGGCTGGACGCTAACATTCGCCTTCAGGAAATCAAGAGTCTTGCCTAGCAGAATCTGTTCAGCGACGTCATCCAACGCGTCTTTTTGCTGCAATTCTTTGCGCATTTTGTCGGGCGAAATGTCGTAACGCCCCGCCTCCTGCCTGATACGAAGATCGACGTCGTCCTTGGTGACCTGAATCTTTTCGCGCTCCGCGATCCGATGCAGAATGAAATTCGTTTTCAATCGATTGGCAGCCAGGCCTGCTGCTCCGTCGATCAGCTCTTTTTCTTTTTCCTTCAGCATCTCATCAGTAACCCCGCGCTCGCGGTTCCGTTGCACCAATTCCGCCAGCGCTCGACGCGTTTCGTTTTGCAGGAGCGCTGGCGGCAGCTCGAATTGAATTTGCTCATGCAAATATTTTACGATCTGCGATTCCTTGGCTCGCTCGACATCATGCTTTTTCGCATGCTCGATATCGTGCTCGATCATCTCGCGAAGATCACCAAGCGTTTTCCCGGGCGCTAGTTTGCCGGCAAGCGCGTCATCGACCGGTGGCAAAACCTTCTCCTTGATCTCACGCACGGTAACCGCATAATCCGCTTTTTTGCCGGCCAGCTCTTTCACTGGAAAATCGTCTGGAAACTGGACGATCACGAGACGCGTTTCGCCGCTCTTTTGTCCGATCAACTGCTCACAAAATTTTGGCAAAAAATTCTCAGATGCGAGGTGTAACCAGAATTTCTTTCCGCCTTGCAAATTCTTGCTCGCCTGCGGCGCGATTTCACTGATCGGCTTGCTATCGACCGATCCTTCGAAATCAAGCACCGCAAAATCGCCCATTTGCAGTCCGCGCGCCGGCACGTCTACAAAATCAGCCGTTTGCTCGCGCAAACGCTCGAGCGCCTCTTCAACTTCTGCATCAGAGACCTTCGTATCCGGCAACTCAACGGGGATATTTTTGTAATCCGGCAATTCAAATTCCGGTGCGGTGACTACGGTCGCGCGGAAGCGCATCGACTTGTCTTCGCCGAACTGAATGTCTTCGATGTTCGTCAAAGACGCGACGCGCAATTGCTCTTGTGCGACTGCATCGTGGTAACTCTTGGATACGAGTTTCTTCGTCAGTTCATCCTGGATCTCTTTGCGAAATCTTTTGTCGATCACGGCGCGCGGCGCCTTTCCCGGCCGGTACCCTGGAATCTTGGCAAACCGCGCGAAGCTGTTTGCAATTGCATCCCACTCCTTGCTCACTTCTTCAGGCGGCAATTCAATCTGCAGCTTCGAGACGAAGCCGGGCTGCTTTTCCACTTCAACCTTCATTAGAGAAAGCGACGATTGTAGCGGCGCTTGTGTCAAGCGCCGGTCACACGCTCGCCCCTAACGTAAACCGAATGCATCTGCGGAATTCCAAACCAGTAAGCCAACTCGCGATAATCTGCGCAATCGAATACTGAGAAATTGGCGAGCTTTCCGGGTTCAAGCGAACCAACTTTGTTTCCACGATTAAGGCTATGAGCAGCATTGATCGTCGCTGCCGTTACCGCTTCCGGCGGCGACATTTTCATTTGTGTGCAGGCGAGCGAGAGAATCATAGGCATCGAAGCGGTCGGTGATGAACCAGGGTTGAAATCGGTGGCAAGTACAACCGCAAGGCCGGCCTCGATCATCTCTCGCGCGCGCGGATAACCCGACGACCCGAGGGCATAAACGGAACCCGGCAAAAGCACCGGTTGCACGCCGGCGGATTTCATTGCCGCAATTCCCTGCTCATCTGTTTTTTCCAGATGATCAGCCGTCGCCGCTTTCAATTCTGCGGCAAGTTTCGCCCCGCCCAAATTACTTAGTTGATCGGCGTGGATTCGCAGCCTCAGCCCGAGTTTCCTGGCTGCCGTCAAAATTTTTCTCGATTGTTCGACGTCGAAGTAACCGCGCTCGCAAAATACGTCGCAAAACGCCGCGAGTTTTTCCCGTGCGATGTGCGGCAGCATCTGATCGATCATGAGGCCGATGTATTCATCGGTGTCCATCCCGCGCGGCACCGCGTGTGCTCCGAGAAACGTTGGCACGATCTCAAGCGACGATTGCTTGTTGAGCGACCGCATCACGCGCAAGATTGTCAGCTCATCTTCAAGCGTCAGTCCGTAGCCGGATTTAGCCTCAATGGTTGTTGTCCCGCAGCGTAGAAACCAATCCGCGCGTTTCTTTGCCTCCACGAGAAGATCGTGCTCACTGGCCGCACGCGTCTTCTCTACCGTGGACCAAATCCCGCCGGCAGCTTTGGAGATTTGCTCATAACTTTCGCCGCGCGCACGCCGTTCAAAATCGTCGAGCCGATTTCCTGCAAAAACCAAATGCGTATGCGCATCGACAAATCCCGGCAACACAACGCGCCCGCAGGCATCGACAATCTCCGCGCCGCGCGATTTCTTTTCGATTTCATCACTCAAGCCGACGAGTTCGATTTTGCCATCACGAATGAGCATTCCGCCATCGCGAATAATTGCCAGCCCGCCCATTTCAGCGCCAACGCGAGGCCTTTTCGGACCAGCGAGGGTGACCAATTGCGAAACGTGAAGAACAGCCAATGTCTTCACGATTCGCTTAGCTTGCCTTCGACAACCTGCTTGATGTTCTTGAACTGCGCTTCCGAATCCGCGCTAATCTTTCGAAGTTTTTCATGAAGACTCGTTTTGAATCTTTCGTCCTTCAGCTGGCCAAGGTTGATTCGCACATTCAGCGCTGCGCCTTCAATACACGCGCGAATGGCCAGTGCGCCAACGCCGACGTCCGAGACAGAGGCCGGATTTCCTCTTTCGGCCATTTCCGCCAGCAACGCGTACGATCTTGATGCCGTTGCCATAACTTTCAGAGGCACTTCCGCCGCGTATTTTGTCGCCGCTTCAATCGCCGCCGACCGCGCCGTCTTTTCCTCCGCCGACTCTTTCGGCAGCGCAAATGCATCCATCACCTTGCTGAACGCCGCGGTGTCTTCGTCCACGAGCGATAGCAATTCATCTTTGAGTTGCTGCGCTTTGACCGCCCAACCGCTGAAATATTCGAGCTTGTCGTCCCAGCCGCGCTTCCCGGCGGAAAGGTTCGCCACCATTCCGCCTAACGATGCACCCAAGGCTCCCATTAACGCTGCCACGGAACCACCGCCAGGCGCAGGCGAATCGCTCAATGTTTCATTGCAAAACTGGCGCACATTCATTTTTACGAGGGACTTTTTTGACTCAGTAGATTGAATCTTTAATTCAATCACTTTTTCGATTGGATCGAAAGGTTTCAGTTCCCCAAGGCCCATCGAGCGAATCGCGATGTCCATCAACTCTTCCTCCGAAGCGCCTTCAGACCATCGCTGTTTGCGAAGAAAATACCGACCGGCATCTACGAGCGATTTTTCTGGTACCATGCCGACAATCTCCGAGCCGGTTACGCGCAGGCCTCGCTCCGCTGCGGCTTGAACGCAGGCATCGAATGCTACGTGCAACGGCGTTTCTTCGATGTTGGTCAGATTCATCGAGACCTGCGCGATTCCGTATTCCTTCACGAACCAGCCGATCGCCTTTACATGTTTCAGTATCCCGGGAATCCGAACGGGTTCGCCGTTTAAACCCAAAACTGGTTTGCCCGAAGGCGAGCCGTCTTGCGTCTTTACCCTCCCCTGCTCTCGCACGTCAAACGCAACGGAGTTCGCGCGCCGCACAGATTTTGTGTTCAGGTTTGCGTTGTAAGCGACCAGAAAATCGCGAACACCGATCACGGTCGCGCCCGATTTGTCATTGAAAACGGCTGGCCCGAAATCCGGTTTCCATTCGGGCTGTTTTATTTTTTCGAAAAAACCTTCGTATTCGCCTGCGCGAATCACGGCGAGATTCGATCGTGATTTGTCCTTCGCTGCTTTCTCGTAGAGATACACCGGGATTTTCAATTCTTCGCTGACGCGTTTGCCTAATTTGCGCGCGCATTCGACGGCTTCGTCCCAACTTACATTGCTCACCGGAATGAATGGGCAAACATCCGTCGCGCCCATGCGTGGATGCGCACCTTTGTGTTTGCGCATGTCGATGAGCTCTGCCGCTTTTTTAATTGCGCGAAGCGCCGCTTCTACCGCGGCGTCAGGGCTCCCAACGAAGGTCACCACCGTCCGGTTCGTGCTTGCCCCGGGATCAATGTCGAGCAGTGAAACGCCTTCCACCGATTTGACTGCATCCGCGATCTGGCGAATCACGTTCTGATCGCGCCCTTCAGAAAAATTTGGCACACACTCGATCAACTTTTGCATACGATTGCGGTGGATTAGTAAGCCGAGACGCAGGGTGCCGCAAAAATATCCGTGCCTATCGCGCACGCGTTGTAGCCGGGGTCGGTGACCCACGGACCGCTTTGAACCGGCCCAGCCTACCGGCATCACCGATGCCGGCTACAACATCAATCTCGCCGCACCGGCTGCATGGGGATATCGATGTTGTTAGCAGCAGCGAACTCGATCGCGCGAGAATAACCAGCATCGGCGTGGCGAAGAATGCCGGTACCGGGATCGCTGGTGAGGACGCGCTCGAGGCGGCGCTTGGAATTTTCGGTGCCATCGGCGACGACGACCATGCCGGCGTGCTGCGAGAAGCCGATGCCAACGCCGCCACCGTTGTGAATCGACACCCACGATGCACCGGATGCGGTATTGATGAGCGCATTGAGCAGTGGCCAATCGCCAATTGCATCGCTGCCATCGAGCATGCCTTCGGTCTCGCGATTGGGCGATGCGACCGAGCCGGAATCGAGATGATCCCGGCCGATCACGATCGGCGCTTTAATTTCACCCCGCCTGACGAGTGCGTTCATGGCGACGCCAAACGCGGCGCGTTCGCCATAGCCTAGCCAGCAAATTCGCGCCGGTAATCCTTGGAATTGAATTCGCTTCTCAGCAAGTGTCATCCATCGGGCTAGCGTTTGGTTTTCCGGAAACAATTCGAGCGCCAGTTTGTCCGTGCGCCTAATGTCTTCGGGATCACCACTCAAAGCGACCCAGCGGAATGGACCGCGCCCTTCGCAAAACAGCGGACGAATGTATTCCGGAACGAAACCGGGAATATCGAATGCGTTTTTTACGCCAGCTTTCTTCGCCTGAGCACGAATGTTGTTTCCGTAATCGAACGCCACTGCGCCTTTTTTCTGCAATGCGAGCATGGCTTCGACGTGCACCGCCATCGATTCCATCGCGCGCTCGATGTATTCGTCCGGATTCTTCCGGCGCAACGCGAGCGCATCCTCGAGCGACATTCCGTGTGGCACGTATCCGTTTAACGCGTCGTGGGCGCTGGTTTGATCCGTAACAACGTCGGGAACAATTCCCCGCTTTACAATTTCCGGGAGGACATCCGCACAATTTCCAACGAGCCCGACTGAAATTGAGCTTCGATCTTTGCGCGCCCTTTCGATCAACTCCAGTGCTTCATCGAGTGAATGTGCGATCTCGTCGCAATAACCACTCTTCAATCTTTTTTCGATCCGCGCAGGATCAACTTCAACACCGAGGACAGCCGCGCCGTTCATTGTCGCAGCCAACGGTTGTGCGCCGCCCATTCCGCCCAGGCCACCGGTCAACACGAATTTTCCTTTTAGTGAGCCGTCGAAATGCTTTCGACCCGCAGCGGCAAAAGTTTCATATGTTCCCTGCACAATTCCCTGGCTGCCGATGTAGATCCACGAGCCGGCTGTCATTTGCCCGTACATCGTCAAGCCCATTCGCTCGAGGCGATTGAACTCAGGGTAGTTGTTCCATTGGCCGACAAGATTTGAGTTCGCGATGAGGACGCGTGGTGCTTCATCGTGTGTCCGGAATTTGCCCACCGGTTTGCCAGATTGGACGAGCAGCGTCTCGTCATTCTCGAGCTCGCGCAGCGAGCGAACAATCGCGTCGAACGCCTCCCAACTTCTGGCAGCGCGGCCCGTTCCGCCGTAGACGACCAGCTGTTCCGGATTCTCAGCGAC
>QHNQ01000159.1 GCA_003218135.1 Verrucomicrobiota bacterium
CGATCGCGAGCAAATTTTCGGCAAGGTCGACAACCGAACGCAGCTTTAGCGCGCTCGTCATTCCCATGGAGACGTGATCTTCCTTTCCACCTGATGTGGTGATGTTGTCAACGCTCGCCGGGTGTGCGAGCACGCGCGCCTCGTTGACCAATGAAGCAGCGGCCACCTGCGCAGTCATAAAGCCTGACTCCAAACCCGGACGTCGCGCGAGAAACGCAGGGAGGCCTTCGTTTTTATCCGGATTAACCAAACGGTCAGTGC
>QHNQ01000051.1 GCA_003218135.1 Verrucomicrobiota bacterium
GGATGGCTCCTGAGTTTGCGGACCTTTACCAAAAGCATCTCGGCGACTGGGAGGAACACCTGACCGAACCCGAATTTTGGCGCGGCGTCATCGATATTCACGACGCGCAACTTTGGGAAACACATCAACAGCTCAAGCGCCGCTTGATAGATTTCATCCGGGATAGGGAGCGACACCGCCGCGAACGATTGGGCGAATCCCCCGAGTCAATTCGCAAAGTTAACCGCATTCTCGATCCGGAAATTTTGACCGTCGGTTTTGCGCGCCGATTCGCCACTTACAAACGCGGTACGCTTTTGTTCAGCGACGAGGAGCGATTAAAGAGATTGGTGAACGATGCTACGCGCCCGGTGCAATTCATTTTCGCGGGGAAAGCGCATCCGCGCGATGAAGCAGGCAAGGCGCTCATGCAGGAAGTTTACCGGTTAAGCCGCGAACCCGGCCTGGAAAATCGCATCGTTTTTCTTGAGGACTACGACAGCTACATCGCGCGCCGCCTCGTGCAGGGCGTGGATCTCTGGTTAAACCATCCGCTGCGTCCATTGGAAGCCAGCGGCACCAGCGGGATGAAATCGGCGCCGAACGGCGGGATTAACCTAAGCGTGCTCGATGGCTGGTGGCGCGAAGGCTACAACGGCAGCAACGGCTGGGCCATCGGTGCGGAGATCGATAATGGCACCACCGAATTTCAAAACGAAGTGGACGCGAGCAGTCTTTATCAATTGCTCGAAAACCAAATCGTTCCGCTTTATTACGCAAAACCGGACGGCAAACTTCCCCTCGCCTGGCTGCAATTGATGCGCGAATCCATTCGCAGCGTCACGCCAGTCTTCAACACGCAACGGATGGTAAAGGAGTACACCGAACAACTTTATATTCCGGCAGCCCAGGGATACGAAAATTTCTCTCGCGACGGCTCCGGCGCCGCAACTCATTTGAGTCAGTGGAAAACGCAGATGCGAAAGGACTGGCCGCAGGTGCAGATTTCCGACGTGCAAGTAGCCAACAAAGATCGGCAAAGCATTTCGGTCGGCGAATCACTGCAGATCAGTGCGCGCGTGCACTTGGGCGCAGTCGATCCGCAACATGTGCGCGTAGAAGCCTATCACGGCGAAGTGGACAATGGCGAAATCAGCAACCCCACCGCGACCGTGCTGAATCAGAGCAGCCCGGCCGACGGGAACGGCAGTTACATTTACCAAGGCAGTGTTCCCGCGACTGAAAGCGGCACCTACGGCTTCAGCGTCCGCGTGGTGCCCACGCACCCCTGCCTGATGCAAGCGCACGAACTCCGCCTCATCACCTGGTCGTAGATTCTGGGGAGCGCACGTGCCTCGCGTGCTGGCGAAGGCGCCCTCGCCGTCGCGAACTTTCACCTGCAGTCGCTAAGTCTTCCTAATCGTAGCAAATGCGGCTGCATCCTGCTCCCGGTGTCTGCGACGTGGATCGCCGTCAATGAAGTTACGTCGTCGCCAGCAGGCATTTTCACACTCCGATCCAAGTAAAAAATCGCCACAAAATCAAGTCTACGGTAAGTGAGACAGCGCTGTTCGAACCTAATTTGCCGAATTTGAGCGTGCATTTTCACCGCAGTGATCTCTAAGATGACGCCGTGAACTCACAGCAAATCGCGACAATCACGATATCGGTCCTACTCCCGGTTTCTGTTTATGCAGCGAATCCGTTTCTTGATGCTAAAGGCGATAAGCCGGTGTCCGCTAAATTTCACGGCTCCGAGTGGGGCGATGAAATCCAAGGACACGAAATCCCGCTCACTGGGCAAGTCGTTACCACGCGCATCGCAAAAATGCCATGGGGCGCCATCTTCAGAATCGAATTCGCCGATCTAAAATCCCACGCCGAAAAACAACGCGAAATTCGACCGGACTATTTTATCGTGACCGACGAGTGGATCGTGCTGCTAAACGAAGAGGACAACGAAGCCGCCGCGAAAAAGATTTCCGCGCTGGACAAACCGCCGGAATTTGAGCGAGGCGAAATTTACGGAATCACCAGCGGGAGCTTCGACTACGAAGATGGCCTATGGAAAACGACAATCAGATTGAAAGGCGATCTATGCATTTACGATTCCAGCCATCCTTCCGGTCACTTTAAGAAAGTCGTTTGGAAAAAAGGCGTAGGCTTGGTTGAATACGCAAGCGGCTACGGCGCGCATGCCGACGGCTATCGATTGAAGCGCGCAGCAAAAAGCTAGGACTGCAGGTGCGCATCGACTTTTCACAATCTACCCCGGTGATGCACGCGCTGCTTTATTTGCCGCCGGCGATTTCGTTTTTGATCGTGTCGGTGGCTACTACCTCATTTGCACTGCTAGGCCTTTACCTGGTGCGAAGGAAGTACTCGGCGGAGGTTTTAAAGGAGAACCACGAGGTAGCGGCAATCATTTTCAACGCCTTCGGCCTGTTTTACGGAGTAATGGTGGCCTTTGTCGTATTTGTTACGTGGAGCGGATATTCCGAAGCCACAAAAAATCTGGAGATGGAAGCCAACGAGGTGGCCGACATTTTTCATAGCACGCAAGCGTTCCCTGATCCGGTGCGCACAGCGGTCCGGCAGGCACTCATAGATTATACGACTGCCGCTTATGATGAATTAAACAGAATGTCACGAGGCGAGATCGGCCTTCATTCCGGCAAGGCAATGCCAACGCTTCTAAATACCTTCTACCAGATGGACGACAAATCGATTCCCAACAGAGAGCTCTACGCCGAAACGCTAACGCGACTAAACAATCTCGCTGAATACCGTCGACTTAGAATATTCGCGGCTGCCGATACCGTGCCAACAGCCATTTGGCTGGTATTACTAGTCGGCGGAGGGTTCACCGTTATGTACACGTTTTTCTTTGGGATGAAAAACGTCAGGGCGCAATGCTTGATGACGACTTCGCTGACGGTGACGATAACGCTGATTTTGTTTTTGATTTACGTGCTGGACCATCCTTTTACGGGGACGAGCAAGGTGAGCACGGAACCGTTAAAAGAAGTCACGGCAATAATGCAAAAGGAATGAGCGCCGCGTGCTTGCGCTGATCTTTGGCTGATTGTTACCGTCGTTTTTTCTTCGGTAGATTCTTGCGCTTGCTCTTGGCCATTCTGCGCAGCTCCGCTTTGCTCATCGATTTGTACATGCTTCGCGAGGCCCCCCTTAGCGATGATTTGGAGCGCTTGCCGCGTTTGGCCGCAAGCGCCGCGCCAGCTGCCATTTGTTGTTTTTTCGATTTTGCAGGCATACAAAGAATTCGCATCTCAGCTGCGAATTGGATTCGCCTGCCACGCCGCATGCTCGCGGACGCTTTCGGAGTAGCCGCGCGAAGGCAGTTTAGGCCACAGCCGCTTTGCGCCAGAAGAAGTAAACCGGCACACCGGTTAACACTAAGAGCATTCCGATTCCCGAAGTCGCGGTGCGCTTCTAGCCCTTCCTAAACTTTGATTCCTCGCGATAAGGCTGGTGTCGGCGATAAAGTTCGAGGCGCTCCTGCATTTCTTGGCGCCAGAATGGATGCACACTCTTTATGTTCAACGCTTGTCCTTGGTATTTTATCGCCTGATCGAAATCCCCGGTCTCCGCGTACGCCGCGGCCAGCGAATCCAGATAGCTTGGATCCTTCCATTTGGTCAGTTCGCATGCCTTTGTGGCCACCTCAAGTGCTTCTTTGCCGTTCCGGAATGAAGAATCCGGGCAGGTAGCCTTAAACCGGGCGAGACTGTCCAAAACCTTATCATCATTGCTGGACAGCTGTGCCGTCTTTGCAAAGTCAGAAGCAGCTCCATTATAATTACCTTTCGCAAAATAGGCCTTGGCTCGAAACATGTAGCCATAAGCATCTCTTGGAATGCACCGAATCGCCCGATCATAATCGGCACTTGCTTGATTCAGGTTCCCGAACTGAACGTATAGATAGGCTCGACGCGAGTAGGCGGCTATATCCGCAGTATCGAGCCCGATCGCTTTGGTATAATCTGCGATCGCCTTATCGAAATTACCGATCGATTCGTAATCGAAGGCGCGGTTAACATAAAGGCGGGCGTCTCTAGGATTGCGGCGGATTGCTTCGGTGCTCTCACGGATCGACCGCTGATAATCGCCTTTGTAATTATATACAACGGCGCGGCCTTGGTATCCTAAAGAAGAACTTGGATTAAGCCGGATCACCGTGTCAAAGTCGCTGATCGCCTTGTCCAAATTACCCGTTCGCCGATAGACGATGCCGCGTTGCAGGTACGCGTCATAAGAATGCGGATTCAGCCGGATGGCTTCATTTGCGTCATCCATAGCCTTGCTCAATTCACCTTTGTGGATGTACGCGTCCGCGCGCCAAGCATAGATTGCTGACGCCGTGTTTGCATTGGGTTTCATCCGTAGAGCCGCAGTTAAGCGGGAAATCGCTAGGTCATATTCTTTGCCGTTGAGAGCAGAGCCGGCCTGCTTCATAACGCTGGCCACCTTGGGCTCGATCGAATTTCCTTGTCCGCCTAGGGGTACGGTTGGTTCGCTTGCAGCCGCGCCGATCGCAGACAATATCAACGACGCCAACGCAATTAGTCGCGCGAGAAGATTGGCATTCATTCGTTCAATTGGTCACCCCCCTAAATCGCCGCCAGAAGAAGTAAACTGGAACACCGGTCAACACTAAGAGCATTCCGATTCCCGAAGTGGCCGGTGCGAGAAATGCCAGATCGACCATCAACAACCCGGCGAGCAATATCGAAATGATCGGCACAAACGGATAACCCCAGGTGCGGCATGGTCGTTCTGCATTGGGTCTTTTACGTCGCAGAACCATCAACGCCGCAATCATCAGAACGTAAAAGAGCAGATCCGCTGAGACGATGTATTCAAGCAGCTGATTGTAAACTCCTGCAAGAATCAGCCCGTTGTCGCAACCGAACGTGGAGATCATGATCGCTGCGGCCATGCACATCGCACCCGGATGACCAAACACGGCGTTCAGCATCGCCACGGCGACGCGGTTCTGCGGCGCGTGCTCGATTTCCGTTAACGGCAGCACGGCGAGATACGCGAGATTGGCTAGCAAATAGAGAACGACCACGATGCCGCAGCCTCCCACCAACGCACGCACAAGATTCTTTCCCGGCTCCCGCACTTCGCTGCCCACAAAGGTCACATTTGTCCACGCGGTCTGCGCAAACAGCGGGCCGACCATCGATCTTCCGAAGAGCAACGCGAGCGCGAGCCCGCCAACGACCTTTAAGCCCGGCTGTGCAATTTGGGGATCCCAGCCGTTGGCCCACGAGTCCCACCAGGCTGAACTTAACGCGGCGGAATTGGCATTCCAACCGAGCGACAGACCGATAACGACGACAGCAGCAAGCGCGGCTGTTTTTGCAAACGTGAATGTGTTCTGGATAATTTTTCCAACTTCAAGCCCTCGCGTGTTGCTCCACGTCAGCAGGGCGATCAACGCAATTGCTACGAGTTGTTCCGTAGACAAGCTGATCGCGTACCCGCCGAAAGAGATCGGTGCGACCAAATAATGGTCTGGCGAAACCGATGGAACAAAAACGCCGAGAAACTTTGCAAACGCAATCGCTACCGCAGCGATCGTTCCCGTTTGGATGACAAGGAACAATGTCCACCCATACAAGAATCCGATGGAGCGTCCGTATGCTTCGCGGAGAAAAACATAAACGCCGCCTGCGCGCGGCATCATGGTTGCGAGTTCTGAGCAACAAAGTGCGCCGGTGATTGTTAACAAACCGGCCAGTGCCCACGCCAGCAGCAGCCAGCCCGGCGCGCCGCTCAGTCGCGACGATTCCGCCGACGTAATAAAAATTCCGGACCCGATCATCGAGCCGATCACGATCATGGTCGCATCGATTGGTCCGAGCGCGCGGACGAGACCGGATTGCTTCTGGCTGTCGAGTCGATTTTTCATGATCGAACTATGGATTCAGCGCTCGCACCCCTTAAGATTGAAATCGTTTCGCGAAGCTTTTGGAGTGCGCACGCGTCTCCGCGTCGCTTTTGGCGTGACGGTCGTAGAATGCGAAAGCGGTCCGAGGACGCCCCGCACTCCGAAAGCACTTCGTGCGAAAACGACTCACCGCAAACTCTTTGGCGCACTGATTTTGACGCCTTCACGTTCGAGTTGTGTTCGCAATTCTCGCGCGAATTCAACTGCGCCGGGCGTATCGCCGTGAACGCAAATCGTTTCGCCGCGCACATCCACATCGCTGCCTTCGACAGACCGCACTTTGCCTTCGCGTAACATCCGCAGAACGCGCTGGGCAGCTTCTTTCGGATCATGGAGCAATGCATCTGGTCGCGTGCGCAGAACCAGCCATCCGTCGTTTAAGTAATTACGATCGGCGAAAATTTCTCGCGCGATTTGTAAACCATGTGCCTCGCCGGCGCGGGCAAGCTCGCTTTTATCCGGCGCAAAGAGAATTAACTTCGGATCGACCGATGCGATGGCGCGCGCGATTGCATCGGCCAGTTTCTCGTCCCGCACTGCCATGTTATAGAGCGCGCCGTGCGGCTTTACGTGATTGGGTCGCACATCGAGCGCTGAGGCGATTGCTTGAAAAATTCCCAGCTGATAAGCGACCGCATCGAACACTTCTTCGTTCGGCAACTTGAGTTCCTTGCGTCCGAAGTTCTCCCGGTCAAAAAAACTTGGATGCCCTCCGGCAGCGACTCCATGCTTCTTCGCCGCGGAAATCGCGGTGTGCATTGTATCGGAATCGCCAGCGTGAAAACCGGTTGCGATGTTCGCCGAGCTGATTAACTCGAACAGCTCAGTGTCGTGGCCCGAGCCTTCGCCAAGATCAGCGTTTAGATCAACAGATAGTTTCATGAAGCGTGGAGACTGAGACCGATGCGGAAACGATCAAGTTCCCGCTCGCGCTCCACTACAAGTCGGTGCGCATCGACCATTGAGACTTCCGAAAAACGGACATGATCGCCAGCACGAAGTTGTGCTGCAATGCCAAGGTCGAAGGTAATCACCTGTGCGATTTTCGGATAGCCGCCGATGGTTTGGCAATCCCCCAAAAGCAGAATCGGTTGGCCGCTCGGCGGGACCTGCACTGTACCGGGAACAACTGCTTCCGAGATAAGATCGACGTTGTCACCTCGAGACAATTCGGGACCAATCAACCGCACACCCATGCGATCCGAATCGGGTGACACGGTGAATAGTTCGCTCGTTAAACGTTGAAGCGTTGAAGCGTTGAAGCGGGTCCAATCGACCCCACGGATGACACGCAAAATCGGATTGCGTTTGGCCGGGCTTACCCAATCATGCGGCGCGGTCCAGGAAGAAATTCTTTCTGTAGCCCCGACATCTCGGGATGACCCCGGCCGAGGGCCGAGCGGAAGAATATCGCCATGACGCAACGCCCGGCCGTCGAGTCCGCCAAAGTTCGCGCGCAAATCCGTGGAACGGCTTCCCAGTATCGGCGCAACATTCATTCCACCTAAAATTGCCAGCCAGCATCGGCAACCAATTTGAGGCAGACCAAATTTCAATTCGTCACCGGGTCGCACAAGCGCCGCGTGTCCCGCCGGCAACGGCGCGACTCCAATGTGCACGTCGAATTCGCCGCCGCACCAGGCGACGATTCGCTCATCCTGGAAACGCAGCTGCAGACCGCCGAAAGTAATTTCGAGTCCAGGGGCGCCGTCTTCATTGCCAACGAGCAGATTCGCCACGCGCAGCGCAAATGAATCCAACGCACCGCTCGTGGAAACGCCAAACTGGCGAAACCCGACGCGCCCGAGATCCTGCACCGAACTGAAAAATCCCGCGCGGGTTATAATCGCATTCATCGAATTGTCATCCTGAACGGAGTGAAGGATCTCTAGTTATTCTCTTGCCGTTGCTGAGACAACAATCAGAGATGTTTCGCTTCGCTCAACATGACAGAATGCAGGCTTCAACGGTTCAACGATTCCTTGGCCGCTGTAGCCTCGGCGAAGGCGGCAAATTCCTCCCGCGTGATGGCTCGAAAACGCACACGATCGCCCGCGCGCAAGAGCACAGGCGGATCCTTTGTTGGATCAAAAAGTTTCAACGGCGTACGTCCGATCAGATTCCAGCCCCCAGGCGATCGCAGCGGATAAATTCCCGTTTGCGCGCCACCGATTCCGACCACACCTGGAGGAATTTCCTTGCGGGGGTTGGATCGGCGCGGCGTGGCTATTTTCTTTGGCAACCCTGCGATAAAGGGAAATCCGGGAACGAACCCGATGCAGGCCACTCGATAATCAGCCGCGCTGTGGAGCTCTACAACTTGGTCTGTCGAAATCTGTGCATGACGCGCCACTTCATCGAGGTCGGGCGCGAACTCTGGATCGTAGCACACTGGAATTTCAACAATTCGAGGCAGCGATCGACCAACCAAGGAACGGCGGTCTCTAGTCCGCCGTCCCACAGCGGCGCGAATACGCCCGGCCATCCAATCGACCACATCATCCGACGTTCCACTCGCGAAGGCTTTCGAGACCGCGATCGGATCGAAAAAAACGGCGACGCTCGTGTAAGCCGGCGCAAGTTCGATGACGCCAGGAATGGCAGCGCTTCGCAGCTGCTGAAACGTCTGGAGGACCTCGTTCAGCGTTTCCTCGGGCGCATCGTCAAATTGCTCGCGCACGCGCACGATGAGTGCAGAATCTCCCAGGGGAACAATTTCCATTGGCGCTCAGACTTGGTTCAAACGAACAGGCTTACCTTGCTGCGCCATCTTTCAAGATGATGCATCTTCTGCCGCCGAATTTTGAGGTGAAACAGCTTCAGCAACGTTTTCCACATGTTCTTTGATCTCGTGCACTTTCGGATGCACATCACGGATCATGTCATGTTCAGCCTTGGAGAGCCCCTCGATGCGCGTTGTAATATCGTGCAGTTCTTTCAACAGGGCGTCCTGGCGCGCTGAGATGCGATGCATCCACCAAAAACAAACACACCAGCAGATCAGACCGATCCAAGTGAGCGCAAACATGATCATATCATTGCGTCCGTTTCGCTTCGATCTCGATGTTGATCGCGACTGTTTGGCTGATTCCAGACACTGCTTCGGCTCCAGAGGCAAACATCAAATTGAAGTCGCGCCGCGAGATTGGTTCGGTCGTAACCACCCACCGCGTTCGGTTCGTTTCGTTGATGGGTGTGACTAGTTTCACATGGAGCGTGATCGGTCTTGTCACGCCATGCATCGTGAGATCGCCGAGAATGTCGCCGCTTTGCGGTCCGGTTCGCTTGACGCTTCGGCTCCTGAACGTGATCTGGGGAAATTTTCC
>QHNQ01000052.1 GCA_003218135.1 Verrucomicrobiota bacterium
TCGACAAGTTCTGGGAGTGACGACGGTGTAGCCGAGAGTGTTTTCAAGCTGGCCTGAAAAGTGGCCATCAGCAGGGCTGCGGGGATGCTCTTGCCGGCGACATCGGCAACCGCGATGAGGTAACTCGGGTTGGCAGAAGCAAAGCCGGAATATGAAAAAAGTCCTGTATTGTGGCTCCCTTTTGGCACAGGGGCCTGGGCGCCGATTCTCTGCCGGAGCTCGCTTTGTGTGCCGAGATACCGCACGATTAGATCGCCGGCCGTGCTGCCCGGCTCCATAGGGTGGAGCACGGCGACTACCTCGTATGCCTTCCAACCGCTTTTTGCCTCCGCGACACACCCTTTTGCCCAAGTTTCCAAGTCTTGGACTGCAACTCCGGGATGTCTCGCTCCAGGCAGACGTTGGCCGGTAGCCGGATCGCGGACTTCACGCTTAAGTTGATTTGGGCGCCGGAGCAGCCTACCATGTGCCCCACAAGAAAGCTGCCTCGCTATGCAACCTTCCGTCAAATCAAATGGCCCCGCTGACGCCTTCGGCAGGCCTCTTCTCAACCTGCGGATTTCGGTTACCGACCGTTGCAACCTGCGCTGTCGCTATTGCATGCCTGAGGAAGAGTACGGCTGGCTACCGCGCGAAGAATTGCTGAGCTTCGAACAGATCAGCGAGCTGGCCGGCATCTTCACCGAAGTCGGCATCGAGAAGGTGCGCTTGACCGGCGGTGAGCCGCTTCTGCGCAAAGACCTTCCCGTGCTGGTTCGGATGCTGGCGCAGAACCCGCGAATCAGGGACCTAGCTTTGACCACCAACGGCGTCTTGCTGGCCGGGCAAGCGCAGGCGCTCTGGGACGCCGGCCTGCACCGCCTGACGGTCAGCCTGGATACGCTCCGCCCGGACCGCTTCCTTGTGTTAACTCGAAGGGACGCCCACGCGCCGGTGCTCCGCGGGATCGAGGCCGCCCGTCAGGCAGGCTTCCGGGCGCTGAAGATAGACGCCGTCGTGGTGCGCGGCGCCAACGAAGATGAACTCGCTGACCTGATCGAGTTCGGAAAGCGGGCCGGTGCCGAAGTGCGCTTCATCGAATACATGGATGTTGGTGGGGCGACGCAGTGGTCCAGGAGCAAGGTGGTTTCGCGGGCGGAGATGCTGGACGCGCTGAGCCGGCGCTACGGCCGGATCGAGCCGGTGGTGGAGGATTGTTCCGCACCCGCGGAGCGGTTCCTCTTGGCGGACGGGACCGTCTTCGGCATCATCGCCTCCACAACCACACCGTTCTGCCGCCGCTGCGACCGGAGTCGCCTGACCGCAGACGGGATCTGGTACCTGTGCCTTTATGCTCAGAAAGGAACGGATCTGAGGAAATCTCTCCGCAGCGGCGCCACCCGGGACGAGATCAAGTCCCTCATCGTGAGCCAGTGGACGAAGCGAACCGATCGCGGCGCAGAAGAACGCAAGGATCTGCCGTCGCGAGGGGTGTTGGTCGGAATCCAACAGCTCCGGCAGGACCCCCACTTGGAAATGCACACGCGGGGAGGTTAGGCGCGACCCTGCTGCGCGCAACGGCCCACCGTAGCCCTTCTGCCCGTGTTTTAGCGGCAGCCCAATCTGCTGGGCATAGAGCATTCTTTAGAAATCTGTGTAACCGCCGTGAACGACCTGTGTCAAATGACACCGACCCGAAACGCGAGCACGATTATGAAATTGTTCTCAAGCCGCCCGAAGTGGCCTCCTCTTCACCCGAGAATAAACACACTCGTACATGGCGCATGGCTCCGGGAAAAAGGTCTGTGTCCTGAAAGGGCAAAAGATTTCAGGACGGCAAAGGCATGAAGGCTGAGCGGCAAGTATAGGCATGGGACGACCGCATTTCAATCCGGGTACATAACCGGCCGCATCCTGATACTATGGGGACAATTTTCCACCTGGAAGGAGTACACATTGGGCTGTAACACACCTCAAATGCCGCCTGAACCGGAGAGGCCAGGGCAGCGCAAGGTCTTCTGCGTGAAGTTCCAGAGGGAAATGCCGGGACTGGACGAGCCGCCGTTCGACACGGAACTGGGCCGGCGGATTTATGAAAACGTCTCTGAGGAAGCCTGGAAGATGTGGGGCGAGCATGGCAAGATGATCTTGAACGAATACCGGCTGAATCCCGCCAACCGGCAGGACCAGGAGATCCTGGTCAAGCACCTGGAAGATTTCTTCTTCGGCCAGGGCGCCGCGCTTCCACCGGGATACGTCCCCCCGCGCAGCAAGGACTAATTTCAGGTTTCTATGCCCGATCTGAAGGTGCTGCTGATCTCGACTTACGAACTGGGCCGGCAACCGTTTGGGCTGGCCTCGCCCGCGGCGTGGCTACGCGCTGACGGCTTCTATACCACTTCGCTGGACCTCTCGCGACAGTCGCTGGACGAAGAGGCGGTACGCACCGCCAGCCTGATCGCCTTTTATCTGCCCATGCACACCGCCACGCGGATCGCAGTGCGCGCGCTGGAGAGGGTCCGGAAACTCAACCCCTCCGCCCACCTGTGCGGATTTGGACTGTACGCCCCGGTCAATGCCGGCCTGCTGCGTCGTTTGGGCGTCGGCACGATCCTGGGGGGAGAGTTTGAGCAGGGGTTGTTGAGTCTGGTCCGCCGCCTGGAGGCCGGCGCGCCCGGTCCTGGGCTGCCGCAGGTTGAGCCTGAGATCTCGCTCGCTCGTCAGAATTTCCTGGTGCCCTATCGCGACGACCTGCCGCCGCTGGAAAAGTACGCACATCTCACCCTGCCCGACGACAGCACCCGCGTCGTGGGCTACACCGAGGCCAGCCGGGGCTGCAAGCACCTGTGCCGTCACTGTCCCATCGTGCCGGTGTACAACGGCACGTTTCGCATCGTCCAGCGCGAGGTGGTGCGGGAAGATATCCGCCGCCAGGTCGCGGCTGGCGCGCAACACATCACCTTCGGCGATCCCGACTTCTTCAACGGGGTCGGTCACTCGATGCAGATCGTGGAAGCGCTCCACCGCGAGCATCCCGGCCTCTCTTACGACGTGACCATTAAGGTGGAGCACCTGCTGAAGCACGCCGGGCGCCTCCCGGCGCTGCGTGAGACGGGATGCGCGTTCGTGACCACGGCGGTGGAGTCGGTGGATGACCAGGTGCTGCGCATCCTAGACAAGGGCCACACGCGCGCCGACTTTATCCGTCTCGCCGGGCTGATGCGCGGGCTCGGACTTTTCCTAGTGCCCACCTTCGTGCCTTTCACGCCCTGGACTACGCTGGAGGGCTACGAAGACCTGCTGGCCACCCTGATACGGCTGGGGCTGATGGAACACGTCCCGCCGGTGCAGCTCACCATCCGCCTGCTGATTCCCGCCGGGTCGCGCCTGCTGGAAGTTCTGCCACTGCACAACGCCGCGATCGGTCCCTTCCAGCAGGAGGCGCTGCGCTATCCGTGGGCAAACTCGGACCGCAGGGTTGACCGGCTCCAGTGCGACCTTGAAGCCGTGGTGCAGCGCGAGGCCAAGGCCGGCGCGTCGCGCACCGTGATCTTCGGGGAAGCCTGGAAACTGCTGCAGCGCGCCATGAACGAAGACGGGGACGAAGCGCCGGCGCCCCTTCCGCTCGTCCCACCCGGACCGTTGCGGGCCACCATCCCCTACCTGACCGAACCTTGGTACTGTTGATCCGAACCCACCAGCGGGCAGTTGGCCTGCTTCTAGTCCCCCGGGAGAACACCGGATGGCCAGGACCAGGAGATCATCGTGCAGCAGATGGAGCAGTTCTTCTTTGGTGAGGGCGCAGCGCTTCCGCCCAACTTCGTACCCCAAAAGAGCAAGAGTTAACCTAAGCTCGGCCAGGTACATGATCAGGGGATAAAGTCCCTAGTTCCTCAGGATCAATGCAGGGCTAAAGCCCTGTTCCGCCCACAAAAATGAGGTCTCCGTTACGCCCTACACCACTGGAAGGCTGGACGAGATTACGAAGCGCAGCTTGCGGTGAGCTTCCCGGAGAGCACTGTCGACGTATTGCGGCGAGTCGCCACGCGCGAATATAAACCCCAGATAACTTGATCCTTCCGGCAGTGGCACCAGTTTCTGCCGCAGCTTGGCGGTGATCTCGATTGCTTCGATTCCCGGCACCTGCGCGGCTTGCTCCAACTGCTCAACTCCTTTGTAGATCCCTTCCTGCGGGATGGGAATCATCATTACGCCGGAGCTGGCCTCCTCGCGTCCTAAGTGCGTGACCGGCTCATCGAGCGCGTGCCGAATAATCAATTCCTCCAGCGAGATTCCGTTCCCGAAGCGCAGACTTCGCGCACAGAGCCCACCTATCGGACGCGCCGCGATCTCCAGGATCCAGTTGCACTTGCCTTTCACCCGCAACTCGGCGTGGAGCGGGCCATGAAACAGGCCGAGCGCGTCGACCGCCCGTTGCAGCGTCCGAGCGACTTCGGCCTGTATGGAAGGTTCCAGTCGCGACGGAGTGACGTAGATTGTCTCTTCGAAAAATGGCCCGACCAGCGGGTCCGGCTTATCGAAAATCGCCAGCACTTTCAACTTGCCTCGGTCGGCCAGGCCTTCGACCGCGATCTCCAGCCCGTCGATGTAGTTCTCCACTTGAATGAACTCGCTCGTCTCCTCACGCAAAACACCGACCTCCGGGCTGCGCAAAAGCTTCTGAATACGTTCGAACGCCTGCACAAATTCCTCGGGGGTATCGGCGCGAATCACACCACGGCTGCCGGAGAGCGCCAGTGGTTTGAGCACGCAGGGAAAGGTGATTTCCCCAGAGGCAACAACCGGGCGCGGGTTCGAGTGCAAGGGAAATCTCTTGAAGGCCGGAACACTCAGCCCGGCATCCCGCAACCGCTCGCGCGAGCGGTATTTATCGCGGCAGATGTCGGTCGCTTCGGGAGGATGTCCCCGCAAGCCGAGTTTATGGCAGGCGCGAGCGCCGGTTGACGTGGGCCGATCGCCGATGGAGACGATCGCGTCAAGAGGATGGGACGCGGCGAAATCGCAGATCCTCTGCGCCGAGGCTTCGGGATCTTCAAAGCGCAGGGGAAGAGCGCCATCCTGCCATGGGTCATCGAGCACGTGGCAGCGGTCCGTTCCGAAGGTGATGGACAGGCCCAACTTCTGTGCGGCCTCGATAAAGGCGCACGTCTGGTAACCCGTGGTCGTGCACAACACGAGGAGTCTTTTTTGTTGGGAGGCGCCGATCATGGCTGGGCCCGATCGCTGCAATCACTTTAGCAGCCGGGCCCAACCACTCGCCAGGTGCACATAGCAATGCGTCTCAGCCCAGCACGCCCACCGTGGCGCGAGCAGCCTGTTTGCCTAGCGCGGTTGTGAGTTCACGGCTGACGCGCTCGGTCGCTCGGAGCCCGGTCGAGTACTCGGAGGTCCCTCCTCCGGAATACGAGTCTCCGAAGAAGAACCAACCCAAAGGTCGCCACCGCCCAGCATGCTCCGAGTTGTTCTGACGGTTGTGCTGGGAGGCCCACCCAAGTAATCGATAAGCTGACGCATGCAAGCGGTAGTTCCTCATCGAAGCAGGGAAGGTGTGCCTTCTAGAATCGACTCCCCTTCTATGAACGCCATGATCCATCGACAGCAGTATGCGCAAGAGGAGCATTCGATTGGAAAAAACCCAGGGTTTGACCTCTAACGTGTCAACTTAGATTTCAATCACCTTGCTTCCGGAAATCACCGGCGTGCACACCCTGGATGCCGAAGCGGCAGGGGGTGGTCAAGATATTCCAACGTAATACAGTTCTGTAGACGAGTCAGCCAGTCTTGTCGAACGTGAGCGTCTCCTCTTGTGCTATCAAGAAAATCGGTGCTCCGCCGGTGGAGATCGAAGCCGCGTGCGCCATTGTTTCTTTGCCACCCTCCGACATGGAGCACTTCGACAAAGCCTCCATCCTGCCGGTTGTGGTGGCCTAACCCACGATACGGATGTTCTCCATCCAGTCGGAAAACCAAGCGAGGTCTGAATCTGAGAAGCCGCCATGCCTGATCAACTGCGGGCCTCGCTGATGAAATCCGCGAGCTCATTGCCGCCTGTGAGCCAGACGCCGATGCCGTCGCCGATGCCATCGTCAAGGTTGTTGACACGCCATTCGGCAAACGACCGTTCCGGATCCACATCGACCCGTCGCAAGATGGCTGCGAGGCTGCCAATGCCGTCGCTGATAGGGATTGTAGAAGAACGAATGGTACGGGCGCGGAAAAAGCTGCTCACTCACTACTCTTTATCCAGATATTCGCCGGGAACATCATCCTCCGGCACCTCGTGCGTACGAACTTCCTTCTCATCTGCGTTCCCGGCGTCTTCCACGCCCGTCACTACGTCGGCCTCGAACGCGTTTCCTTCCTCGAGCAACTCGTCGACACTCTCCGAATCCGCACTTTCGACGCTGGACAATCCCTGCAAATCTCCCGATTGCCCGCCCGAACGCGTTCCCGGTCCCTCCGGTAAGAATGCCACCGTATCCACGCTCTGGCTTTTCTCCCGAACTTGTTTCTTAGGCGCACTCACCGTCTTCGCGGCGACTGTCTTGTTGCCGACGGCCTTCGTTTTCACCGCCGCCTTTTTCTGAGGTGCCTTCTTCTTCGCCAACTTCTTCTTGGGAGTTTCCCTCTTCATAGCCAGTTTCTTCTTAGCCGTTTTCTTCATCGGCATCATCTTATTATT
>QHNQ01000053.1 GCA_003218135.1 Verrucomicrobiota bacterium
AAAAAACTGGACTATTCAGTGTGCATACCGACTAGCCCAGGAATTTCAGCGTCTGCTCCGTACAATTCGCGAGGAGGTGAAGCGCGAAACAGACGAGGCATTGAACAAAGAAATAACACGGTATAAGGATTCTACTGATGGCGCGTGGCTGGATGAACGTGAGGAATACTACAAGGCGCTCACCGAGAGTTTTTACCTGCAACGCCGCGCCGGAATGATCGAGACATTATTCGCCTGGTGGACTGATGTTCTGCGAGCCTGCAACGGAGTCGCGCAGCGTGATCTTCCTCACGCAAAAGAGGCAACCGCCGCTTTGGCAACCCGCTTCAGCACCGCCGAAATTTTGAGACGAATTCGTTGTGTGGAAGAATTGCGCGATCAACTCGCTCGTAACATTCACGAAGCGCTAGCAATCGAGGTTGCCTTCCTGACAATCTTTAGCGCCAAATAGCAATCCGCTCACGAAGTTGACAAGAGGCCGCGCCGTCTTATCCAGTATGCACATATGCGACAAGTTTCCGGATTAATTTTGCTGGCTGCTGGTGGTTCGGTGTTACTGCTTACCGGTTGTGCAACAGGAAAGGCGACGGTCGGTGGAGGTAATTATCATGTGACGGCTTACCGACCGCACGATCCGTCCCAGGTGAAAGTAAAACTTTCCACCTCGACGCAGAATCTGTTTGTGATGGAAGGAGACCGGCTGTTAATGGCTGTTCAGGCTAACGTGGGCAAGCCTGGTGCCTCAACCCCGCATGGCTACTTCACGATTTACAGCAAGCAAAAAGAGCGCCGGCGGGCGAGCGAGCCGGATGCAGGTTATCCGATGGCGTACTGGTGCGAATTCGCGCCGGCCTATGGATTTCATGAAGGATTTGTGTGGCCCGTGCCTCATACCCATGGCTGTGTTCGTCTCCATCGCGAAGCGGCTGCTCGGCTCTTCGCCCTGACCCGGATCGGCACGCCGGTGATAATCGAAAGCTCGTTACCGGAGGACAAGCAGTACGGCAATCTGGTTCTCCGGCTCGATCAAAGCCGCGACCCGGATCCGCCGCGGTCCGTATTGCTGTCTCCCAGCTGGTTTAAGGATCCTCCAGGTCCACTGCTGGTCGATCAGTGATCGTCTGCAGATAACGAGATTTCGGCCGATGGCCGGCCATTGGAAAACGGCCAGTTAGGGTTACGTTGACCAAAGCCATGAGCACGAACCTGATTTCCAGCGGCACAACTGCCCGCCAGAAAGTAAACCTGCGTACCCCGGACGTGATGGCGGCTGTGCAGCAACAGGTCGAGTCACACTACCGCAGCGATATCATCGAAAAGGTCCGGCGCGCCGGCGGAATCATTTCCGTGGGAGATACGACAGTGCGTCTGGCAAAGCAGTTTGGCTTTTGTTACGGCGTTGAGCGCGCGATCGATCTGGCGTACGCCGCGCGCAAGGTTTTCAAGGATCGCCGTCTGTTCATTGTGGGAGAAATTATTCATAACCCGGAGGTCAATCATCAGATCGCCTCGTTAGGTATCAAGAACCTGACGGGTAAGAACAAGGAGGCGGACATCTCCGATCTCGGCCCCGACGACGTCGTCATCGTGCCGGCGTTTGGAACCGAATTGTCGATCCAGCAACAGATTAAAGACCGCGGCTGCCAGATCGTCGATACGACCTGCGGCGACGTGATGAGCGTCTGGAAACGCGTCCGCAAATACGCGAGCGAATCCGCTACTTCGATTATCCACGGCAAAGCCGAGCACGAAGAGACAAAGGCCACCAGCTCGCGTGCGCTAGGCGACGGCAGTGGACATTATGTCGTCGTGCTAACGCTTGCAGATACCGATTATGTTTGCGATTACATCCGGCGCGGCGGCGACAAGCAGGCGTTCCTGGACAAATTCAAAGGAGCGCATTCGCCAGGGTTCGATCCTGATGTGCATCTGCAAACCGTAGGCGTGGCGAATCAGACTACGATGTTGCGCGGCGAGACAGAAGAAGTGCAACGACGAATTCGACAGGCCGTTATCGACCGCGATGGGCCTGAGCTTGCTGAAAAAAATTTCCGATTCTTCGACACAATCTGCGGTGCCACACAGGAGCGCCAGGATGCATTACGCGAATTGCTCAACGTTCGGATGGACCTGCTGTTAGTGGTAGGTGGTTACAATAGCTCAAACACATCGCATCTGGCTGAGATGGGCGAGGAAAAATTGCCCACGTACTTCGTGCTGAACGCCTCGCGCTTGGTTTCCGCCACGGAGATCAAGCATTACGATTTGCACGAGAAACGCGAGATCGTTTCGCACTTTTGGTTGCCGAACGGCCCGGCCGTTATCGGCGTCACTGCCGGTGCGTCTTGCCCGAACAACCTGATTGAAGAAACGCTGATCAGACTTTTCGAATTACGCGGCATCTCGCGCCAGCAACTCGAGCTCGCGGCGTAGACCGACAGTCGCAATCTGAAATATCATTAACACCGCCGCTACAGCGCGGTGTAGCTAGCTCACGCGGACGAAACCGTTTAAACGGTTTGTCTTCGTGGTTTATGTGCGGAGGGCACCTCACTGAAGTGAGGTGTTAATGAGACGTGACACGCGAGGCGCACTTGGCGCGCGAATCATTGATAAAATATGGCGCGCGCAATCTGGAAGGGCAGCATCAGCTTCGGGCTGGTTAACATTCCCATCGCTCTTTATCCCGCTACGAGACGCGAGGAACTGAGGTTCCGTCTGTTGCGCAAGAGCGACTTGAGCCCGGTCAATTACAAGCGTGTCGCCGAAAAGGACGGCAAGGAAGTTCCGTGGGACCAGATCGTGAAGGGCTATGAGTATGAGAAGGGCAAATTGAAGGACACCAACAAAGTGGGCGTCGCAAAGGTCGTGATCAAAACCCGCCAGTATCTTGCCGGCGTGAAGCCGGAGGATGGCGCTCTCGTTCTCGAGTTGATGCACTTCGCCGATGAGCTTGCAGATCCTGAGAAGTTGCACGTGCCAAAAAAAATGGAAGTCGGGAAGCGGGAAATGAGCATGGCCAAATCACTCATCGACACCATGAGCTCGAAGTGGAACCCGGAGAAGTACAAGGACGACTATCGCGAAGCGCTCATGGAAGTGATCGAGGAAAAAGTCGAAGCCGGCGGAAAAGAAATCGAAGAGAAGCCGAGAAAAGCGCCGAAGCCTACCAAAGTGATCGATCTGGTCTCTGTTCTCCAAAAGAGCCTCGAAGAGACCGGCGCGAAGAAAAAGACCACGCCGAAGTCTCGCAGTAAAAAAGCGTACCCTGCGAAGAAAGCAGCGTAGCTGTAGCGGTCGTCTATGACCGCCGACCGTCGAGTGCAATCTTGAGTCCGCGCTCGCAGAGTAGTGCTATAGGCGAAGCGATTTTCTTGACACGCCGCCTCGAGATCAGTCAGCTTGACGGCCATGAACTCTCTCAATCGGTTTGCGGACCCGGTTTACTGTTTGATGCGCTTGATCGTTGGGTTGAATTTTGCCAGCCACGGCGGCCAGTTAATCTTCGGCATGTTTGGCGGAATGCCGGGCTCAGATAAGCCGTTGCTCCAGCTTTGCGGTTGGATCTGCCTCGTCGGCGGATTCTTAGTTGCGTTTGGTCTTCTTACGCGTCCGGCAGCTTTCATCTCCAGCGGCACAATGGCGGTGGCCTATTTCATGGTCCACGCGCCGCGTAGCTTTTTTCCGATCGTAAATAAAGGTGAGCTGGCCGTCTTTTATTGCTGGTTCTTCTTCTTTGTGGTCTTCTACGGCCCGGGGCGCTGGAGCATCGACGCGTTCATCGCGAGAAACAAAGCCGCGCCTGCAAACACACCGGGCGCTTAGCTTTGTCATTCCGGCCCCCGAAAGCATTCGAGGGTTGCCTCGCCGTAGCTTTATGGAAGGCTGGGACGAATCTCTGATTTGTATGAAACGAAAACTCCCTCTCATCCGATTATTAGTCGGAGTCCTTTGCGCTTTGTGTATGTGTGATGCGGCGGGCATTGCTGAAGAAATCAAAGATTTCGGTCGCGATCGCCTCAACAGCTCGCCACGGCATGCTGACTGGGTCGATATCAAATCGGGCGATCGCACGATCAAAGCCTTCATCGTTTATCCGGAGCGGAAAGACAAAGCGCCCGCCGTGCTGGTAATCAGCGAAATTTTTGGGCTGACCGATTGGGTCCGCAGTTTGTGCGACGAGTTGGCCGAGAACGGTATTATCGCCATCGCGCCCGATTTGCACGGCGGCAACAAATTTGAAGATCTCGATGCGGCTCGTAAAGCGACGTCGGCCCTAGCGAAGGAGCAAGTCAAAGCCGATCTCGACGCGACGGCTGATTACGCACTTAGAAAAATCCCATCGTGCAACGGCACGTTGGCAGCGTGCGGATTCTGCTGGGGCGGGGGAGTAACATTCGCTTACGCAAATGAAAATCCGAAGCTGAAAGCGGCGTACTCATTTTACGGGACTGCTCCAGATTCTGCAGACAAAGTGAAGAACATCGCCTGCCCGGTTTACGGCTTTTACGCCGAGAATGACGAGCGCGTGGACGCGACCATTCCCAAAGCTGAAGAGTTAATGAAAGCCGCCGGCAAAAAATACGAGCCGGTTATTTACAAAGGCGCCGGTCACGGTTTCATGCGCTCGGGCGAGCCGAACAATCCTGCTGTTCGCGAAGGCGACAAAAAAGCTCGCGACGAAGCTTGGGCGCAGTGGAAGACGGTGCTTAAGCAACTCTAATTGAGATCGAAATTGGATTAGATCCATTGGGTGTTTGGTTCTCGGTAGGCCCAAGTAGATGAAGACCACCGTTTTTGATGAGTGGATTATCGAGTGCGACGAGTGGATCACGGCCAGCGCTTACAGCAAGATCTCGTGCGGCTCCGCGCAAGAATGTGGTTGCGACGACTGCCAGCTCTTTGTGAAGCTATGTCCTTCAATATTTCCGCGCAGAGTTCGTGACCTTCTAGAAGGCCTCGGGATTGATCTGAAAAAGGAAAAGGAGGTTTCGGAATTTGGCTTTGGCCGCGCGCGCCCCGGAATGAACCTCTACATTGCGGAGTATGACTTTTACGGCAAACTTGTTGCTGGCCCCGATGCAATGGAGCCACAAGGTTCTGGATTCACAATCAATCTCAGAGATATTGAAGAAGGAGCCCAGCTTGGTTTTACGGAGCGTTCAAGCTATCCGCGCCAGATGCCATTTAGGAATCTCTTTCCGCTTACAAGCGCAATTCTTTCAGTGTGGGTGCCAGTTGAAACCAATTTGGGCTTAAGAAGCGCTTTGAGACGGATCGGCCGAATCGCAGCGCGCTTTGCCCAGCCGCTCAAGCGTGGCCTTAGGTTGAGATAGTCTATCTGGTACCCAACAATTCATCCACCAATGGTTGCGCCTCATAAACCTTACGCAGCGCTTCGATGATGGCTGCTGAATCAACCGATACAGCTCGCGCCTGGGTATCGGTGTAAATGCAATCGAGCACCAGCGACTGGATGTTGCCGTCGAAGATGATGCCGACGAATTCGTTCGCCTTGTTCACCACTGGACTGCCGCTGTTGCCGCCGATGATGTCTGCGTCGGAAACGAAGTCGAAATGCGTTGAAAGATCTAAATTCGTTTTTCTATCAATCCAACGTTGAGGCAGATCGAACGGCGGTTTGTTATCATGCTCGGCAGATCGTTGATATAATCCTGCGAAATCGGTGAACGCCGGGATTTGTTTTCCATCCTGTTCATAGCCGCGGACTCTTCCATAGGAAAGCCGAAGCGTGAAAGTCGCATCCGGATAACTGCCGGTGCCTTCGATGGCAAAACGCGCCTTGGCAATGTCGGCATACGCCTGTTTCTTTATTTCCTCCTGCGCGTCGTAAATTTTGCGCGCCTCTCGCGCTGGCCCATCGATTAGGCGCGCGAGCTCAATCATTGGATCGTGCGCCGCCTGCAACGCAGCCGCATGTTTGGAATAGAGCTCTTTGCGTACTGACACGTCTTTCAACTTTGTGCCCGTCACGAGTTCCACAGCCCGCGCGTGCGGCGATTTTCCGGCGCGCACTTTCTGAACAATTGGGTTGTCGACGCCAAATTGAGACGCAAAATCGGTCAACGAATTGGTTAGCCGCAAGATTTCGTAATCGTCGTAGATCGGTTCGCTCGAGAAGAGCTCCAGCTCGAGTGATTCGCGCGCGCTGTCGCGAAATTGTGTGATTCGCTGGCCATTTGGTTTAGCGCGTTCGTCGATCGCCCTGGTCAGCAATCGCGCGCATTTGAAAAGATCCCCTGACAACGCTCGCGGTCCGCGATAACCGACCGTGATCGGCCGCTCCTGTTCGAGATAGTTATAGAGTGGCGCGTTTTTCGCGATCTCCGCCTGGGCGTTTTTGATTCGGTCGTAAGCAGACGTTGTCGATTTGAATTTGGGATCGCGCGCGATGGCGTCGCGCAATTTTTGCTCGCGCGCATTGAGGGCCGACCAGATTTGCGGATCAAGTAGTCCTGCGAGGTAACCGTCGTACCGTTTCCGATTGTTTTGGACGCCGAAAAGATCCTCTCGCGCCTTCCTTGCATTCTCGAAAGAGCGGGCGCTGTAAGCCAGCTCCAGCACCTCGCGCCGGTTAAAGATGCCCAGGACATAAGGCAGATATCGATCGCGGGTATCGGCCAGTTCATCGAGCGTGAGTTGCCGGTCCGTTTTACCTGGACTGCCGCTCACGAAGGTCAGTTCGCTATCACTCGGCCCAACCGAATTCCACTTCAGGAAATGCTCGATCTTCGCAGGCTGGCTGTTTTCATAAACGCGAAAAAGGCAAATATCCAAATCGTAGCGGGGGTATTCGAAATTATCCGGGTCGCCGCCGAAAAAAGCCATTTGCTGCTCGGGCGCGAAGACCAGTCGCACATCATCGTAACGTTTGTATCGATATAGATGATAGGCGCCGCCTTGATAGAGCGTGACGACGTCGGATCGGAGCCCGGTTTTATCTTTGCTTTCCTTTTCAATCGCAGCAATAGCGGCGTTGCGCGCGCTGGAAGCCTGGTTGCTCGTCATCCCAGATTTGACTGCGCCATTGACGCGCGCCGTCACATCTTCAATCGACATCAGCACATTCAGTTCGAGATCGGTCGATTTGATTTCGTCGGCTTGCGTCTTCGCGTAAAAACCGTCGCGCAGATAATTGTGCTGTGCGTCGCCGATCTTCTGCAACGTATCTGCGCCCACGTGATGGTTCGTGATCACTAGGCCATTCGCAGACACGAATGAGCCGCTGCCGCCGGAGTTGAACCGGACGCTGGCTTTTTGCAGATGCTCAAGCCACTGCGACGTCGGCTCGAACTGATATTTTTCTTTGAGCTGTTTCAGCGGCGGAGCGTTGAAAGGCCACATGCCTTCATCGGCTAGTGCCGATGTGTTCAATCCGACTGCGAAAACAAAAAGTGAGTAGCAAAAATGCGGCCCAAATCGGTTTGACATGCGCGGATCATAAGGGGCACCGGCAATCGCGACAACTACCCTCTACTTCGAAAGCGGCGGAGGACCGCCGCACTCCAAGACGCAAGCGAAGAATAAAGCTCGCAGTAACGGCTATTCCACGTCTGCGGGAGAGTGCGGCAGTGTTCTGCCGCTTTGGATCCGGGCAAAGCTTCTATGGCGGCGACAAGGTTTCGGCTGGCTATCGGCGATCAGCCGGAGTCGCGAACCGATCAAACACGGCACATTGGCAGTTTCTGGTCTCCGGTTTCGCTTGCGCGCGCCTACG
>QHNQ01000054.1 GCA_003218135.1 Verrucomicrobiota bacterium
CGGCTCGGCTGGACTAACTGAAGGCGTCAAATTATCGGTCCAAACCTTTTCGCCTCCGATATAGAGCGGATGTTTTTCGCCGAAGCGTTTGCGCACTTCGCGTAACGCGCTCTGCATTTTGTCCTGGTTGTCTTTGTAAATGAAGCTCACAAGTGGTGCGTTTTTGAAAATATCGCCGCGTGGCGCTTGAAGTGAAGCGCCATTTTTGCTGTGACGATTATCCGCTTTAGCCAGGATCGATGAACCTGGTCGATTGGCTCCATTCGGTTTGATGAGCTCTCTGGGATCGCGCAGCAAATCTTTCGCTGGCACATTTTCGGCAAATTTTGCCCGCAAAAATCCTTCGTTCGACGTGTTCTCAAGCAGGCGGCGCACGAGATAAGCCATACCGGGCAGGAGTTCGCCAATCGGACAGTATTCGCGAACGCGATAGCCCATTTCGACCAGCGCCCGTTTGATCGGGCCGGCCATGCCGTAAAGCAGTTGAAACTCGAAGCGGCTGGGATCGATCTCCAGTTCGTCTGCGACCGCCTGCGCATGCGCGATGCTGCGGACATTGTGCGACCCAAATGCAGCCGTAACGATAGATTCATTTTCGAAAAGTACGCGCGTGAGCGCCTCGAAATTGGCGTCGCTCTCAGGCTTCTGAAGAAACACCGGGGAATTCGATTCGTTCTGGCGCGATTTTGTTGTCTCATAATCCCAGTATGCGCCTTTCACCAGCCGGACCGCGAAACGCGTGCCGCGCGCGCGACCCCAGTCAATCAGATCACGCAAGTCGCGATCTGAATCTCGCAAATATGCTTGAATGACAATCCCGGCATGGGGCCAGTCTTTGAACTCTTCTTCGCTGAAAATGATTTTGAAAAGTTCGAGAGTCGTATTTTTGAGCGCGTAACTTTCCATGTCGACATTGATAAACGCGCCGAGCTCGCGTGCGCGTCGAAGAAGCGGACGCAGCTTGGTCCTGAGATGGGCAATAGCATCGGCTGGATCGGCCGGATTGATTTGCGAATAAAGCGCGGAGATTTTGACCGATAGATTTACGACCGGGAAAAGCTCCGCGTTTATGCCCAGTGGGTCCGCCCAGTTGTTCGTTTCGCGCGCCAGCTTCTCCAATAAATCTGCGTAACGCGCAGCATATTCATTCGCCTCGGCTTCGCTGACAACGGCTTCGCCCAGAACATCGACGGTAAAGCCAATTTTTTGCGCGCGCCGCTTGCGCAAAGTCGCAATCACGTCATCGGGATTTCGTCCCGCAATAAACTGACGAGCCGTTTCGGAGACGTTCCAGCGCAGGACCGGAGCACTTATCCAAGGAAAGAAGCGCGCCAGACGAACGCCGGCGCCGACGAGCGGATGGAAACCATCATTCGTATTGCTGAAATACTGTTCGAGGTGTTGGATAATCTCACTTGAACGGCGCAAGGAGGGCAGGACGGCGACAAAGCGAAAAAGTTGCGTTTTGAACCGCTCGTCGCGCATCGAGAGCGTCATCAGGCGCTGATAGAACCCCGCCTTGCTAAAAAGCGATTCCGGATACTTATCGACCAGTTCAAAGATGCGCCTGCCGCGCTGCTCGATCTCCCGCTGGAGGGGTGCCATCGGCGAAGGTTAGTCCGCGCGTGCGCGTTAGGCAAAATTTCCGCGCTCGCCGGCTGCGACCGCGCTCAATGGTATCAGTTTTCGGATCGCATATATGATCAAAATCTGAAAAGCCAGAGGCCAGCCGGTGCTGCCTTCAGGCGGAAAAATTTGGCGGCAACACACACTCATCTGGCTGGCCGTCTCCGAAACTAAAGATGTAAACTGCTGCACACAATTTCGAGGAGTAAATGCAACGGGATTTGCCTGGCAGATTTCCGAGGCCCAGGGCTCAGAGCTGTCAGGCATTCTCCTTGCCCTGATTGTCAGGAGGAAAAACTCGCGTAATAAGACCCGGGATGCGCGCCGACAGCATTCGGTACCATTTCGCCAGCGATAACACGGCGGCGATTTGTCCGGAGGCGTGGGCAGCATTGGAGGAAGCCAACACAAAGTATGCGCCCGCTTACGGCGAGGACGAATGGACGGCGGAGGTGTGCTGGCGCATCCGGAAAATTTTCGAGGTCGATTGCGATGTTTATTTTGTGTTTACCGGTACGGCGGCAAACGCCTTAGGTTTGGCCCAGCTTTGCCAACCTTTTCACGGAGTGATCTGCCACGAACGGGCCCACATCCAGACGGACGAAGGCGGCGCAGCGGAATTTTACACGCGGGGAGCCAGACTGTTTTTGACAAACACCACCGACGGAAAGATCGACCTCGGCCAGGCAGAAAAACTCATCGCGCAGCAGGTCGAACTGCACGGGCACATGATGCGTGCCATCAGTATCGCGCAAGCGACGGAGCTCGGAACGGTTTACACGCCGGATGAAGTTGCAGAGATTGGCGGCTTTGTGCGTGCGCATCAAATGTTGCTTCATATGGACGGCGCGCGTTTCGCCAATGCAGTCGCTTCGCTTGGCTGCGCGCCGAAAACGATTACTTGGAAGGCAGGCGTCGATATCCTCAGCTTTGGCGGCACGAAAAATGGCGTGGCGGCCGGGGAGCTGGTTATCTTCTTCGACAAGCGATCCTCACGTGATTTTCAATATCGAGTGAAACAAACTGGGCACCTCGGCTCGAAAATGCGTTTCCTCGCTGCACCGTGGCTGGGCCTGTTGAATGGAGCTGTCTGGTTGAGAAATGCGTGGCACGCGAACCAGGCAGCGCGCCAGCTTGCGCAGCGTCTTCGAGGCGAAGTAGGAATCGAACCCCTGTTCCCGGTTGAATCGAACGCGGTTTTTGTCCGGATGGACGATGAACTCGTGCGCGGTCTCGAAGCGCTTGGGTGGCGTTTTTATAAATTCATTGAGCCCGACATTTACCGGTTGATGTGTTCCTGGGCCACCACTGAGGAGGAAATCTCAAGTTTCGTTGCCGATGTCCTCGCGACAAAATGATTTGAACGGATCGCGATCAGGGCACATCTGTTAGAGACGACATGAATATATTAGAACGACCTTTGCTGTTTGCAGCGTTGTTGCTTGCCGCATGCGGAACTACCCGCAACGTCGCGCAAACTTCTTATCATGTGACGCGCGCCGGCGCGGTGGGCTCTTATAAGGTGGCTCGAGCTGTCGCCGTTGGTTCATATCGCGTGGCCAGCGCGCCGGTGCGCTACGCCACGGGAAGTCATCGTAACGAACCGGTAATGGTCGGAACGACAGATGCAATCCCGTCGGATGTTACTCAGCCCGGCCAGCCTGTTTCAACGCGACAGAGCCGGCAGAACCTTCAGACGGAAACCAATCAAAGTTCGTCCAGAACAACTCCACGGGTGAGTCGCAGCGAAACAACTCACGCAAGTCCGAAATCGTCATCGTCAGCGCGAGGTGCCTCTGCGCAGGCGGAATTTCCAACTGCGAAAGCAGTGCCAGATAAGCCTGGCTATGTGTTCAGCCCGTTTGATTCGAGTGGAAGGTACGTCGATGTGAGCGGTTATGCACCCGGCACCAAGGTGAAGGATCCGTGGACCGACAAGATTTTTATTGTTCCGTAGATTGAACGCTTTCTGTCGCCGTCGCCCTGTGGGCGACGTGGCCAAGGTTTGAATGATATCAACATCACGCTTCGCACAGCGAAGCGGCTACAGGCGCTGATTGCCGGACAGTCCGGCCAATGTTACCTGATCACATGAGAGTGTCGCCGAGACTTGCGACGTGCTTGATGGCTTGTTGGTTGATTTTTGCCATCGAGCCGCATTGCTTGGGCCAAACATACCAAGGAAAACAACTGGTAAAGCCAGAGCTGCTTGCCGACACAAGCGCGATTGTTCCCGGAAAGCCGTTCACTGTCGGTTTGCTGCTGCGAATGGCTCCGGGCTGGCACACGTATTGGAAATTTTCTGGTGACGCTGGTCTTCCTACAGAATTGAAATGGAAGCTGCCGCCTGGCTGGAAAATTAGCGAGATCCAATGGCCGATTCCGCTAAAGACAATCGACCCGGGCGACATTCAAACCTACGGCTACGTTGATGAGGTCCTGCTCATGCAGGAAATCACTCCGCCACCAAAGCTGGATAGTTCATCGGCGAAACTTTCCGCGGATGCGAATTGGTTGGTCTGCGAGAAAATCTGTATCCCTGGAAGCGCGACATTGCAGTTGGAATTGCCGGTGTCCGCGACCAGCCAATCGGCGAACACAGAACTTTTCGCGCGTTACCGGCGTTTGTTGCCGCAAAACTGGCCGGGGGCAAATCTAGCGAGTACGAATTGGGAGCGGGTCGGTTCCGATCTCCGCCTGAAAGTCACAAGCGCAACCCTGGCAAAGTATCCCGTCGTCGACTTTTTCCCGTTGCCGGATGAAGGCACCGTGGTTGGTCATCCAGCAATCGAATCACGGAAGGAAAACGAAATTGTATTTCGCATTCCGATTGAGTCCGCGCCGAAGAATTTGCCGTCGATGGCGGGCCTCGTCGTTTTTTCGCAGCAGCCGAACGGCAATGATCGCGCGGCGCGGCAGATTACGACTGCGCCGGTTGTTTCGACCGCTCGTCAGGCGGCCGCGCATGGAGTATTCACGTTCCTACTGTTCGGTTTCATCGGCGGGATCATTTTGAATTTGATGCCGTGCGTGTTGCCGGTGATCTCGCTGAAAATCTTCGGCTTTATTCAACAAGCTGGACAGAGTCGTCAGAAAATTTTTCGGAGCGGCATTGCGTTCACAATCGGAATTTTCGGGTGGTTCATCGCGCTAGCGGTGCTCCTGATCACGCTGAAAGGCACCGGCCGCGACGTCACTTGGGGCGGATTTCAGTTTACCAACGCATATTTCGTTCTCGCGTTGAGCGTGATCGTGCTGGTGTTCGCGCTGAATCTCTTTGGCGTGTTTGAAATTTCACTGCCGCAATCCCTCACGCGCAGTTTGCTTTCAACGAGTGAGCGCAAAGATTTTCTCGGCTCATTCTCCCAGGGCGTATTCGCAACTGTGCTGGCCACGCCGTGCACCGCGCCATTTCTGGGCACGGCGCTGGGCTTCGCCTTTACGCAATCGCCTCCGATCATCCTGGCGATGTTCATCGCCATCGCCGCCGGGATGAGCGCGCCTTATCTGCTTTTGAGCGCGCAACCCGGCTGGTTGCGATTTTTGCCGAAGCCCGGCCCGTGGATGCTGCATCTGAAACAG
>QHNQ01000160.1 GCA_003218135.1 Verrucomicrobiota bacterium
GTCTTCGAATTCGCCGCGAAACTTCGCGCCCGCGACCATGGCGCCAATGTCCATGACGATGATTCGTTTGCTTTTTAATGAATCCGGCACGTCGCCGCTGATGATTCGCCGCGCCAGACCTTCGACGATTGCTGTTTTACCGACACCCGGATCGCCAATGAGCACCGGATTATTTTTCGTCCGGCGTGACAACACCTGCATGATTCGCCGGATTTCGTTGTCGCGTCCGATCACCGGATCGATCTTGCCGCGTCGCGCCAGCTCAGTTAGGTCGCGCCCATATTTTTCCAGTGCTTGATACTTGCCTTCGGGATTTTGATCAGTCACTCGCTGCGAGCCGCGCACCTGTTGAAGACCTTGCATGAGCTTGTCGCGCGTGACGCCAAAGTCTTTCAACAATTTTGCCGCAGGCACATTCGAGCCACCCAACGCGAGCAAATAATGCTCGGCGCTGGTGAATTCATCCTTCAGTTTCGACATCTCCTTGTCCGCAGTGTCCAACACGGTGCGGAGTTCGCTCGAAAGCCGCAGATCAGCGGCGACGCCATGGATCGTCGGGCGGCCCTCCAGCTCTGAACGCAGCCGCGCGCGCAGTTGATCTACATCTGCCCCAATCTTCTCCAGCAGCGGGCGCGCTATCCCCTCGCTTTGGCCCAGAAGAGCAGAAAGAAAATGCTCGTTCGTTATTTCCGGATGATTAGCCTGCGACGCCAGGTCCTGTGCCGCCTGCAACGCCTCCTGCATCTTCTGCGTGAACCGGTCAATGCGCATGATTCACAATGAACCATCGCTTCCGGAGCAGCAAACGCGCGTTGAACAGCGCTTCCCGCGCGGAAGTCTTTCTCTCAATTGCAGCAGTGCTTCTTCCCGCTTATGAGTGTTGGCCATGAGCGGCGAAATCAAACTGACCACCCACAATGCACTGCGCGTTTTGCGGCCCGGTCCATTCCGCCGTTACATCATCGGCAGCGCGATTTCGGACACCGGAACATGGATGCAAGTGATGGCGCAAGGTTGGGTGATGGCCACGCTCACGACTTCGGCCTTCATGCTTGGATTAGTCCAGCTTTGCGCTGGATTGCCAATGCTCGCACTGACAATGATTGGAGGCGCAGCCGCGGATCGATTCGATAAGCGCAAGATTTTACTGATCACGCAATACGTCCAGATTGCGATAGCCATTTCAATCGGATGGTTGATCTGGAGCGGAAACATCGCGATCTGGCAGATCTTCATTTTCGCCGCGATCCTCGGCGTTTCCAATTCGTTTGAGATGCCGACGCTCTCCGCGCTCGTCCCTGAGCTGGTCAAGCGTGATGAGATTCAGGGCGCAATTTCACTCGATCGCTCGGTATTTCACGGATCGCGGATGGTTGGATTTTCTCTTTCCGGCATTTTGATCAGCGCATGGGGCATGGCCTCCGCATTTTTTTCGAACGCTCTTTCATTTGTCGCGCTAATTGTTGCGATTCTTTCATTGCCGCCGCGACAGCGCGGCACGGCAGAGGAAGAAGAAAAGCGCGCCAGCGGCATCAAGGAAGGCTTTCGTTACATCGCCAAAGACAGACCGAGTCTGGCGATGGTCATGCTGATCGCGACGCAATCCGTTTGCATTTTTCCCATCATCACCGTGATGATGCCACTCTACGTTCGCCTCGTGCTACATCTTGGCCCGGATCGACTCGGATTTCTGATGGGCGCTTCCGCAGTGGGTTCCGTTGTGGGTTCGCTTTTCCTGATCGGATTACCTCGGGAGAAACGCGTTGCGCTGATGATGATGTGCGTGATGGGCGTGAGCATCGCGATATTTGGAATGTCGCGCGCGCCTACGTTTTATGTAGCGACGGCGCTGATGATCATCAACTCGTTAGGCCTGGCAACAAACTTCGGGCTCGCCAGCACCATTGTGCAAGAGCGCGCGCCGGATTACTTGCGCGGACGAGTCTCGGCGGTCTTCATGTTGAGTTTTGTTGGGCTCATGCCAATCGCAGGACTTGGCGTGACCAGCCTTTCCGATTTCATCGGAATGCCAACAGCATTGATGATTGCGGCGATCGTTTATGGTGCAATCACGCTATTGATTCTTGCTCGAGTCCGGCGGCAATGTTGCGAGCCAGCGCTAAGCGAAGCGGCACCAGCTGAAACGCCGGCACCGCCGGTCGCCGCTGCTGTTTAGCGTGATCGCGTTTTCCACCTGCTGGAACTCCGGCCGCCATACAGCCGGCGAGGAAATGCTGCGCGAAATCAAAACCGAACTCGAGTTTGACTTGATTGAGTTAGGCCATGGTATCCGCCTGTCGTTGATGCCAGGAATCCAAAAGATGTTCGACGCGGGGAAAGTCCGCTTCACGAGTTTGCATAATTTTTGTCCCTTACCCGTCGAAGTAATGGTGGCTTCGCCAGACTGCTACAAATTTTCCGCTGTCTCTTCTGAAGAACGAGAGCGCGCCGTCAAACAAACGTTTCAGACAATTGATTTCGCGGCGCGATTAAACGCGCCGTTTGTTGTATTACATCTAGGCGAGGTAAACATGTTACCCATCACTGACCGGCTAATCGCGCTGGCCAAAGCCGGGAGATACCTGTCGCGCAAATACGTGAGACTGAAGATAGGAGCAGTGCAAAAGCGGGAAAGAATTGCACCCGCGTATTTGCAGCGGGTGAAAGATTGTCTGCGCCGTGTCATTGAGCACGCCGCTTCAAAAAAGGTCAGGATTGCCTTGGAAAGCCGGCGCGGATATGAAGAAATTCCGACTGAGCGCGAGCTGCCGGGATTGCTAGAGGAGATGAACTCCGCTCCGCTTGGTTATTGGCACGATTTCGGTCACTCACAAATCAAAGAGAATTTGGGGTTCCTTGATCACGCCGAATGGCTGCGCGCGATCGGGCCACGCGCATTTGGCTGCCACGTGCAGGACTGCATCTGGCCAGCGAAAGATCATGAAGTGCCGTTTACTGGCGATGTGAATTTCGAGAAACTTGTTCCGCTTCTTCCCACAAACTGTTTATTTGTCTGGGAGATGAGCCCGAACAAAACGGCCGATGCAATTCGGCAGTCGGTGCGAAGGTGGAAGGAACGCTTTGGCGTATGAAAAAAATTCTGGTCACAATTTTTCAGCTCAGCGTCACCATCGGCGTGCTTTACTGGGTGTATCACGACCCTGCCAGGCGCGCACAGATGGTTGAGGCGATCCGGAACGCCCAGTATCGCTGGGTCCTCATGGGCATTCTGGCATATGTGGTAGTTGAAATCGCCGCTGCATTTCGCTGGCATGTTTTGCTTAGGGTTCAAAAGATTCAGCTGACTCTTCCACGCCTCTCCGGGTTGTTTTTTATCGGCATGTTTTACAACCAGTTTCTTCCCGGAGGCACCGGCGGCGATATCATTAAGAGCTATTACCTGCTGAAGGAAACGCCGGATAAGAAAGCGGGCGCACTGCTGGCAGTCGTGTTCGACCGGTTCATCGGCCTTGTTGCGCTGGTAGCAATCACGGCCACCCTGATTGGCTTGCGATATGATTTTCTTTCGCAGAAGCCTGAGACGCGAAGTTTGCTTTGGCTCTTGCTATTCCTTCTTGGCACGTCAGTTATTTTTTTACTTGGAACCTTCGTCATTAGTGGATTCAAACTGTTGCATTCGTTACCCGCGCGGTTCCCAGGCCGCGACAGATTAATCGAGATCTCAGCGGCGTATCATCTCTACGCGCATCACTGGCGGGCGACACTGGTCGCGTTTGGCGCATCCCTCGTGGCGCACCTTGCCACGTTCGCAACTTTTCTGTGCGCCGCCTACGCGTTGGCCGCGCCCGTGCCCCTGTTGAATTTCTTTGCGGTGATGCCAGTCGAACGCACGATCTCGGCGTTACCGATCAGTTTCGCGGGAATTGGCCTTCGCGAAAAAATTTTGCAGATCATGCTGAACGGTCTTTGCGGCGTGCCGGAAGCAAAAGCCATTCTGATAGGCTCACTGAGCTTCCTCATCATTTTGGTTTGCTGCCTTCCCGGCGCGATCGTTTACCTGTTTTACAAACCAAGTGGGGCGGTCGCGCGCGTGCCGCTGCGCGAGATGGAACAGGAAGTGGTGACTCTTGAACACGAGATCGGCGAGGCGGAATGATGAAGAAGAACTAATGAGATTCTTCAACGCTCAACACTCAACGTCCAACGCTTAGATATCTGAATTGAACGTTCGGCGTTGAGCGTTTTCTTCATGACAAAAAGCAAGCACCAGTGCCCATTCGTCGTCGCCACCTTTGCCATGACTGCCGATGGCAAGGTGACAACACGAGAGCTGGCGCCGGTTGATTTTACTTCGCGTGAAGACAAGCTGCACTTGTTCCGGCAACGCGCCTTGGCTGACGCCGTTCTGATCGGGCACACCAGTTTGAAGCGCGACAACGTTCGGCTCGGATTACCGGCTGAATTGCAGGAAGCCCGGATAAAGCGCGGACGAAGCCGATGCCCATTGCGGGTAATTATCTCTAACAAAGGCCGGATCGATGATCGGCTAAAGATTTTTCAATCCGATATTTCACCGATTATTATCTTTTCTACCAAGCGAATGCCGCAGAAAACGCAGAACGCACTGAGCAAAAAGGCAATTCTTCATTTGAGCGATTCACGGCACGTCGATCTTGCTGCCATGCTGGAAACCTTGCGCAGTGAGTACAAAGTGTGCAGGCTCGCATGCGAAGGTGGACCAACGCTGTTTCGCGCCTTATTGGAACGGGACTTAATCGATCAGCTCAATCTCACAATCGCGCCCTATATGTTCGGCGGCGCCAAAGCGCCTACGCTAACAGGCCTGAGCAAGGAATTCTTGCCGGCCAGCGTGCATTGTTCATTGACCGATATGCGCACGGTTGGTGACGAGTGTTTTCTCACCTATCGAATCAAGCATCAGCGACCGCGGAGCTAGTCGACTCCTTGCGGCGCGGCCGCGGCACGAGCTCGCCGCCGCAGTTTGGGCAGACGAAGTTCATTCGCTCAGCACAGCTCGCGCAATATGTGCATTCGTAGCTGCAGGTGTAAGCTACTCCGCTCGTAGTAAGCGTGGCTCCGCATTTTTCGCAGATTCCTTTGAGCTCTAGCGCCATTTGTTTCGTCCTTGACCGGAATTGTCGCAAAAGCTGCTGTTTCGATAACGAAAACTCTCCATTGGCGCTATTTCGGCAAGTGATAGCGCTGGAAGTAATAAACGACGGCTATGCCGACCTGAAATTTCTTTCCGCTGCCAGCGAGCGGCTTCTCCAAGCTGGCGCTGAGGACAACCGGAACCTTTGAAAGACGCTTGGCAACGCCTGCGCTGATTGTTTGGCTCCAGCGGTCGCCATTTTCAAAATCGACTGTCGCTCTGTATCTTCCGTTCACCGACCAATGATCGGGAAGAATTAACGTGACTGGTAGCGCCAGTTCCAAGTAAGTCTGCGGCCGAACATCATGTTTTTCGACAATGGAATGGTTGTAGTTGATATCGGGTGACAACGTTAGCCAGTGCGTGAGGTCGTGCGAAATTCCCCAACCGACCTTCAAACGCCACACGCTTTCAGCCAGGGCGCGATCTGAAGCGGTATCGCCGTGCAACTCGATGCCGCCACCAGTGCGCCATGTGTCATTCAAACGAAAAGCCGTACCTGCCCCGAGCTCGGCATCGCTGAAACCGCCGACCTCAGCGTGACCTGATGCTTCATCACTTCGGCGATAAGCAAAAGGCAACCTGAAACGTACGCCCCAATCTTGGCAGTCGCTGATACGCCAACCCCATAATCCCGCTATCGTCCAAGTCGCCTTTTCGGCGCCATGTTTGAATTGACTCCAATCTGAGCCTAGCGACAGGCGGTCGCTAATGATGGTTTGATCGTTGAGCTGTTTTAATTGCTCTGCCGCTGTGGGAACGGTAACGGGTTCAACCGCAAGTGAACTACCGTATGCAAGTAACACCAAAGCAACAAGCGATGCTGTTCTTAACGAACGCAAAAACACGCGTAACGACACACAAAATCCTAAGGTTCGTAGCAGGCAGAGGCCATAACAACAATGAGAACTACACTGCCGCTGCCTTAGCTCGTGTCCTTGGCCAGATGGGCTAACGTGTTGATCATCGGCTCGCTGGGAATTCGAATCATGCCGGCAAATGGGAAGTCCAGTTCGAGGATTATCAAAACCGCGCAGGCCACCGAGAACGCGCCGGCGACCAGGGCAAGAGTGGTGGTAGCGTTCGCCGGTGCCAGCAAACTAAATCCAAAGAAGATCACCACAAGCCATATTACGAGCGCGATCAGCAACGGCTTTGAAACCGATGAAACCGCCTGCGCTTGTACCAGCGCGCGAACCTCGGCGAGTTGCACCATGAGAGTCGCCGCTTGTGTCTTGAGGGCGCGTTGCGCTTCATCGCGCGGAGCGAGATGGCTAATAGCCACGTAAATCGCGTCACCAATCGCCTGGTTGGGATCTAATCGGGCCGAAGCACTTCGCTCGCCTGACCACGCGCGCCGGACTCCATCGGCAACAGCGTCACGAAGGGCACGGCGCGCGTCCATTGTCTCGGGTCCGTAAAGCTTTAGCACTCGATCAAGCAAAGCGGTTTTCGCCGCCATCTGCATTACTTCGGTGCGCGTAGTGTCGAAGGAGCTTTTGGCTGAACTTATGAGCAGCCCCAGGAGTATAGCCGTCATCGTCGCGACAAGACCAAGCGCGAGTTTCACCGCGTCTTTTGACTCATCGTTCAGCTGCTCAGCGGGAAGGAGCCGACGCAGACGTCCGCCCAGCAACGTGACGCTCACGAGGCCTATGAACAAAATCAGGGCGATGACACTAATAATCATTGTGGCATTTCAAAATGAATAGCCCGGGATATTCTTTGAACTGGTCTCTAGCCGCTATTGTTTCCTAAATGCAGACGCAGCCCGCGAACAATCCGAACCATATCCCAACTGCGACCAATCGAATCAGATCAATCCTCCTAAAGCGCGACAGATCGCCAAGTCTGCAGCCGACGAACGGATCAATTCCGGCCATTCCTTACCAATTTCCCAGCGCCTGCACTCCCATCGGGCCAAAGCTATCGAATTGCTCAACTTCGACATGGTGGGGTCCCGCTGTTTCCTCGGTGATATCCGGAGTTCCAGCCATTTGTTGTCGACCTTGCTGAGCCTTTTGCCTGGACTTCAGCGCCTGCTTATACGCATTGAACTGCGCCTGGTTGCCCACGTAGATCTTTTCCTTCTTCGCGGTCGGATAGACGTAGTAGACTTTTCCGTTGTACTTCACGGCTGAGACCCTGCCTCCAGCGAGTTGACTGACATGCTGCTGCTGCCTTTGAGTCGTGACCGCCTTCGTCTGAAACCCCGATTGGGCCAGCAGGACTTCCTTGTGGGACGTGGCGGGCGCAGTCTGACTTGTGGTTGCAGTCTGGCACCCGACCACTAATGCCGTTGTTCCAACGGCGCCTACGATAACTGTCAAGGTTAAAAGTTTTTTTATTGTTTTCATTTGATGTCTCGTTTGTGTACTTGCTTCTACAAAAAAATTTGAGGCTGGTTCAAGACAATATTTCTGAGTCTCGCTCGTGAACCGGCGCGCTGATTCGATTCGGCTTGACTTCCTCAGACACGATCACCACGATTTCGCGATCCAAAAAAGGAGAAACCAATATGAATAATTACGTTAGACTAATCGTAACGACTTTGTGCTTCGGTGCGTTCGCGCTGTTGACATCGACGTCCTCTGCTCAAAACCGAGCTGCAAAGGTTGAAGCGATATCGCAACAACTCAATCTCACGCCTGAACAAAAGGCCAAAGTTCTGCCCATTCTTCGCGAGGAAGGTCCAAAGGTGCAGGCAATTAAGAATGATAACTCGCTATCGAGAATGCAGAAAATGCAGCGCGTCAAGGCGATTCATCAGCAGACCGATCCACAGATGAAGGCAATTCTTTCGCCTGAACAATACCAGAAGCTGCAGGCTATTCGCCGCCAGGCGCTCAGCGACGCCATCCACTGAGACATACCGCTGACCGGATGTTCTCAGATGAAGATCATCTGGATTGCTCTATCGAACGCGTGCTGATTGTTAGTTACGCACCGCGCTGGCAAAGCGCTCCAGGTATGTTCTCTGCAAATCCTCTGCGCTAATCTTGGCCGGACCAACGTTGAACTCGACTTTTCCGATCGTGCCTTGGAAGTGCTTCGGTAATAATTTTGCGTATCCGAGCTTTGGAACTACTGGAAGACCATTGTCAGTGCCGATGTCCATGCCCTCGTAAGCGGTGAACCGGAGCGGCACAGTGTGCTCGAGTTTGCCCTCGGCTTGCTGTTTGCCGTTAATGAAAAGCCGGCCTGTCCCGCTGGTAGCAAACTCGCCAGGCTTATCGGCGGTGAACTCATACCGCACGTTGACTTTTCCCTTGGGCAACTCATCACGCGAGCTGATCGTGTCCAGTTTCAAACCAAGGAAACTATAGGTGTGCTTTAATCGGCCGTCTTCGACATAAAGCGAAAAACCGCCGAGGAAACTGCCTTCCGCGACAATCACGCCAGCTATTCCGGGACGCAGCCCAAGGCCCGATCGGCCCGGATTATCCAAATCTGCGCTGATGCTGTACGAACGGTTGTAAACTGGGGGAATCATGCCGGACGAGATGTTCTCCGTCCCGTTGTAATAAGTAAATTTCGTCTGACCAGTCGAGTATCTCGGAAATCCCCACAGAAAGGCAATCTCGCCGAATAGCGGTAGCACCTGGTATTTCTCGGCCTCGGCCCAAAACAGCGCCGTTAATTCACGCACTTTGTCCGGATACTTGTTCGCAACGTCATCAGCCTCCGAGAAATCTTCGTTGAGATTATACAGCTCGCACCTGTCGTTGTCCGGGTTCCATTTGTCTGGTGCAAACCGCGCAAGCGTTTCGGGATCTAACTTCCATGGAATTCGATCCGGACGCCAGCACGCAATCCAGCCGTCCTTGTACATGGCGCGATTTCCCAGAATCTCGAAATACTGTTGCGCGTGCCGTGCCGGCGCATTGGCATCATCGAATGTTGATAGAAAACTTACGCCGTGCATCGGCATCTGTGCGACGCCGTTGACGACCTTTGGCTCCGGCAGCCCAGCGGCTTCCAAGATAGTTGGGGCGATGTCGGTACAATGCGTGAACTGATTGCGCAAACCGCCTTTGTCCTTAATGCGTTTCGGCCAGGTAACGACCATTGGGTTACGAGTGCCGCCGAGATGTGAGGCGACCTGCTTACCCCATTGAAACGGCGCATTACCAGCCCATGCCCATGCCGCCGCGTAATGTGGAGCCATGCGAGGGCCGCCCCATTTATCGAGTCCGCCGTAGGCTTTGATCGCTTTCATTTGCTGTTCGCTTGTGAGCGGAATGCCGTTCAGGGTTGTCATTTCGTTGAACGTCCCATTCTCCGTCCCTTCCATGCTAGCGCCGTTGTCACCGAAGATGTAAATAACGAGGGTGTTGTCGGCGAGGCCCATCTCCGCGATGGCTTGCACTACGCGGCCCACAGCATGATCGGTGTTTTCCTGGTAACCGGCATAAACTTCCATTTGACGCGCATACACTTTCTTCACTTCGGGCGGGACGCTCGCCCACGCGGGGAACGCTGGATCACGCGGAGTAAGTTTGCTGTTGGCTGGAATAACACCGAGCTGCTTCTGTCTTGCGAACGTCTCCTCACGTAACTTGTCCCAGCCCTGATCGAACTTGCCTTTGTATTTGTCGCACCATTCCTTCGGCACTTGGTGTGGCGCATGTGTTGCACCCGTCGAGAAATAGAGAAAAAAGGGTTTGCCGGGTGCCTGCGCTTTTTGATTGCGGATCCACGCAATCGAATGGTCTGCCATTGCATCATTGAGATAGAAGTTCTTCTCCTTCGGGACGCCAACGATTTGATTACTCTCAACGAGAACCGGATCGAACTGACTGGTTTCTCCGCCGAGAAATCCCCAGAAATAGTCGAAGCCAAGCGCGTTCGGCCAGCGGTCAAAAGGGCCCGCAGGCCCCTGCTGCGCGTCGGGTGTGAGATGCCATTTTCCAATTGCAGCAGTGTTGTAACCGTTCGCCTGGAGAATCTGCGCGATGGAAGCCGCGCTCGTTGGCCAGTTCGTGCTGTAGCCGGGCCAACCACCGATCAATTCAGAGATGGAGCCGAATCCCACCGCGTGATGGTTTCGCCCCGACAGCAAGGCAGCGCGCGTCGGAGAACAAAGCGCCGTCACGTGAAACCGATTGTAGCGGAGTCCCTCCGCCGCGAGTTTGTCGAGCGTCGGCGTAGCGACCGGTCCGCCGAAGGTAGACGGATTGCCGAAGCCAGCATCATCAATTAGCATGAGCAGAATGTTCGGCGCATCCGGTGGAGCTTTCACGGGTTCTGTAAACGACCCTTTAGATCCCTCGAGTGTCTGATTGCTTATGCCTTCAAACGGCTGAGGTGGACGCGGCAGCACCGTTCTATCCCACTCCGCATCCGCAGCGAGGCACCGAGGTATCTGCGTCGCTACTGCAAGCGCAGCCACAATCACGCATAACTTTGGCTTGGGCATAAGGTCTCGCGTCACGCTGTGTATCTGTCGGCCACGACGATGGTCAAAAAAAGGAATACTTCCAGTCGTGCGACGAGGCCTTGGCAGTTCAATGAGCAAAGCAACTAACGAGCAACAATCGAGATCTTGGAGCGATTGGCGAGATCGAGAATCGCGTTGCGCTCGAGCAACAATGTCTTTCCAGCTTCAACTGCGATTACGCGCAGTCGTGTTTCCGCAGCGATGCGAATTGTTTCGACACCAATCACCGGCACGTCGAAACGCATATCCTGGTTGGGCTTTGCGACCTTAACCATGACTGCGCTGCTGCCGGCAAGTTCGCCACCGCGTCTCATTGCCTCGTTCGTTCCTTCCAATGCTTCAACCGCAACGACGGTTCCATTCCTGACGATAATGGTCTGCCCGATGTCGAGGCGCCCGATTTCCTTCGCAATTTTCCAGCCGAGTTCGACGTCGTCCTGTTCCTGCTGCGACAACTTCGGCCCAGCAAGCAGTCCTGACGATGCCAAAGAGTCCTCAAGAAACGTCGTCGCGGGCAAAAGCATCACATCGATCGCGGCGAGTTCATTGGCTATTGCCGCGAAGATGGATTCCGCATTGCGCTGCTTAAGTTTGCCCAACAACATTAACGCTTTCCAATCCGGACGCAGATCGAAAAGATTTTTCGGCGCGATTTGTCCGGCCATCATTGCGTGATGAACGTTTTGCGCACGGAGAAACTTTAGGAGCCGATTCAGTTGTCCGACGCGCATCCATTCGATTACATCGACATGTTGCTCAAGCGTCGGATCGGTCTCCTCGGTGAACGCGGCCGCAACTATTTTTTTCACGCCGGCTTTTCGCGCTGAATCGGCTAACAGTCGCGGGTATACGCCGTTGCCGGCAACCATTCCTAGGACGTGTAGCGGTGCTTGTGCCAAGCAGCGAATGTGAAATAAACAGGCGCTCGATACAAGCGCCGCTACAATTGTGCTACCCGTGGCGACGGCGTTTGACGTGCAATTGGGCAAGCGCTTTTTGCAGCGACGCTTGAATAGCTGCTACCTGTTCAGGCGTTTGATCTTCTTTCATCGCCGCTTTAGCGCGCTCGACCGCAGCCTCCGCGGCAGCGACGTCGATTTTTTCGGATTCCAGTGCCATGTCGGTCAAGACCGACACTGCGTCGGTCCTGATCTCTACAAAACCCTCACCGATGGCCAGCGCAGTTTCACGTCCATTTTTTATGACGCGCAGCTCGCCCGGTACCAAGGTAGTTAGTAGCGGTACGTGTTTGGGGTAAACCCCCAGCTCTCCCTCCGAACCCGGTAACGTGACCATCTCCACGTCTTCGGAGTAAATTTTTTCCTCCGGTGTAACAATCTCGAGTCGGAGCGTCGCCATAACTAGCTCTCTTTGACCATCTCAATTCCACCCTTCATATAGAAATTCTGTTCAGGGACATCGTCATGTTTGCCTTCAAGAATTTCTTTGAAGCCGCGGACTGTTTCCGCAACCGGAACATATTGGCCCTTAAAGCCGGTGAAAACTTCTGCCACATGAAAAGGCTGGCTAAGGAACCGCTGAATCTTGCGTGCGCGATGAACCGTGATCTTGTCCTCCGGGCTTAGTTCATCCATTCCGAGAATCGCGATGATGTCCTGCAGATCTTTGTAACGCTGCAGCACTCGCTGCACACCTCGGGCAACGTTGTAATGCTCTTCACCAACGATTTCCGGGGCGAGTGATTTCGATGTTGACGCCAGCGGATCGACGGCCGGATAAATTCCGAGCTCAGCGATGGCGCGCTCAAGCACGATGGTCGAATCCAAGTGCGCGAAAGTGTTTGCCGGCGCGGGATCAGTGAGATCGTCCGCTGGAACATAGACGGCCTGGAACGACGTGATTGATCCTTTATTTGTGGATGTAATTCGCTCCTGCAAATCACCCATCTCAGCAGCAAGAGTCGGCTGATAGCCAACCGCGCTTGGCGTTCGGCCCAGCAACGCAGACACTTCCGAGCCTGCTTGCGAGAATCGAAAGATGTTGTCGATAAAAAGAAGGACGTCCTGGTTGCGCTCGTCACGAAAATATTCGGTCATTGCGAGGGCAGAAAGAGCAACCCGTAAACGCGCGCCCGGTGGTTCGTTCATCTGACCGAAAACCATCCCTACTTTCGACTTCGACAAATCTTTTTGATCGATCACGCCCGCCTCGCTCATTTCCTTGTAGAGATCATTGCCTTCCCGGCTTCGTTCGCCCACTCCCGCAAACATGGAAACACCGCCGTGTTTAATCGCGATATTGTTAATGAGCTCCTGGATAATCACCGTTTTGCCGACGCCAGCTCCACCAAATGCGCCTACTTTGCCGCCTTTTGTAAATGGGCAAACAAGATCGATGACCTTGATCCCTGTTTCCAGGATCTTTGCCGTCGTGTCCTGCTCCGTGAGCGATGGTGCGGGCCGATGGATTGGGTAACGCTTCGTGTAGTTCACCGGGCCACGGTTATCAATCGCGTCGCCAGTGACGTTAAAAAGCCGACCAAGCACAGCCTCGCCTACTGGTACGCTGATCGGACCGCCGGTGTCGGTTACGCTCATTCCGCGCTTCAACCCTTCCGTCGATGACATTGCGATGGAGCGAACCCAGCTTTCGCCAAGATGCTGTTGCACTTCGAGCGTCAGCTTGGTCGGGTTGCCATTGACCTCGTACTCAATTTCGAGGGCGTTGTAGATTTTCGGCAGCGTCTTTTCGTCCGGGAATTCCACGTCCACTACGGGACCAATTACTTGAACTATGTTTCCTTTATTCATGAATCTTGACTAAGCACCGAGTGCCATCTGTGCAGTGGCGATCTCGAGCAACTCGGTTGTGATGCCGGCCTGCCGCATTTTGTTGTATTCCAGAGTGAGGTCCTTGATGAACTGATTTGCGTTATCAGTGGCATTCTTCATCGCCACCATTCGGGCGCTGTGCTCAGACGCGCGCGCGTCGAGAATCATCTGAAAAACCTGGTAGGAGACGTAATACGGAAGCATCGAATCGAGAACGACCTCCGCATTGGGCTCGAACACGTAGCCTATCATTGGATCGTGACCTTCACTTTCAGCCTGGGCTGTTTCGCTTTTCGGCAAATCAAAACTACTGATCGGCAGCAGCGTCTGTACCACCGTACGTTGGCTGATTGTATTGATAAAATGTGTGTAGAGCACCGAGACTTTGTCGACCTCGCGCCTCAGGAATTTCTCCATGCAAAACTTCGAGATCGGTTTTGCTTCAACGAAGGTCGGTGAGTCTTTCAGTTCAAAATCAGCCAATAATTCGCGCTTTGTACGGGCGATGAATTGTCGCGCCTTCTTTCCTGTTACCACGAACGCTGTTTTAGCCGAATCAAAGTTGCTGGCCTCCCGAAACAGGTTCGTGTTCAACGCTCCGCAGAGTCCCTTGTCAGTGCTGATGATTAAGACCAACTCTTTTTTGAGTGGGCGGACAGCAAGAAGTGGATGAAATCTCGGGTCTGTCCGCTTTTGCAACGAAACGAGAACCTTATTCATCAAAGCGGCATAAGGGCGTCCCGCCAGCGCGTGCTGCTGCGCTTTGCGCATCTTGGAGGCAGCCACCATTTGCATTGCTTTGGTGATCTGCGCGGTGTTGCGGATCGATCTTATCCGGCGCCGTATATCCTGCGTATTCGCCATTACAAACTACAAATTGCAAACTGCGGGTGGCGGAGCGGCGGTATCATCGCCAAGTCGTCTTGAATTCATCCAGTGCCGCTTTCAATTGCGACTCGAGGTCCTTGTCGAGCTCCTTTTTCTCGCGGATCGCTCCAAGCAATCCTCCTTTCCGCGTTTCCAACCAATCCTGAAGTTTTAGTTGGTACTCCTTGACGCGCTCGACGGGAACAGGATCGACATATCCGTTTTGCATGGCCCACATCACGGCGACCTGCCCTTCTACTGGGATCGGGGTGTACTGTTTTTGCTTAAAAAGCTCGACAATGCGTTGACCCCGATCGAGTCGCGCCCGCGTCGCTGCGTCCAGATCGGAACCAAATTGCGCAAACGCAGCCAACTCGCGGAATTGCGCCAGATCAAGCTTCACTTTGCCAGCGACCTGTTTGATGGCTTTAATCTGTGCCGCCGAACCAACGCGGCTAACGGATAATCCGACTGAAATTGCTGGCCGAACGCCCTGATAAAATAGATCTGTCTCGAGATAAATCTGACCGTCCGTGATCGAGATCACGTTTGTCGGAATGTAGGCCGAAACGTCGCCAGCTTGCGTCTCAATAATCGGCAACGCAGTGAGCGATCCGCCACCGAATTCCTCGGCCATGCGTGCGCTGCGTTCAAGCAAACGTGAATGCAAATAAAACACGTCGCCTGGATAAGCTTCACGCCCGGAGGGCCGCTTCAGCACAAGCGAAACCTGCCGATACGCGACCGCATGCTTCGACAGATCGTCGAAAACAATGAGCGCATCCATTCCATTGTCCATGAACCATTCGCCCAGAGCCGCGCCGGCGAATGGTGCCAGGTACTGATTGGTAGCGGTGTCCGACGCCGGTGCTGAAATGATCGTCGTGTATGGCATCGCGCCCTCTTTTTCGAGCACCGCAAGAGCGCGCGCCACATTGGAATTTTTCTGACCGATCGCGACGTAGATGCAGTAGAGCGGCCGATAATTCTTGTCGCCTTGGTCCTCGGCCGCCTTGTTCAAACGCGCCTGGCTGATGATCGTGTCGATGGCGATCGTACTTTTGCCAGTCGCGCGGTCGCCGATAATCAGCTCGCGCTGGCCACGGCCGATCGGAATCATCGCGTCGATTGCCATGATCCCGGTTTGCACCGGCTGATTCACGCTGCGGCGCTTGATCACACCCGGTGCAATTTTCTCCAACGGATAAAATGTCTCGGTTTTGATCGCTCCCTTGTCATCGAGTGGCTGGCCTAGCGTGTTCACCACGCGGCCCAGGAGCGCTTTGCCCACGGGAACGGACAGGAGTCGGCCAGTTGTTTTAGCTTCGTCGCCTTCGGAAACCTTCGCCGTCTCGCCCATCAGAATTGCGCCGACCTCAGTTTCTTCGAGATTTAGCGCGAGACCGAATACGCCATTGGGAAATTCGATCATCTCGTTGAGCATCACGTCGCTTAGCCCCTCAATACGCGCGACGCCATCGCCTGTTTCCCGAACAACGCCCACGTTGCTTTTAGTTGTCGATGTTTTTAGCTCTTCAATTTTCGTTTCGATCTCTTCGAGTATGCTGCTCATGATTTTGTCTTGATTAAAGTTCTTGTTGGAGACGTTCGAGCCGGTTGCGCACAGTTCCGTCCCAGACATCGTTCCCCACGCGAATGCGCAGCCCCCCAAGAAGCTGAGGGTTAACGACGAACTCAGTCGTCAGATCGCCGCCATATTTCCTTTTCAGATTCGCAACAAGCTCCGAACTAATCGTGGATTCCACGTCGCTCGCCGTCTCGATCCGCGCCCGGCGCTTGTCTAGTTCGAGCCGGAGCAGACGCCTGTAATTTTTAAGGATGTCGACGTAATTGCGCCGTCTTCTAGCAATGAGCGAATCGACCAACGATGCGATTCTTCCCGGATCGAGCTGACCATCTGTAAAACTTGCTCGAAGCATTTCACGCGAGAGCTTGCGAATTTCCTTGTTGATCTTCATCAGGCCACTTCCCGCGCTGCTTCCTCCTGCAAGCGGCGCTGGTCGTCCGGCGTTAACACTTTGCCGGTGACCTTCGCCGTTGTATCGACTACGAGCCGCCCCAGTTCGCGCTTCAACGATTCCATCGTGCGGTCGTGTTCGATCGCTGCGGCCTCACGCGCTTTGGCGATGATCTGCTCCGCAGCCGCAATCGCCTCCTGCTGCTTGCGCTCGGATAAATGCGCAGCGCTCTCGCGCGCTTCGTCGATCATTCTCTGTGCATCGGCGTTGGCTTTTGCCAGGATCTCCTGGTAACGCTTCTCTGCTTGCGCGAGTTCCTTGTTAATTTTCTCAGCATTGAGCTGCCCCTCCTCGATTGTGCGCCGGCGTTCCTCCAGCACCGCAAGAATCGGTTTGTAGGCGAAGCGCTGCAAAAGATATGCGACGATGCAGAAACTGATCACCTGCGACAGAAACAACTTCCAATTCCAGCCGAACGTCTCGGCTGTATCGCGCAAGATATCGGTGATACCTCCGCTACTCGCGGCGATTAGCACATTCATAAGAGAATTTGCGGACGCAAAATCGTTCTCGCTCCCCCGCCGCAATTAGTGAACGAGGTAGAGCGCGTAGAACACGATCGCCTCGGTCAACGCAATCGCGAGAATTCCGTGCACGAGCACCTGCGTGAATGCACCGGGATTGCGACCGACCGCGCTGGTCATGCCTAAGCCGGTGAGGCCGATTCCGATTCCGACGCCCATCGCGGCAAGCCCGACGTGAATGCTTCCGCCCAGTTCTGCTAGTATTGGTAGTATCATATTTTTGTTAGTTAGTTTTGGGACCTCGTTGTGAGATCACCGAAAATCAGGTATGCGCGTGTTCCTTTCCTTCTTCATGTTCCGCAATTAACATCGTGAAAACCGCCGTCAAGAGCATGAAAACCAGCGCCTGGACGAATCCGACAAGCACCTCCAGGAAGTAAAATGGAATCGGCAGGATGGGAGAGAGCCATGGATTCATGGTCGACATTGCTTCCAGAATGCTTTCGCCGGCATAAATATTACCGAACAATCGGAAACTTAGCGCGATTGGCCGGAACAGAATCGAGATCACTTCAAGCCATCCCACAGCGAAGAAAATGACAACCATAAGGATCTTAACTATTCCGGAGGTCTCCCCTTTGGGTCCGAACAGATGCTTTAGAAATCCTCCGACTCCGTTCGCCTGGATCGCCCAAACAAACCACATGACGAAAAATATGGCCGACATCGCGGTCGTCATGTTTAGATCCGCGTTGCCACCGCGTAGCAATGGCCGATCGACCTGAAAATTTCCCGAGAGACCGTAATGGCCCCAGCCGACAGTCCCGATTCCGGGAATCAGTCCGAACCAGTTCACGAAAAGAATAAAAATGAACACTGTGGCATAAAACCAAAATCCCTTCCGCACCAACTCGCGACCGATGATGTTTTCCAGAAAGTTGTACAACCCCCCGACCAACCATTCCCAAAAATTTTGTATACCGCTGGGAATCCGCCTGATGTTTCGTGTGGCAATCTGGGCAAGAATGATGATGCCAGCCGCGACTATCCATGTCACAAGCATAGAGTTTGTGATTCCGAAACCGCCGATCTCAACCAGCGTCTGCGGTTTTAACGAGACGCCTTGATGCTCAGTAGAAGCAGCCGTTTCGGCGGCAAGGGCCGACGTCGCAAGCATCACACTGCAGACCACCACCAGGATCGACATCAGTAAACAACGGTTGCGCATTTTCGTTAGCAGCCAAGGAACACAGGCAACCCTGCCCGCGATCAATCGTGCCCGGAGATCGGGCGACGAGTCTTGGCGGGCATACCAAAGCCCGTTTTGCCCGAATGACAAACAAAATTGTCCGACGCGATCTTATTTGGCGGGCAAGCTCTCCGCAAACTGTGGAGCAAGCCGGGCTACCGGCCTTGATTTCACCGGTTCGGAGGTGCCATTCATTGTGATCGCTTCTTCGTAGAACGATTCTAATTGATCGATTTGAGCGTCCTGCCCAAACCGTTCGATAACAGTGCTGTGGGCACGTTCTCCCATTTGCTTCAGCAGGGCGGGCGAACTTGTGATTAGTTGCATGGCATTCGCCAGTCCGACGTGATCCTCTTCCGCGACCAAGAACCCGGTGCGTCCATGATCAACCGCTTCCGGAATTCCACCGTGCCGCGTCGCCGCCACTGGCAACCCGGTCGCCATCGCTTCCAAAACCGAGTTCGGCACGCCTTCCTGGTCTTGGTTTGGCGATATTTCGCTCGGATGCAAAAACAGATGCGAACTGGCATAAAGCTGCTGGAGCTTCGGTTGCGAGAGAAATCCGAGAAAGTGCACATCCCTGAGAATCCCCAGTCCGCCAGCGAGCATTTCCAGTTCCGGCTGTAATGGGCCTTTGCCAGCGATAAGAAATTCCGCCCGCGGGTTGTCCTTCTTAAAAATCGCAAAGGCGCGGAGGCTAGTGGCAACGCCTTTCTTCGGAATCAACCGGCACGCCTGGACGATTCGCCATTTACCATTTGCGGGCGGTTGTCTATCGACAAATGGAAATTCATTCAGGGGGATGCCAGTGCGATTGATGCGCAATTTTTGCGGCGGACAGCCCAGGTGGATCAACCGTTCAATCAACGATTGGGAACGCGCGAACACGAGCGGCACTGCGTTGAAAAGGCGGCGCAGTTTCGCTGGATAATCCTTGATCTCGGGTTTGTGCGCGACGTCGGCACCATGGAAAGATACCACGCACGGTTTGTCCCATTGCTCGATGAAGGGAAGCAAGTGCACGCCTGTATGGCCAAAGTAAATGTGCATGAGATCGGCGCCATGCCGCTCTAACAATGAGTCGAGCGTCTGGTACTCGCCCCGATAAACGATGGGAGGCCGCCTCTCCACGAATTTTAGCCAGCCGTGCAGCAGCAGGTTTGTGCGCCGCTTTGGAATAATTTCGATCCGGTCAAATGGAAACCGCTCTGCATTCTGGACTTCTTTCGTCACGACAAAGGTATCGACGCCGCGCAGCGCTTTTACCTGGCGGTAGATGTGCAACATCTCCGACTTAAGAAAGCTGGAGCAATAGCTGGCTACAACCCGTCTGCCCATAAACCGCGGCCAGTTTCGCTAGGGATTCTGTTCTTGTCCATCTTAAATTGGCGGCGAAACGACATCTTTGTCGTTGGTCATTATCGCTGCGAGCGCTTCCTTTAAAGCGTCAACGCCCTCTCCTTTCACGGGTGACGTGGGAACGATCTTGATTCTGGGAAGTCTCTCTTGCATTGCTTTGAGATTCTCCTTCGCACCGGGCAAATCCATTTTATTGGCAACCACAATCCAGGGACGCGACGACAGGGTCGGATTGTACAGATCGATTTCCCGCCGAAGATTCTTCAAATCTTCTACAGGATTGCGTCCCTCGCTTCCGGCAACATCAATCACAAATACCAGAACGCGGCAGCGCGTGATATGGCGCAAAAATTGGTGGCCCAAGCCGAGCCCCCTGTGCGCTCCTTCAATCAAACCGGGAATATCTGCAATGGTCGCACGCCGGTAGCCTGGAAATTCAATCACGCCGACGATCGGATGCAGCGTGGTAAACGGATACGCCGCGACCTTCGGGCGCGCAGCAGAGATTTTGCGCAATAGTGTCGATTTGCCCGCGTTCGGATAACCAACGAGCCCTGCATCGGCGATCGTTCGCAGCTCGAGCAGAAAATATCCCTGCTCACCTTCTTTCCCTTCGGTGTATTCGCGAGGCGCGCGATTGCGGGAACTCTTGAAATGCACGTTACCCTTACCCCCTGCTCCGCCCTGGCAAAGCACAAAGTCCTGTCCATCGCGGGTAAGATCGACAATGGGAATTGACGATTGCCAATTGCCAATTGCCAATTGCTCCACATTAGATTTTGCCCGTTCCTGCTTTTCGCCTCTCCAAACGATTGAACCGACCGGGACTCTGACAATCTTGTTCGCGCCTGCGCGGCCCGCCATTTTCTTTCCCATCCCGTTCCCGCCATTTTTTGCTTTAATGAGCGGCTCGTAAAAAAGATTCGCGAGATTATCCACATGCCGATCCGCCCGCAAAATCACGTCGCCACCGCGTCCGCCATCGCCACCGTCCGGGCCACCCTTCGGTACAAATTTCTCACGCCGAAAACTGACGCACCCGCGCCCGCCCTTTCCGGCTTGTACAAAAACTTTGACTCGATCGACGAACATGGCTTCGCGGCGTTACACCGTTAAAAGCGTTGAAGGGTTGAAGCGGTATCCCACCAGATCTCAATGTTCTAAAGCGTCAACGTTTCGTACAATGCCTTTGTTTTCCGCGCAATTGCAAACCAACTGAACTTTTCTTCTGCCCGTCTGCGTCCGGCCTTACCAAATCGTTCGCGTAATTGTGGATTTCTCATCAATTCGTTGACGCGTGCTGCGAGATCTCGCGCGAACCTCTCGGGGTTTGTTGCTTCGAATGGGCTTTCGTTCGTTTGGTCCAGCGGAACGAGAAAGCCAGTTTCACCGTCAACGACAACTTCTTTGATTCCTCCCACGGCACTGGCCACAACCGCAGTTTCGCAGGCCATCGCTTCAAGATTGATGATGCCGAACGGTTCGTAGATCGACGGACAAATGAATACAGCTGCATGCGAATAAAGCTCGCAGGCCGTCTTTTGGTCGACCATTTCGTCGATCCAGATGATTCCCGACCGTTGCGCTTGTGCCCGTTCGACCGCGTTTTTCATTTCTTCCGCTAGGCCCGGTGTGTCCGGCGCGGCGGCGCAAAATACGATCTGGAAGCCGCGATCCATGAATTGGATTGCGCGTATCAGATGCTGGAATCCTTTTTGGCGAGTAATCCGGCCGACAAAAAGCAAATACGGCTTGTTCGGATCGATGCCGTGCCGCTTAACTGCAGCGATTGAATCAACTTTGCAATATTGGTCCAGATCAATCCCGTTGTGGATCACGTGCACACGTGCAGGATCAACATTGAACAATCGCTCGATGTCACGTTTTGTTTCGGCCGAGACAGCAATAATCGCGTCCGCCATTTCGAGCGCGGTTTTCTCTACCCAAAGGGAAAAGTCGTAGCCGCCCGCGAGCTGTTCGCGTTTCCAAGGCCGAAGTGGCTCGAGTGAATGGACAGTAATGACAAGCGGAATTCCATAGTTCTTTTTGGCGAGAATCCCGCCAAAGTGAGTGTACCAAGTGTGACAATGGACGAGGTCGGCGTTGATGTTTATCGTATTGAAATCGACACACCGCCGCACGGCGCCGAAAGCGGAACGCAACGGTTTTGGACACGTGAAATTACTCGTGTCCAGTTCAAAGCCGATTACTTTGAGGTTGCCTTCATCAAGATGTTGGTCGCCAAAGCATCGCACTTCCACCGGCATCATCTTGGCCAGTTCACGCGAGAGATAGCCCACATGCACACCCGCGCCGCCGTAGATGTGCGGCGGATACTCGTTCGTAAGGAAAAGAACTTTCACGGAGGATGAAGCGCTAGTAACGAATGCAACAACGTTAAATCGTTACTTTGTTACACGGTTCCATCGGATTTAGCTATGTAACGCTTCAACGATTTAGCGACTTCATCCAGCCAAGCCATTCGTCGGTTCCCGTGAGTTTTTCACCTTCAACAAGAGCACTGGCACATCGACTGCGTGCCGCACCTTGTCTGCAGTTGCACCGTAGAGAATGTCACTAATAAGCCGGTGACCATGCGTAGTCATTGCGATAAGATCGATATTTTTCTCCAGCGCCAGCTTAATGATCTCATCCGAAGGTTCGCCAAGTGCGAGCACAGCAGCGCAGGTAAAACCCTCTGCGGCCAATTCACTCCTGCGTCTTTCCAGATACGCCCGGTCCTGCTTCATCTCTTCGCTCTCAGCAAGCTGGAGTTGATTAAAGTTCCGTGCCACCCAGCCGTCAGCGACATGGACGAGAAGTAGTTGCGCGTCGGTCATGCGCGCCAGAGGCTTGATGTGAGTAAGAATCGTCTCGTCGGCCGGACTATTCTCAAGCGGAATGAGAATGTGTTTATACATGGCAAAAATGACGAAATCCAAATGACGAGCATCGAAGGAATGACAACGCCAAAAGCCCGGAACGGAAGAGCCAAATTTGCTTCGTCATTCGGGTTTTCATTTTTCTCTTGTCATTTGCCTGCACACGCAATAGCGCAGCGAAAGGGCCATAGCTCATTTTTTAATGTGTTGGCGGGGCAATGTGGAGAAACCCGTAGAGCGCTTTCAACATGGCGTCCGGTAAGAAAGTGTCCAAGAGCAGCTTCACATTGAGCACAATAATAATACCGGCCACCGCCCACCCTAGGATTTTTATCCAAAGACCGTTTGCGAACTCACCCATCTTGGCCTTTTCGCTCGTGAACCGCATCAGCGGCCACACAGCGAAACCAAGTTGCATGCTGAGTACGACCTGACTGGCCACAAGCAGTTCGGTGGTTTTGCTTTCGCCGAAAAATCCGATCACCAAAAGCGCAGGCACGATAGCAATAAGCCGCGTGATCAAACGCCGCAGCCACGGCGTAATCCGGATGTTAAGAAAACCTTCCATCACAATTTGACCGGCAAGTGTGCCGGTAAGGGTCGAGTTTTGCCCCGAAGCAAGGAGCGCCACGGCAAAGAAAATGCTCGCCACGCCGACGCCCAACAGCGGGCTGAGCAATTGGTAGGCTTCCTGAATCTCCGCGACGTCTTGATGGCCAGACCAATGGAAGGCAGCGGCGGACAGAATCAGGATCGCGGCATTAATGAACAAGGCAAACATGAGTGCGAACGTCGAATCGATGGTTGCGAATTTGATCGCCTCCCCTCTGCCGGCAGGCGTTTGTTCGAACTTTCGCGTCTGCACGATGGACGAGTGCAGATAAAGATTGTGCGGCATTACGGTCGCACCAAGGATGCCCATGGCGACGTAAAGCATTCCCTGATTGGTGACGATCTGTCCCCTTGGCACGAAACCGGATAAAACCTTTGTCAGCTCTGGTTTCGAAAAGATCAGTTCGGCGGTGAAACAACCGCCTATAGTGGCGATGAGGGTAATGACCAGGGCCTCGATGTAACGGAAGCCTTTGTTTTGCAAGTAGAGCACCGCCAGCACATCGGTTGCGGTAATCAAGCAGCCCCAGAACAGCGGGATGCCGAAGAGAAGTTGTAACCCGATGGCCGAGCCGATTACCTCGGCAAGATCACACGCCGCGATAGCGATTTCGCAAAGAATCCAGAGAGACCACACCGTTAGTGTTGAGTAGTGATCCCGACAGGCCTGTGCCAAGTCGCGGCCCGTGGCAACGCCGAGCTTGATGCACAGGTGCTGAAGCAAAATTGCCATCAAATTCGAGATCATAATGACAGCCAGGAGCGAGTAACCGAACCGTGCGCCGCCGGCCAGGTCGGTTGCCCAATTACCCGGATCCATGTAGCCGACCGCCACAAGAAAACCGGGCCCAGAAAACGCGAGGAGTTTCCGCCAAAACGACGCGGTCACCGGAACGACGACGCTCCGGTGAACTTCCGCTAACGAGACGCGCGGTGTCGTTCTGCGCCATCCGCGTCCAAGCTCGATCGCCGTTCGCTGGTTTGATTGATTCATTGCACTTTCCTTTTCACTCGAGGATTAGGGTTATCTAATTTAGTTAATCGGTCAAATCATTCTGTGAGTTGACTTATTTTGTCTCCTTCCTATCTTCCGCGTTGATGCCGCAGAAGAAACAGCGATCCGCTCTCGGTAGCTCCACCACCGTGGAGGATTATCTCGAGCGCATTCTCGAGCTCATTAACGTCAAGGGCTACGCCCGCGTAGTCGATATCGCGGCTGCGTTGAAAATTTCACAGGCCAGCGTAACCAACATGGTACAGCGGCTCGATGGCGAAGGCTTGCTCAAGTACGAGAAGTATCGCGGACTGGTCCTGACAACCGCGGGCGAAACACTGGCCAGAAACATTGCGCGTCGCCATGAACTGCTCACTGATTTTCTTACTCTTCTCGGCCTCGACGATCGGGTGATCTATCACGACGTCGAAGGGATGGAACATCACATCAGTCCATCCACGCTCCACGCTATCGCAGCATTGACCGCACAATTGCGACGGCGTCCGGCGCTCCGTGCCGAGCTGGCGCGGGCGGTCGTCTAGCAGTCCGAGGTCACGGCTCGCGAATGCGTGCTTCCTCAGGCGCGGACGTATTCGCCGCACCGTCGTTCAACTTCTTAAAGTGAAGTTGCTTCACGCGGCGGTTGTCGGCTTGTGAAACCGTGACCAGATAATCATCGATGTTAACTTGTTCGCCTGTCTTTGGCAGATGGCCGAGAAGATGGGTGACGTAACCGCCGATCGTGCTTACATCGGCGCTTTCCAAGTCAAGCTTCGCGAGGTCGTTCAGCTCATAAAGGCCGAGCGATCCGTCCACGCTGAATTCATTCGCGTTGATCTTGCGAAACTCTTCTTTTTCGAAATCAAACTCGTCCTGAATATCGCCGACTAGCTCCTCAAGAACGTTCTCCATTGTCACCATGCCAACAGTTCCGCCAAACTCGTCCACCACGAGTGCAAGATGCGCATGCTTGCTCAGGAATAGTTTGAGCAATTTTTCAAGGGGCATCATCTCCGGCACGGGAATTAAATCGCGTTTGATCTTCAATAGATCAGGATGCGGCTCGCGCATCATAGGAAGCAGTTCCTTGATATGTATGAGGCCAACTGTGTTATCGAGATTTTCGCGGCACAGGGGAAACCGAGTGTGTCGAGATTCGATCGCTTTTTTCACATTGCTGTCGAAATCATCCTCTAAGTCGAGGTAAACGATTTCACCGCGCGGGGTCATGATATCGCGCACGACACGGTCGCGCAGATCTAAAACGTTAAAAACTAGCTCGCGCCCGAGCGGAGTGACGTCCGCGGATTTTTCGCTTTGCTCGAGGATTAATCGCAATTCTTCTTCGCTGTGTGCAAGTTCGCTCGCGGGAATCGGTTGAAGCCGAAGCACCCTGTGCAAAAGGAAATTCGAAGATTTGTTCAGGAGCCAGATGGCTGGTTTAAACAAAACGTAAAAAGCACCGAGCAACCGCATCAGGCGAAGTGCCACCGGCAACGGATTGGAAATCGCGATGTATTTCGGTGCGAGTTCTCCAAACACAATGTGCAGAAACGTGATCCCGGCGAATGCGAGCGCGATGGCAATCGAAGTGGCTACAGCGTAGGAGTAGATGTGCACGACAGCCAGGGCCGGTTGCAGAATCGACACCAGCGATTGCTCACCAATCCAGCCGAGGGCGAGGCTCGCCAGCGTTATACCTAATTGCGTCGCCGAAAGGTAAGCATCGAGGTGCCCGCGAACGTGTTTGACGAAACGGGCGCGCAGATTGCCCTCTTCCAAAAGTGCATCGAGCTGAGTGGTGCGCACTTTCACAACCGAAAATTCGCAGGCGACGAAGAACGCGTTCAGAGCGACGAGTGCGGCAATGGCTGCCAGTTTTCCGAGGATCACCATCGGCGGATCCCAATGGGGCGTGACACTTGTTGCCATCAAGGTCGCTGGCAATAAAAACAGTGGGGAGATGTTCATTGCTCGGACGCGCAGTGTGGCATCCGAAATCAGGTATCGATCCTAATTTACCAGCTGGACTTGGTCACGCCAGGGATGAGCCCTTGCGAAGCCAATTCACGAAACGTCAGACGCGACATTTTGAACCGGCGAATAAAAGCGCGCCGGCGCCCGGTGACTTCGCACCGATTTACCACACGCGTGGGGCTGGCGTCACGCGGTAATTGCGCGAGCGCAGCATAGTTTTTTTTCGCCTTTAGCTCCGCGCGCTGCGCGGCGTATTTTTTCACCGTTGCGCGCTTTCGCTCATTGCGATTAATCCAGGCAGTCTTGGCCATAAAGAAGTGCTGACTATAATGCCAGCCTTACAATTTGCAACGGGCGTGCAGCCGGTGTTATCCCAGAGCGCCTGCTCGTCGCCTTTGTTTGACGAGAGCGCTGGTGGATCGGCGACCAGTAGGTCGGGCAGCGCTGCGTTTTTGCCTGAGAGATTCTGTCCGGTTCAGACTCTCCTGCAACACCTTAACAAGATCGACTACATTAGTGGGCGCCGGCGTGGCAGGCGCCTTCGTAGCGATCTCTTTGTGCTGCGCTTTTTGTTCAATGATCTCCATTAACGCCGTGCGGTATTCGTCCCGATATTTTTCCGGCTCCCACGAGTCACTCATGCTTTCGATAAGAGCTTGAGCCATCTTTAACTCTTTATCGGTTACTGCTGTCACCGAGCCATTCTTTAACACCTCAGCGCTCAAAATCTCACTGGCGAAGTGCATCAGCTCCAGAATCAGGAACAAGCCGTCGGGTTTCACGGCAGCAAGATGCTCGCGATTACTGATCACAACTTTCGCAATACCAATCTTTCCTGTGCCGCTCAGCGCCTTGTGCAAAACTGCATAGGCTTTCTCCCCACCTTTTTGCGGCTCCAGGAAATATGGCCTGTAGAAAAACTTCGGATCCACTTGTTCCAAACCCACGAAATCGGTGATGTCGATCGAATGCGTGGATTCGATCCGCACCTTCTCGAAATCCTCATCCTTCAGGACAACATACCGGCCGCGCTCATACTCGAAGCCTTTTACGATTTGGTCGGCTGGAACTTCCTTGGAGTCCGCCTCGGCAACCTTTTTGTATCTGATTGGGCTGAGGTCGCTCGAACGCAGCTGCCGAAAGCTGATCTTTTCCTCGCGTGTGGCCGGATAAACGGCCACGGGGATATAAACCAGCCCAAAGCTGATGCTGCCTTTCCAGATGGGGCGCATATGGGTTTCGAGCCCCTCTTTCACACAGCAACAAGGGTGTGTCAACCTTCCGGGCGGCTTGCCTGGGCTGCGGTGAAGGAGGCCGCGCACCAAATTGCCTTGCAACTTCTTGAAACCGCCTGATGTTCGAGAGCAGCATATGAGCCTCCTCGCCAGCTTCATGAACTTGGCAGGACCAGACTTAATCGTCATCCTGCTCATCATTCTGGTCTTATTCGGAGCAAAGAAACTACCGGAACTCGCCCGCGGAATGGGACAAGCGGTAAAAGAGTTCCAAAAAGCAAAGGACGAATTCAGCGACGAACTGCACAAGGCTGGAAAGTCTGATACGGAAACTGCCAAATCCGAAGTGAAACCGGCGCAATCGACCGTGGCCAGAACCGAGAACCAAACTGTAACTACCGTCCCGCCGCCGCAGTCAGGCGAAGCAGTTACACCCGGCGACAAAGCCGACCAAGTCTAATTCTCAAGAAGCGAGGCGAGGACGCCCGCACACAGTCGGGCAAGCAGGCGCACTCCCAAATCCGCCAGTTGGACGGACTTGTCCCGCGGCGAGCTTGCGCGAACGGAGCAGAGCCTTCCATGAATTTCGCACGACGTGTTTTCGGAGTGCGAGGCGTCCTCGCATCGCTTTTCGGCAAGAAAATTATTTGGTCACGCGTTTATGCGCGTTTGACCTCACATGCCATTTACGGCAAAATCGCGGCTCGTTTATGTCTGAGCCTGATCTGCGCGCCCAAATTAAGCAAATGCTTGTCAAAAACCTGATGCTGCAAGTTACTCCTGAGCAGATCGGCGATGACCTGCCACTTTTCGGTCCAGATGGACTCGGCCTGGATTCCATCGATGCCCTCGAGCTTGCGGTAAGCATGGAAAAAACGTTCGGAGTCGGCGTGCCCAGCTCGGATGTAGCTGGGAAAGCGCTTCGGAGCGTAAACACAATTCACGATTACATTCTCGAAAAACGCGCGCCCGCCGCATAAGTCTTGTTCGAGGCGCACCAGCGCGATCGATCCGACGTGAACATTCTGTACGTAGAGAGTAGCCGCAGTTGGGGCGGCCAGGAGTATCGAACTTGTCTGGAGATTAACTGGCTGAATGCGCACGGGCATCAGGCCTGGCTCGTCTGCAATCCGAGCAGTCAGGTGCACTCCAAAGCATCTGAACTCGGAACGCGGCTGGTGACAATGCCGCTCCGGCGCCGCATTGACCCACTCTGTTCATGGCGGCTCTGGAGATTTTGCCGGCAAAACCAGGTTGATCTGCTGAAAGCTTACAGCTCGAAGGATCACTGGATTTGTCTGCCGCTCTATCTCTGCGGGATTCCTCTCAGCAGGGCACGCTGCATCACTGACCCCATCGGCAGCAAAGGTCGCGCATTTGTTTTCAAGCACGGCTGCTCACAAATCGTCGCCCCGACAAAGGCCAGCTCGTTTTAGTTGAAGCGGCGCCTCTAGTCTTACAAAAGCGTCCCGATGCCCGCTTCGTCATCGTAGGCCAGGGCACGGGGATTCTGAAACGCGGCATCAACGTAAGGAACGCAATCGATCGGGCCGGATTGGCCGATAAAATCATTATGGTTGGATATCGCTGGGACACACCCAACGTTTATGCAGCGTGCGACATGATCGTTATTGTTTCCCTTCGAACCGAAGCGTCTCCGATCGTCTTGCGTGAAGCTTTCGCCAGTGGGCGTCCAGTCATCGCGACGAAAGTCGGTGATATTCCGGAGATTCTTCGCGATCGCGAGAACGGTCTGCTTATCGAACCGGGTGACACTCAGGCGCTGGCGAACGCTATCATGGAATTCATTACCGATCCAAACCTGGCTGCGTACTGCGCAGCGAATGGTCTTCGCTACGCAACCGAACACTTTTCCTTCGACACAATGATGGAGAAAAAACTTCAGGCCGACGCTTTGATACTTCGCTCGGCGTGACGTGACCAGCTATCCGTGCTGTACATCGCGAAAGGCTTGCGACTAAACCGATACGAGGTCCTCGAGGATTTCGCGCATGTGGCGGATAGGCAGCGAATAATGCCCTGCATCGTTCACGAAACGCGTTTTGCAGTTCGGTAAGCGGTTCGCGATTTGTTGCACCAGCTGCAGAGAGAAAGCGCGGTCTTGCTTTCCGTGCCACAATCGGACGGGAACGCGCACGTCTTCGATCGCAAAGCCCCACGGGTGTGCGTGAATCTCCGCGTCGGCCATCACGCCTTCGGCTGAAGCTCGCCACGCGAGTCGCTGGCTTTCGAAAATGGCTTCGAACGCTGCTGCGTCGCGCAAGCTCTCTGTATCGCACGGCCTCAGCAAAAGCATTTTTAAAAGCAATGGGCGAAAACGAACAGGCGACCGTACCGAAAGAAATGGCCGCACCAGATGAAAACACCTTCGCAGGAGTCCGGGTCGGCTCCGGTACAGTGCCACCATCCAACGGTAAAGCGGAAGCAATCCTTCGCCGTCCGTAATTTCCGCAATCGGGGGCGCGCCACCGACTATTGCAATCGCTCGCACGCGCTCCGGCATCGCCACCGCAGTCGCATAAGCGTAGGGCGCGCCGCCTGAAATCGCGAGTACTCGAAATTCTCGGAGGTCGAGATGCTCAACCACTTGTTCCAAAAGGCGCGGCCAATCACTCAACTTGCGATCCGGCTGGAAGCTGGAATCGCGGATGCCCGGACGATCGAGTGAAACGATGCGAATGCCAAGCTCGCGTGCTGGTTCGTCTGTGAGTCGCGCCATGGAGCGTGAGCTGGGCCAGCCATGGCAAAAGATCACCGGTACGCCGTTGGGGTCGCCGTATCCCTCAAAGGCAACGATGGCGCCGTCCGGGAGTTGAATTGAATTTTCTGCGTTCACCGCTTCACATTTCTATACACACTTTTTTACCGCTTGTATTGCAAGCCTCCAATCTGTAGTCCACAGTGTAATGCGAATAGAGTGTTGGTTATGAATGATTACTCACAACCTCGTCCGGGAAAAATCGAGGTGCATGGCAACGGGCTTGGCGCACCTTCATCGGAAGAGGTGGAAAGTCGCGCCAGAGAAATTGCTATGATAGACGAGCGCAATCCTGATGAATTTACTGACGCAGATTGGAAACAAGCCCGCCGGGAACTGATGGGCGAGGAAAATAATATGCCCCCCGAAGAAACAAGCGATAACGCCGATCTAACGGAGGAGTGGAGCGTAGTCGCCAGTTCTAAAGGTCACCGTTTGCCGCGTCCTGATGCCGATGAAGAGGAAACGGTTGGCGAGCATCTCGTGATTGATGGCCTTGAGGAAGCCGCTCACGACCAGATGCTCCAGGCGCGGCGGGAAGAAATCGAGCAAGAGGGAGATATTCTTTGAGGCTAGCCTCGGCAGGCGCCGCCTCATTTGCCGCCGATGATGACGCGTGTCGAACAGTTGCGGGATCGTTTTCATCAAATCAGAACGTTCACCAACGCGTTGTGCGCGGGTCTTGAACCAGAAGATTACGTCGTGCAGTCGATGCCCGACGTCAGCCCAACCAAGTGGCACCTCGCGCACACCACCTGGTTTTTTGAGACCTTCATTCTCAAGAAGCTTATCGCAGCGTATCAGTCGGCAATTCCAGAGTACGCGTATCTGTTTAACTCGTACTATAACGCCGCCGGTGACATGCACCGGCGCGATCTGCGTGGGTTGATTTCGCGCCCGACGGTGAAGCAAGCGCAGCGCTACCGCGCGTCCATCGATTCGCGCATCGATGATCTGCTTTCCAATGTTGACGAGAACTTATTGAATGAAATCGAGCCGATCCTTATCCTCGGCACTCATCATGAGCAGCAACATCAGGAACTGCTCATTACAGATATCAAGCACGTCTTCGCGCAAAATCCGCTCTATCCTGTGTTTCGCGAGCGGAAGATCAATGGCCGTGCTGAAAAAATCATCCCAATGCAGTTTATACATTTCGAAGAAACGACCGCCCGGCTCGGTCACGATGGTCATGGATTCGCCTACGATAACGAGGGACCGCGGCATCAAGTACTGATCCCTGCATTTTCAATCGGTTCGCGGCCGGTAACCAACGGCGAATACATCGCGTTCATCGAAGACAATGGATATAAGCGTCCGGAATTCTGGTTGTCACTCGGTTGGATGACGGTGAACGAACAGCATTGGGAAGCACCGCTTTACTGGAGCAAACGCGACGGCGCCTGGTGGAACTTCACCCTTTCTGGTTTTCGCTCCGTCGATAAATCCGAACCGGTAACGCATTTGAGTTATTTCGAAGCCGATGCGTACGCGAACTGGGCAGGCGCGCGCCTCCCCACGGAGTTCGAATGGGAGCGCGCTGCAATGGATTGGCTAATCGAAGGAAATTTTGTCGAAGACGAAATCTTTCATCCGGCACCGGTGGCTGTAGGGTCCGCTGTCTCAGCGGACAAATCAGCCCGACAACTTCAGCAAATGTTCGGAGACGTATGGGAATGGACTCGCAGCGCTTACTCGCCTTATCCCGGTTATCGCGCGGCCCCGGGCGCGCTCGGGGAATACAACGGCAAGTTTATGTGCAACCAATACGTCTTACGCGGTGGTTCGTGCGCAACCTCGCGGACTCACATTCGCCCTACGTATCGCAATTTCTTTCAGCCGGAAAAACGCTGGCAGTTCACCGGAATCAGACTCGCACGCGATCCACAATAAATCGGCACATCGCGAGTCGCTACGGCGACCGCCCTCAACGGTCACAATGAGCGGAGATTCATTAACGGCACCGGAACAGATTTCCCCGCCAGAAGCGTCGGACTTTATTAGTGACGTGATCGCCGGTCTTTCATCAAACCCGCGTACGCTTCCGTACAAATATTTTTACGACGAACGCGGCGCGGCGCTGTTCCAGAAAATTTGCGAACTGCCAGAATACTACATCACACGAACCGAGATCGACATTCTGGATCGGAATCGAGCCGAGATCGCCTCGCACCTCGGACCGAACCTCGAGCTAATCGGGCTTGGCACCGGTGCCGGCACCAAAACCCGGATTCTCATCGAAGCACTGGAGACGCCCGCGGTTTATATCCCCGTGGATATCTCCGAAAAGCAATTGCACGAATCGACTGCCAATTTCCGGAAAATTTTTCCCGATCTGGAAATTCTGCCGGTCTGTGCCGATTACTTGCAACCCGTGGTTCTGCCTTCACCACATCACAAACCTGCGCGTAATGTCGTTTATTTTCCTGGATCGACTATCGGGAACTTCGAGCCTGATGAAGCGGTGCAATTCCTGCGTCGTGTAGCTAATGTTTGCCGGGAAAAAGGCGGCCTGCTCATCGGCGCAGATTTGAAGAAAGCTCGCGACGTGCTGGAAGGTGCTTACAACGACCGCGCCGGCGTTACTGCACAGTTTAATTTGAACCTGTTGGCGCGGGCGAACCGTGAACTGGGCGCCGATTTCGACCTGGATCAATGGCGCCACCGCGCTATTTACAATTCAGATGCTGGGCGAATCGAAATGTATCTCATCAGTGAGAGCGACCAGTTTGTTTACCTTGACGAACAAAGGTTTCATTTTCGCCGGGCTGAAAAGATCGTCACCGAGTTTTCCTATAAATACTCACCGGAAGAGTTTTCCGCGCTCGCCGGCAAAGCGGAATTTGAGTTTGCGCAGATGTGGACTGACGATGCGCGCTTGTTCGGCGTTTTCTATTTCGTAGTCCGTTCAGGGTAGCGCATGCGTCCCGCTTGCGATCTAATTCACAACGCAAGCCAGAGGGTCGCGCTGCTTTAATGAGCGCGTTGGTTCGACTCTTCGATGTGAGCAAACGCTACGCGGGCACAGCGGCGTTGCATTCAACAAATCTCTCGATCGAGCGCAGCAGGACCACTGTGCTCATCGGTCCCAGCGGTTGTGGCAAATCGACTTTGCTGCGCTTAATCATTCGTTTGATCGAGCCCGACTCCGGTCGCATCGACTTCGGCGGAGAACCAATCAACCTCGATAACATCGACAACCTTCGCCGCCGGATTGGTTACGTCATCCAGGAAGGTGGGCTGTTCCCGCACCTGACGGCGCGCGCCAATGTCCTCCTGATGGCGCGCCATGTCGGGAAATCCCAGGACGAAATGCGAACCAAACTCCTGGAATTGTGCGAGCTGACAAGGTTTTCTGAAAAACTGCTCCCGCGGTATCCTGTTGAACTTTCCGGAGGCCAGCGGCAGCGCGTCAGTTTGATGCGCGCGCTAATGCTTTCGCCAGAGCTGCTGTTGCTCGACGAACCGCTCGGCGCTCTGGACCCGCTCGTCCGCGCTTCTTTGCAAAAGGATCTCAAGGAAATTTTTGCGCAGCTGGGTCACACGGTGCTCTTCGTCACGCACGACCTGGCGGAGGCAATTTATTTCGGTGACGAAATCGTGCTCCTGAATGAAGGCCGCGTCGTACAAAAAGGTTCAGTTACCGATCTCCGCGAGAGGCCTGCCGATCCTTTCGTTTCCGAATTCATCAACGCGCAACGTGGAATCGCGACCCTATGAATCGAATCAGGAAAGTAGGGAAACAGGAAATGAGCAGAGCAAATGAATCTGGAAACCATAAAGCCAGAAAAGCAAAGCAATCCTGTCGATTGTTCCTGGTTTCCTGGCTTCCAGATTTTCTTCTGATTTTTTCCTGCATTCCTTTTTTCCTGATTCATTCTTCGGCCGCTGCGGATGTTGTGATCGGTTCGAAGAAATTTACCGAATCGTATGTGCTGGGAGAAATCGCCAAACGCTCGTTAACCAATGCCGGAATTCCTGCGGAACATCGCCAGGGCATGGGCGGCACGATCATTCTCTGGGAAGCGCTGCGAGGCGGGCAGATCGATGCCTACCCGGAATACACCGGAACAATTACGCAGCAGATTCTGAAAACCGATCGCGCGTTATCACTGGCAGAAATTCGCGCCTCGCTCGCGAAATTTCAGGTGGGAATAACTGAGCCACTCGGCTTTAACAACACTTATGCGCTAGTGATGCGACGCAGCGAAGCGCAACGACTCGGCGTGCACACTATCAGGGATCTTCAAAAATATCCCGAGCTTAAGATCGGACTCACGCACGAATTCCTGAATCGACAGGATGGCTGGCGACCATTGCGCGAGCGCTACGCGCTTCCCCAGCAGAATGTCGTCGGGATCGATCATGCACTGGGGTACGCCGCGATTGCCAACGGCTCGGTTGACGTAAAGGACGCCTATTCGACCGACGCAAAGATTGAAAAGAATGATCTCGTTGTTCTGGAAGACGACCTTCAGTTCTTCCCGAAGTACGAGGCACTCTTCCTGTTCCGATTGTCCATGCGCCCGGATGCTATTGCTGCATTGCGTCGGTTGGAAGGAACGCTGGATGAAAAACGCATGGTCCGCCTCAACGCAGAAGCAGAGCGCACAAAAAATTACACGGCCGCGGCAGACTTGTATTTCAATGTGGAAGCAGCCTTAGCGCCGCGACCGTCGGGGCGCTCAGGCCCCTCCCACATTGGCGAATCGTTTCCACACAAACTCGCGCGCTGGACGCTTCGTCATCTCCAACTGGCTGGATTTTCGCTGTTGCTTGCAGTGATTGTTGGAATTCCGCTTGGCATCGTTGCGAGTCGCGGCGGTCCGATTGGTCACGGGATTCTGGGTTTCGCCAGCATCGTCCAAACCATTCCGTCGCTCGCCTTGCTGGCCTTGCTTGTTCCCCTTCCCTTTTTCGGAATCAGCGTCCGCACTGCAATCGCGGCGCTTTTCCTTTACGGTTTGCTCCCGATTGTGCGCAACACCGCGAGCGGGTTGCAGGACATTCCGCGATCGTTGCGAGAATCTGCCGTTGCATTGGGGCTCAGCCCAATGATCCGGCTCTGGGAAATTTATCTTCCGATGGCATCCCGCTCGATCCTATCCGGAATCAAAACCAGCGCCGTGATTAACGTCGGCACTGCTACGCTAGCGGCATTGATCGGCGCCGGAGGTCTGGGCGAACCGATCCTTAGCGGGCTAGACCTGAACGATCACGTAACAATTTTGCAAGGCGCGATCCCCGCAGCTGTGCTCGCGTTGCTTGTGCAATGGTTTTTCGATTTGCTCGATCGCGTCCTGATTCCAAAAGGGCTGCGAATTTAGCGCGGATCGGAACATAGACTCACAGTCTGTGCGCCCAGCGGAGTTGCACTCCGCTGCTCTAGAACTTTCGAACCGAATGTCCGTTGGCCGCACAGGCAAAGTGCCTATGTTCCGATTGATGCCAATCGCCACAATCAATCCCACGACAGGCGAAAAGCTCAAGGAATTTTCTCCCTTCGACGATGCAGAAATCGAGAAACGGTTGAAGCGTGCAGAAGACGCGTTCAGAAAATATCGTCGAACGACGTTCACAGAGCGCTCAGAGCTTTTGCATGCCGTAACGGAGTTGCTGTTTCAAGAAAAGGAAAAATTTGCCGAGATCATAACGCTCGAGATGGGGAAGCTGTTTCGCGATTCAGTTGCAGAAATCGAGAAATGCGCGCGGGGTTGCCGGTTTTACGCCGAGAACGGCGAGCGATTTCTGGAGGACGAACCGGCGCAGACCGATGCCGCTGAAAGTTACGTGCAATATCAACCGCTCGGACCGGTGCTCGCGATCATGCCGTGGAATTTTCCTTTCTGGCAGGTCTTTCGATTCGCCGCACCCGCGTTATTTGCCGGCAATGTCGGTTTGCTGAAGCACGCATCCAATGTCCCGCAGTGCGCGCTGGCAATTGAAGAAATCTTTTGCCGCGCCGGTTTCGATGATGGTGTTTTTCAAACGCTGCTAATCGAACCGGAGCAGGTGAAAAAGCTGATTGTCGATCCGCGCGTCAAAGCAGTAACGCTCACAGGCAGTGACAAAGCCGGAAGCGCGGTAGCAAGCACCGCCGCGGGCGAGATCAAGAAAAGCGTGCTTGAGCTTGGCGGCAGTGATGGGTTCATCGTGATGCCAAGCGCAGACTTCGAGCGCGCATTGAGCACTGCGGTCAAAGCACGCACGATCAATACCGGTCAATCATGTATTGCCGCGAAGCGTTTCATGATTGCTGATCAAATTTACGACGAGTTTCTAGATCAGTTCGTCGCGCGCATGCGCGCATTGAAGATTGGGGATCCGATGGACGAGACGACGGAAATCGGTCCGCTCGCGACGGAACAAATCCTGCAAGATGTGCACGATCAGGTTCAGAAAACGATCGCCGCGGGCGCGAAACTATTGACCGGCGGAAATCGGATCCACGGCGCCGGATTGTTCTACGAGCCAACTGTTTTCGTCGATGTTCCCAAAGAATCGCCGGCGTATCGTGAAGAAGTGTTCGGCCCCGTCGCAGCTGTTTTCCGGGTGCGCGACGCCCATAATGCCATCGAGCTGGCAAACGATACCACATTCGGTCTCGGCTCCAGCGCATGGACCAATGATCGCGAGGAGCAGAAACTCTTCGTATCTGAGTTGGATACCGGCATGGTTTTCATCAATGCAATGGTCGCCTCCGATCCGCGTCTGCCCTTCGGCGGAGTAAAACGTTCCGGTTTCGGCCGTGAGCTTGGCGCCGCCGGCATCCGCGAATTTACGAACACGAAAACGATCTGGATTTCATGAACGCGAACTTTTCAATAGTGGTTATACATTCGATTCCGTTCGAAAACACATTCCCCGTCGCGATCATTCTCGGAAAGCTTCGCCGATGACGACGCCTCAAGAGAACAAGGCTCTGGCGCGACGCGCTATCGACGAAGTATGGAATAAAGGGAACCTGGCAGTGGCACGGGAGGTCTACGGGACCGACTTCGTCAGTCATCAACACAGCCATCCTAGTGTACGTGATGTGCAAGGCGTCTCCGCGCTCGTCCAGTTCGTGCGCGAATTCCGTGACGCATTCCCGGATTTCCACGACACGATCGACGACCAAGTGGCAGAAGGCGACAAGGTAGTCACTCGGTTCACGTCCACGGGTACACATAAAGGCGTGTTAATGGGCTTGCAGCCGACCAACAAACGGGCCACTTGGATGGGTATGGCCATCGACCGCATCGAGGACGGAAAGATCGTAGAGGAATGGGTCAGCTGGGATCTGTTCGGGATGATGCAACAGTTGAGCGCCATCACGTAACGAGGAGAAGCTGTTTCGCGAACCGAAATCCAGTTCGCGAGTAACCCAGTGCCTGGTAAAATCGATGGGCGTGTTCCCGAGTGAACCGAGTCGTTAGACTCACTCGCGTAACTCTTTTCTCCACAAAATCTTTCTCAGCTGCGGCAATGAGCGCGCGACCGATGCCGCAGCGCCGATGTTTCCTGGACACAACCAGCGCGGTAATTCTTCCGGTGAAATCGTTATGCTCGTGACTGGCGTGTGTCAGCGTCCCAATCATTCCGCAAACCTGATCGTTGATCTCGGCGACAAATGTACGAAAGCGCGCATCGCTGAAAATTGATTTCAAACGCCGACGCATTTCGGTGG
>QHNQ01000055.1 GCA_003218135.1 Verrucomicrobiota bacterium
GCCACCAGCGCCGAGCGGACGTGCCAGAGAAAAACCAGACAAACCAGCGCAACGACAACGCTTTCTTCGATCAGCTTCTCGCGCAATGTTGCGATGGCGCGGCGAATCAGGTCGCTGCGATCGTAAACCGGCACAATGCGCACGCCGGCTGGCAACGACGGCTTTACCTCTTCGATTTTCTTTTTTACCGCATCGATGACGTTGAGCGCGTTCTCGCCGTAACGCATCACGATGATGCCGCCAACGACTTCGCCGCGTCCGTCGAGCTCGGCCACGCCGCGCCGAATATCTCCACCGAGATGAACGTTTCCAACATTTTTCAGGTAGACCGGCGTGCCGTTTTCCACTTTGAGGACGATGTTCTCGATGTCCTCAATCTTTTTGATGTAGCCGCGTCCGCGAATGTAGTACTCAGTGGTAGCGACTTCGAAAATCTTGCCGCCTACGTCGGCATTGCTCATCTTGATCGCGTTGACCACGTCGCTGAGAGGGATGTTGTAAGCGACTAGTGCGTTTGGATCGAGATCGACCTGGTATTGCTTCACAAATCCGCCGACCGGTGCGACCTCGGCGACGCCCTTCACGGCGGAAAGCGCATAGCGCAGGTTCCAATCCTGAATGGAACGCAACTGAGCGAGATCGTGTTTTCCCGTGTCATCAACCAGCGCGTATTCGTACACCCAGCCCACACCGGTCGCGTCGGGGCCGATCGTCGGGTTCACGCCCTCCGGCAGCGAACCGCGCACCGAATTCAAATATTCGATTACGCGCGAACGCGCCCAGTAGATGTCGGTGCCGTCTTCGAAGATGACGTAGATGAACGACTTGCCGAACATTGATTCGCCGCGGACGAATTTCACTTTTGGCGCAGCGATGAAGACACTGGAAATCGGATAAGTGATCTGGTCCTCGACCAAATCGGGCGAGCGGCCTTCCCACTCGGTGTAAACGATCACCTGCACATCGCTCAGGTCGGGAATCGCATCCAGCGGCGTGTGGATCAGGCCGTAGATTCCCGCTGCAACAGCGAAAATCGTGAAAATGAAAACCAGGAACTTATTCCGCGCGCTCCGCTCAATAATACGATCGATTAGCGTCTCACTGTTGCCAGCGGTGACTTCGTTCCGCGTAATTGCTTCAGCTTGAATCATGGCTTGGTGCCAGGGCTAACGCCTTCTTGCGGTGTGCGCTCTTCTTCGAACCCTCTCAATGCGCCTTGGACTTTTGATTCGGCGTCGATGAGAAAGTTTGCGCTCGCGACGACGCGTTCGTTTTCCTGGAGACCGCTTTTTACTTCGTAGATGTCGCCATACTTGGTGCCGAGCTGAACGATGTGCGGCTCGAGTTTGCCTTCGCCTTTATCGACAAAGACGATGCTGCGCGTCCCGGTCGGCATCACCGCACTGACGGGAACGGTAAGCGCCTCACCCATGTCCATCTCCAAGTCGGCGTTCACGTACATCCCAGGCCGCAGCTTGAAATCGGGATTTGGAATATCGATGCGAACCTTGGCTGTGCGTTTCGTCGCGTCGAGAAACGGATCAATCAGACTGATTGTGCCGTCGAAGTTTTGTCCAGGATACGACTTTGCTGTGATCGTGAGCTTTTGCGCCACTTGAAGCATCGATAACTCATTCTCGTAAAATTCCGCCCACAGCCAGACGACGCTGAGGTCGGCAACCTCTACAAGTAAGTCTCCCGTTTTCACGCTCTTGCCTTGTTCGACAGGCACTGACTGCACAACGCCGCGGAATGGTGAGAGCAGCGTGAGCGTGTCGGAGGCTTTACGCGTCTTCTCTAGCTCGGAGATCTGTTGCGGCGTGACGTTCCAAAGTTGCAGCCGACGCTTCGCAGAATCGATCAAGCGCTGCGGAGTGTCGCGCGCGTCTTTGGACTTCGCCTGGTCACGCATGCGCAACAGCTCGACGAATTCACGCTCACTCGTTAACAGATCGGGACTGTAGATCGACAAAAGCGGCGCATCTTTTTCCACGAGCTCGCCCGGCGCGGTCACGTCCAGTTTTTGAACGTAGCCATCAACACGCGACACAAATTGCCAATTACGTGTTTTATCCGGAACGATCAGGCCAACTGCGCGGATGGTATGGCGAAGCGGCTTTCGCTCGACCTTCGCATAACGCACCCCGATCTGCTGCTGACGCTCAACTGGAACGACGAACTCGCTTGTCTGCGGCGCTTTGCTCTCCACGCCTCCTTTCATTCCAGGCATCCCGGGCATGCCTTGCATCTCGCTGCTGCCGGTTGGCTTTCCCGCTAGCATTGCTGCGTGATCGTGCCGAGGGGCGTTTTTACTGGAACTTGCCGGGGTTGCGCTCTCCTTCATCACTGGCACAAGATCCATCGAGCAAATGGGACATTTGCCGGGTCCCTTTTCGCGCACCGATGGATGCATTGTGCACGTCCAGTAATCGATGTTGCTCGGTTTCTCCGTGGCGCTGTTCTTCGAGCACGACGCAGCGCCAGAAAGAAGCGCAGCGAGCATGAGCAACAGCGCAGTTTTTTGTAGAAACAGCTTCATCGTCATTTCCTTCCGTTCGATAACCCTGCCGCGGGCGAGTAAACGTTTGCGCCGATGACTGCCTCCAACTCAGCGACTGCCATTTGATAATGCGCCAAGTGGTCGCGTCCCATGGCTTCGATGTCGCGCAGGTTGCGTTGCGCGGTAATCCAATCGAGAAACGTTGCTTTTCCTGACTCGTAGCTTAGCCGCGTCGCTTCAAAGGCCTGCTGCGACTGAGGCACGAGCTTGTCACGGAATAACTCGACGTGATGATGAAACGTCTCGACCTTTGCCAACTGATCGCGCACGAGCCGTAATGCTTCCTTCTGTTCGCGCTCAAATCCCTGCTCAGCCGCTGCAAAATTCGCGCGTGCTTCGCGAACGGCAGCTGAGTATTTACCGGGATTCACCCACGGGATTGTGAACGACACGCCGGCATCGAATTCACTAACCGCTTCCGCGGCGTCATTGTAACGCTGACCTTTGACATTGACTGCTGGATCGGGAATCCAGGCGCGGTGCGCCAGCTGAAGCTTTGACTTCTCGCTGTCGATCTTTGCACGCGCCATCTGCAGCTCAGGCCGTTGAGCGAGCGCGATCGCTTGCAGCCTGCTTGCAGAAAGACCCGCCTCGCTGATCCTCGCTCCCGTGGGCGGACCGAGCGGCGCAAACGCATCGCGATTCATCAGCGTGTTCAGTTGCGACTGCGCGTCAGACAAATTGCGCTCCAAATCCCGCCGCGTCTCCTGCAGCTTGCTGTAATCTGTCTCGGCGATAAGCGCGTTCGCCGCAGTCTCCAAACCAGTTTCGTAACGAGAGCGGCTGATATCGGCAATTTGTTTGAGTGAAGTAAGATTTTTGTTGTTGATCTCGAGTTGGTCATAGGCATTCGCCAGCTGGAAATACGTGGCGCGTGCCTTTGCGATCACATCGAGCTGAGCGCGTCGCGCTTCTTGAAATGCAGAGAACGCCTCGGCTGCAGCAATCCGGCCGCGCACTAGATTTTTTCCGGTGATCGGAATCAATTGCTCGATGCTAAGCGTTTGATCCGTGAATGCGTTCGGCGGTACATCGACAAATCGGCGCATACGCGATTCGCCGGCAACGTGCGCGTCATCCCATGCGTACGCTTGTCGCACGCGGTGAATTGCGGCGTACCAGCGGTTCTCTGCTTCTTTAATGGCTGGATTGTCCTCCAGCACGCGGCGCGTCACTTCGGCTAACGAGAGCTCTCGTGACGCAGCGCCGTCTTCGCCGCCATCAGCGGCGATCTGACTGCGAAGTAATAAAAATGTAGCTAATAAGATTGAAAGAGTTGTTGTTTTCATTGATCCACGACTGCGTTTAACGACACGGCATGCCGATGGATGGGCACACCCCGACCGTTAAAGGCGGTGGATCAGATGAGCCGGATGCAGATCAACGCGAGCGTCGGCGGCGAATGCGCGCTACACCTGGCGTTGAAAGCTGGGATTTGTTGGGCGCGGGATTCCGGACTCGGCGGAACGACAGGCAACGCGATGGGTGTCGCGTTTACTTTGTAGCTCGAATCGCCTTTCGCCAGCGGGTGCGATGGAGTCGATTTGTGCTCGCTTGAAGTTGCGCAACACGTTTTGTTGGCGCAGCAAGCCGGCTTGCACGCTTGTTGTGCTGGCGCGCTGGAGAGGATGCACGATCGCGCGGTAAGACTTACCGGCGCTGTAACCAGCGCGGTGGCCATCGCTATCGAAAGTACGATCCTGCTCAACATTGCCGTCCGTATAACACAAGTTAGACCGCACGTCGAGAAAAGCGTTCAGCGCTAGCTACGGCCAGCAATGGCAATCTTCATGCCATTTCTGGTACATCAGATGGCGCGCCTCTGAATTTTCCTCTGAGACAGCCGACTCTACAGCAGCCGGTTTTCATTTGCATTTCTCCGAGGATTTTGCGAGGAAGGAGACTAGAATTTCTTTCAACGAAAAGAAGGCAATTATGAAAACCGAAAATTTGGAAACAATAGCAACAAAACTGGTCGCGCCGGGGAAGGGGATTTTGGCAGCCGATGAAAGCTCGGGTACGATCGAGAAGCGCCTGAAAAGCATCAATGTCCCTTCGACTGAGGAGAATCGGCGAATGTATCGCGAAATCTTGTTTACCACCAAGGGTGCCGGTGAATTCATCAGCGGCGTGATTCTCTTTGATGAGACAATTCGGCAGAAGAGTCGCGACGGGCGCGGTTTTGTCGAAGTGCTGGAGCAACAGGGGATCGTTCCCGGGATCAAAGTGGATAAAGGCGCTAAGGCAATGGCGAATTTTCCGGGTGAAAAGATCACTGAAGGTTTGGACGGATTACGCGAGCGGCTGGCCGAATACCGGCAACTCGGAGCGCGCTTTGCGAAGTGGCGCGCCGTGATTGGCATCGGCGATGGCATTCCTACGCGCACCTGCATCGACGCAAACGCGGAGGCGTTGGCGCGTTACGCGGCACTTTGTCAGGAAGGTGATTTGGTGCCGATCGTCGAACCGGAAGTGCTCATGGACGGCGACCACACAATCGAGCGGTATTTCGAAGTCACCGAGCAAACCTTGCGAAGCGTTTTCGATTCTTT
>QHNQ01000056.1 GCA_003218135.1 Verrucomicrobiota bacterium
CAACATCGAAACCATTCCGTTGTCGGCGATGCGCACCTTTCTGATATTGCTGAATCCTTTTGCGCCTCACATCGCCTCCGAGTTATGGGAAACTCTAACTGCGAAATTCACTGACGCGCGCGGCGACATCACCGAACAGCCCTGGCCAGGCCACGACGAGCGGCTGCTCGCCGAGGACGAGGTTGAAATCGTCATTCAGATAAATGGGAAACTGCGCGATCGCATAAAGATGTCGGTCCTTGCAACGGACGAAGACCTGAAAGCTGCCGCGGTGTCGAGTCCGAAGATTCAAGATCGAATCGCCGGTAAGACGGTGCGCAAGGTGATTGTGGTCCCGAGAAAGTTGGTCAATATCGTCGTATGAGGTTCTGGAAAGAGTTCAAGGAATTCGCCGTCAAAGGCAATGCGGTTGATCTGGCGATTGGCGTGATTATCGGTGCAGCCTTTGGTTCGGTTATTACTTCACTGGTAAAAGATGTGATCATGCCCCCGATCAGTGTTCTCAGCGGCGGACTCGATTTCTCAAACAAGTTCGTCATTTTGCGAGCCGCAAAGGACGGCTCGGCCGCATTCCATACTCCTGCAGACGCCGCGAAGGCCGGAGCAATCACATGGAATTACGGCAATTTCATAACACTCTTGATTAACTTTCTTATTGTCGCGACCGCAGTTTTTCTTCTGGTTCGGGTAATCAATCAACTCAGAAAACCGGCCGAAAAAGTTCCTGACATGAAAGATTGCCCGGCGTGCGCGATGAAGATTCCCATCAAAGCGACGCGCTGTCCTCATTGCACGAGCGAGCTCTCACAGGCGGCTACGCGCTGACATCGTAGCTGGCATCATTGATGCCGGCCGAAAAGATTAGACTTTCAGAGAGTCATTTGGATTCGGCCCCTAGGGAATTTTCGTAAATTATTCCTTGCCCTTGGCTGGTTCGGCTGCTATTGAGGGCGCGATGCGATGCCTTAACCTGCCCCTCGCAGGAGCTTTAGCTTGTTTGCTAGTGGGGTGTGCCACGCAATCGAAACCGACTCTCACAAGTGGGCGTCGCATACCGCACGTCCGCACCACCGCCTATACTCATCACGAAGGAGGAAGCGGAGTCCATAACGCTCTGGGCGAGTATCTTTCCGGCCGACACGTGATGAGCGCTGCTTCTGATTGGTCGCGGTACCCGCTCGGAACACGGTTCCGACTCGCTGACACTAACGAAGAGTATGTTATCGACGATTATGGAGGTGCATTGGTCGGCACCGACACAATCGATCTTTACAAGCCCAGCCGCCTTGAGATGAAAAACTGGGGCGTCCGCTACGTCGACATCGACGTATTACAATGGGGCTCTGAGGAACAGAGTTTGAAAGTCCTCCAGCCGCGTTGTAAACATCGTTGCGCACGGCAAATGGTCGCAGCCCTTCAGAAAAAGAAGGGCAAATCCGTCGCGCAATCCTCTCCTGCCCACACTTCGCTTTGATTTAACGCGAGTCGCGCTGCATTTTCCCCGCCCATGAGAATCTTCGTCACCGGCGGGGCGGGCTATATCGGTAGCGTTACTGCCGAGCTTTTGCTGGATGAAGGCCACGAAGTGGCCATCTTCGACAATTTGGTTGAAGGCCACCAGCGCGCCGTCGATTCCCGGGCGAACTTCATCCACGGCGATTTGGCCGATCGTGCGCAAATCGATGCTGCGCTTTCGGGTGCGCGGCCCGATGCGGTCATGCACTTCGCAGCATACGCACTCGTCCCTGAATCAATGCGCGATCCCTCCAAATATTTTCGCAACAATGTTTCAAACGGTTTAAACCTGCTGGATGCAATGGTGACAACGGGTGTGCGACGGATCATTTTTTCGTCGACGTGCGCGCTTTTTGGACCGCCCGAACGGGTGCCAATCGACGAAACTGCGCCTACGCATCCGATTAATCCATATGGCGAGTCGAAACTGGCTTTCGAAAAAATTCTGCGTTGGTACGACGAAATTTATGGATTGAAATTTGTCTCATTGCGTTATTTCAACGCAGCCGGGGCCACGGAAAACCTCGGCGAAGATCATCGACCGGAGACCCACTTGATTCCCAATGTGCTGAAGGTCGCATTGGGTCAAAGACCGAATGTCGAAGTTTACGGTACTGATTACGACACTCCCGATGGGACCTGTATTCGCGATTACATTCATATCGTTGATCTTGCACGCGCGCACATTCTGGCTCTTGGCGCAACCACCAGCGGATTTTACAACCTCGGCACGGGAGGCGGCTCCAGTGTTCGAGAGGTAATCGCGGCCTCTCGCAAAATTACTGGCCGAAAGATCGAGACCATTGAAAAGCCACGCAGACCTGGCGATCCGCCACGGCTGATCGCGTCCTCAGAAAAAATCAAAGAAGACCTTGGCTGGCAACCGCGGTTCCAATCTCTCGACGCGATCATCGGGAGCGCTTGGAAATGGCATCAGAAATTCCCAAATGGCTACGAACATTGAGAGGCAAGCCAAGAGACCTGCAGCGTGCAGCGTTTCCGTGTTAACAGGGTCGTAAGGTTGCAGCAAGAGTTGCGTCGACTGCTTCGATTTTCAAATTAGCAAGCCTGCCGTTTGGCGCAGTAAGGATTCGCACATTGCTGTTCTGAGGCGCCCAAACATTCGGATCAGTCGGGCCGAACAACAGAATGCAATTTGCGCCGGCAGCTGCGGCGAGATGCGAGATTCCGCTGTCGTGCCCGATGAAGATGGAGCGTTCAAGCACCGCGGCCAGATGAGGCAGCGGCAAGTTTTTAACAAACCGGACACCACGATTTTTCCACTCGCGCTCCAACTGCTCGGTCTGTGCTTCGTCTGCCTCGCCCGAAACGACGATGAGTGAAAAACAATTTCCTGTCTGTCGACTCTTCTCTTCGGCAACCGAAAAAGCGGCGCGCCGCGAAAACAATCCAATCCAATTTTCCAGCGGCCAGTTCTTGTCAGCCCCGCCGCTTCCCGGATGAATCGCGATAATTGGCTGCTGCAGAGACCCAAGGAGCTCCCGAGCGAACTGTTGATCGTCTACCGATGGGAAAACTCTTTCACTAAGATCGGGAACTTTGATTCCCAAGTCTTCGATCGGCCGCGCGAGCTGGCGCGCGGCATGCCCGGCGGTTTCCAAAATCTTGGCTGGTCCGCAAAGCAGATTTTCAACGCCACACCGGCACAGATTTTTTTCAAAAATCCGGTCGGGGTCGTAGAGATAACTAACAATCAAATCGAAATTCGAAAAATAGTCGGCCAATTCTGTCGACAATGCCAAATTCCTGGCGAAAAAGCTCGAGAGCGGCCCGTATTCGATCGAGCGTACTGTTTGCGCGTAAAAGCGGTTTTCCGCGAGCGCCGCGATGTGCTTGTAACCAAGAATCTCGATGTGTGCATCCGGACGGGCGTCACGCAGCGCCTTGAGTGATGGCAATGTCAGGATGAAATCGCCAATTGCGCCGCCGCGGATTACCAGAATGCGGTCCATTTCCAACTGTAGGGGCGCTCTCTGACGCGCCAAAACAACCGAATGTTCGCTGCGGGCGGTCAGGGATCGCCACTACAGTTTAGTACTGCGTGAACGTAAACGTGAGAATCACGCTTCCGTAAATTAGCGCGATAGCATGCAGACAGCGCCAGCGAAAAACGCTGCGCGTGCTCCAGTTGATTTGATCGCGAAGCAGGTACGGGATCGCGACCCAAAACAGCCCGGCAACGATTAGCAGGTAAGCAAAAACCGTTATTAGTAATCGGCTTGTTTCGTAGCGGAGAAAAGCTGCATCAAGCAGCGGCTCTGCCGCGAGCAAACATAGAATTCCAAGCGCGCGTGCCGCAAGAAACTCGTCGACGAAACGCAGGGTGAGCCCGTAACCGATTGGCAACGCAATGAGGAGCGGGCGCCGGAAGGCGGAAAATTCGCCCATCTGGATCGTGGCGAGCAGCCAAAATGCCCAAACGAGACAAATCGTGAGCAGGATAATTCCCGTAATATTAGAGCGCGGAAGGCGCCGCACGATATTAGCGGAGCCCGGTGCAATTAATCCAAGCAAGCCCACCAACACGAGGAATGCGCCGGCGATGATTCCGGCGGTATGCAAGGACAGATGGTAAATCATGCGGCGACTTTCGCGGGTGGCGTGTGAGTTTCGATAAGGTGGCGCAAGTTTTCAACCTGCGATTAGGCGCTACTTCTGCACCGGCACGCCGTACAAACTAAATCCGTTGGCTTGTTGCACCTGTACGTAAGCGAGTTCTCCAATTAGGTTCTCGTTTCCTTCAAACACGACAATTTTATTGTTGCGCGTTCGACCCATTAGGCGCGTCGGATTTGTCTTACTCGGCCCTTCGCAGAGAACTTCCACGCAGTGCCCAACCAGCCTTTCGCCAGCGCGTCGCGTGGACTCGTTTACAATTCGCAACAAATCCTGGTTGCGCGCTTCCTTGGTCGGCTCGTCGATTTGATCGGGCATCTCCGCCGCCGGTGTATCGCGCCGCGGCGAATAGCGGAAGACAAATGCGTTGTCAAACTGGATCTCCTCGACCAAATCACGGGTCTGCTTGTAATCGTCTGCTGTTTCGCCTGGAAATCCGACGATGATATCGGTCGTAATCGCGATCCCCTCGCGGGCCCGCCGAATTCGCCGGACAAGATCGACATATTTTTCCGCCGTATACGCACGGTGCATCGCCTTGAGAATTCTGTTGGACCCAGATTGCAACGGCAGATGAACGTGTTCGGCGAGTTTCGGCAAATTCGAGATCGCGTCGACCAAGTCGTCGCGAAAAGCGATCGGGTGCGGTGAAGTAAAACGAAGTCGCTCCAGGCCTTCGACGTTGTGAACGGTTTCGAGCAACTGCACAAATGGAGCTTTGTTATCGACCTTCGGAAACTCGTGGCGACCGTAAAGGTTCACGATTTGTCCCAGCAGCGTGATCTCTTTCACGCCGCGCGACACGAGACCGCGCACTTCGCTCACAATTTCGTCAATGGAGCGGCTGCGCTCTGAGCCGCGCGTCTGCGGAACGATGCAGAATGTGCAATGCATGTTGCATCCCTGCATGATCGAGACAAACGCCGTCGCCTGCTTCGGCGCGAGCTGCTGCTCGCGGATAGTCGATTGCGAACCGGCTTCTTCTGCGACATCCACGATCGAAAAACGCAGATCGTCCATGCATTCCCATTTTCCCCAGCGCCTTTTGATCAGCCATGTCGCGCACGCTGCACGTATTCAAAAGCACGACGTCAGCTTCCGCTTCGCGCGCCACCCGCTCGTAGCCGCGCGCGATTAACGAGTGCGCGACCTGTTCCGAGTCGCGCTCGTTCATCTGGCAACCGTAAGTCTTGATGAAAAATTTCGGCATGGATGAGCCAGAACAATACATATCGGGCAAAGGTCGTCCAAGACAGGGCGCACGCATTTCCTGATCCATCGTTGGCTCTACCCCTTGCGAGATTCGTGACAATTGGCGTAATTCGTGTCTTAAATCGCAATCCATATGAGTGACCAAGTTCCAGCGATTGGCGTCATCGGCGGCAGCGGGTTGTACGAGATAGAGGAATTACGCGACGCCACCGAACACAATGTCGACACACCGTTTGGATCGCCGTCGGACATTCTTGTTGGGGGAAAATTAAGCGGCCGTCAGGTTTACTTTTTGCCGCGGCACGGACGCGGTCATCGGATTTTGCCGCATGAAATCAATTATCGGGCAAATATCTACGCGCTCCGGTCATTGAACGTTCGCTGGATAATTTCTGTGGCGGCAGTGGGCAGCTTGCAGGAAAAATACGCGCCGCGGGACGTGGTCTTACCTTCGCAGTTTTATGATCGCACCAGCCAGCGCGCGATTCATACGTTTTTCGGGAATGGCATAGCGGCGCATGTCGCATTCGCTGAGCCCATCAGCGCAAACTTGCGCAATCTCCTGGCGGAATCAGCCAGATCACTGGGCGTCACGGTGCACAACGGCGGCACCTATGTGAACATGGACGGGCCTGCGTTTTCCACGCGCGCGGAATCGGAATTCAATCATCGCAATGGCTTTGACGTCATTGCGATGACCAATCTTCCGGAGGCAAAACTGGCGCGCGAAGCGGAGATCGCATTTGCGACAATGGCCATGATCACGGATTACGATAGCTGGAAAGTGGAAGAAGAAGCAGTCTCGGCTGAGATCGTTCTCAGTCATTTGGTGGCAAATGCAGAGACCGCGCGGAGAGTGATTGTGGACGTGATCCCTCGAATTCCGCCCGAACCGAATTGGCCGGAGCACTTCGCATTGGACACGGCACTGGTTACAGACCGGAAGTTGTGGCCACAAGCCACGGTAGAAAAACTGAAACCAATCTTGAGGCGGTTTCTGCCTGCAACGCGGTAGCCGAATCCAGCGCACTAGCGCGAAGCGGCCCCAAATTGCGCTGCGAAGAGATCGTGTGCCAGAAACGATTGAATTGCCACGCGAGCCAATTGAGAATCACAAGATGAAAACGCGCTGCTTTGATCACATCGATTTACGAGTCAAAGACTTGGACGTAGCAAGGAAGTTTTACGGAAAATTCCTGCCGCAGCTCGGATTTGTTCACGAAAGGCACGAAGCACCGCCACCTGAACACGACGCTACCGAAGTTTTCCATACATTTTATTCCGCGGGTGCCGATAAGCCGTCGGAATTTTTTGGGTTCACAGAGGACAAGAACCATCGGCCAAACGGCACGCGCATCGCATTTTGGGCGGATACGCGCGACGAAGTTGATCGTGTGGCGAGGTTGGTGCGTGAAGCGGGCGGCAAGGCGCTTGAAGGGCCCGAGGTTTGTGTGGATTACAGTCCCGGCTATTATGCGTTTTTCTTTGAGGACCCGGATGGCAACAAGCTGGAAATTTGCTGCCGGGAAAGTCCGGTCATTGCCGGTTGAGTTGCCACGAGATAACGTGACCAGAGGATCCCTATTGCTGTAGCGTCCGCTGTCTCAGCGGACTTCTCGCAGCGATCATTGGATTTGCGCTGAGCGAAGCGCACACTACAGCAGTCGTTTTCGAGCGAGTTTGCGGAAGACGGAAAGATCGGCGAACAGTGAATTAATGAGTCATGCGGCGCACCACGACCCTGCCATTCTGCAGGGAGCACGTCGTGTTCGCTATCTCAAGCTGATCGCGCTTTTCAAGATCTTCAAAGGCGTACTGTTGCTCCTGCTCTCGGTTTCGCTCCTTTTTCTTAACGCGCGGACTGGCTGGATGGATGCTCTATGGAGTTGGACTGCGGATCAAATCCTGCTCGAACACAGCAGAGCCGTCATGTATTTGCTTCACAAACTGCAGGCTGTCCTTGCGGGAGGCGCGCTACACGCAACCGGACTGTTGGCATTGTTTTATTCAGTAGTGCTTTTCACCGAGGGAATCGGCGTTTACATGCAGCAACGTTGGGCCGAGTTGCTGATGATTTGTGCGACTGCCGGGCTGATCCCGATTGAGGTTCGTCACCTCTGGCATCGGCCGGGTCTGGTAAGCGCGCTCATTCTGCTGGCGAACTGTTTCATTGTCTGGTTCTTGTATCGCGTGCTCAAGCGCGACAAGGCCAAGCCCCACGTCGAGCAGCCGCGTGAACTAGTCGAGACTGTTTAGATAAATGATCCGTTTGTGAGCGGGGAGACGCTCGACTGGGCAACGAGCACCGATTATTTCTAGCGGGAAACCTAGCATCTGTGTTCCATGCGAAGGCCAAAAATTGATGACAAATTAACTTTGCAGGGAGATTTCGGAAAGACCGATGCAATCTGCGTCGAGGTGCTGGATAATCCGGCCACTGAGGAGGAGGGCATCCTACTTAAGGTGATGACCCGTGGGCGATTCGAACAAGGCCAGCAAGTCTGGATAGTTGGTCACGACGGATCAAAAGTCGGGGCGACGGTAGAAGACGTCTCTACACAAACCATCGACAGCGAAGTGACACTCTCAACCGTGCTGCCGGCGTAGCTGTAGCCGTGGTCGTTGACCGCGGCCGACGGAGTCTCAGCTATCAACTATCAGCTTCCGCTTACGGGCGAGGGGGCGGCGTGGGACGAGGCCTCGGACTTGGAAGAGACCTCGGTGTCGGTGTCGCCCTTGGCGTTGTTGTAGGAGTTGGTGTTGGCGTTGATGTGACCGTTGCGGTTGCTGTTGGTGTAGCAGTCGGCGTCACACTTGGTGTTGCTGTCGGTGTACGTGTCGCTGTCGCTGTTGCTGTTGCTGTAGCAGTAGGTGTCGCCGTCGCAGTTGGAGTCGGGGTGGTTGTTGCCGTCCCAGTCGCCGTAGCCGTCGGTGTTGGTGACGGAGTCCCGCAAGGTAAGACGGTGTAGGCTTGTCCGCCAGTAGCTGCGCCACCCGTGCCGTTGCAGAAGTATTGCGTAAAGCTGAGATCGTTCTTTTGCACGCCTGCCGTGGCACTGGTGTTACCGTTGCCCACCGTGCCGTAGATCACATCAAAACGGCTCTGCCCCTCATACAACCTCAGCTCGTGGTTGGCCTTTAGCGCAGTGTTACCGGAATACACTGCACGCCACTCAATGTTAAATACCCGATTGGGCGCCGTGCCGCTCACCGAGGTGAAAATGCCGCAGAGCCCGTTAGGATACCCCGTGCAGCCAGCCCAACCCAGATTATCCGTGCGTAGGTCGTCCCAGTACGGGAAGACAGTGTAGTTGCGGTTGTGCCAGGGCAGGCAAACGTTAATAAATGTGGCGTCCATAGTTGTAAACTGGGCATTGCCGTTGGACGACACATTAACGCTCGGGTAGGCCGTATCGTAGAGCGTGAACGTGAAGGGCAACACCACGTTGGTGATTACGTCATCCCCGTGATTGCCGGTGTCGGTCGTGCCGGGCACGATGCTGTCACC
>QHNQ01000057.1 GCA_003218135.1 Verrucomicrobiota bacterium
GTTTGGAACTGGCCGTCCAGCACGCGAACACGCGCAAGCAATTCAACAAAACGCTGGGCGAATTCGAGCTAGTCAAAAAGAAAATCGCGCGCATCGCCGCGGACGCTTACGCGATGGAAGCTATGACCACCGTCACTGCGTCGTTCATCGATCGCGGACTCGAAGATTACATGCTTGAGACCGCCATGTTAAAGGTGTTCACCACCGAGCGGCTTTGGGAGTGCATCAACGACGTGTTTCAGATTTATGGTGGCTCGGCGTACTTTGTTGATCTTCCGCTGGAGCGAATGCTGCGCGACGCGCGCATCAACCAAATCGGCGAAGGCGCCAACGAAGTGCTCACTTCGTTCATCGCGCTGGTCGGCATGCGCGGACCAGGTATGGAGTTCAAGGAAATTTACGACACGATGATGAAACCGTCGCGCGATCGGATGAGCAAAGCATGGGCCGCCGGAAAAAGCCGGCTTGGCGCGACGATTCGCGTACCTGATGTACCGGTGCAAAGCGATCAGCTCCGCGATCATGCGCGGCAGCTCGGCCGCTTGATCTGGCGATTTAATGTCGCCGTGAACCGCGCGCTGATTACTTATCGCGAGCCGATCCTCGACATGCAGCTCGTCCAGGAGCGGATCGCGAATGCGGCGATGGATCTTTTCGCATCGACGTGCGTCTTGAGCCGTCTGGACGGAGAAATTCAGTTCGCGCGCCGAAATGGAGATGCGGCCGCGCCCGATCACTCCGCTGCCAATTTGTTTTTGCGTCAATCGTTTCGTCGGATTCGTGGTTTCCTGGCGGGACTTACGAATAACGACGACAAATCGGTGCTTGCGACAGCGGACTCTTGTTTGGTTGAGCCACACAGCTAAAATCTAAAGCAATGGCCGCAGTTGCGCGGCCAGGTTTTCGATTGGCGATTGACGGTTTGGCGCAGAAAAAAGTAAATCTGCCCTCGCGCTGCCGGCCCGGCGGCGCGTCACCACCGGCAAAATCGTCACGGAAATTTTATCTGCCGGGACGACGACCGTAAATATCCATCGAGTTCGCGACCGTTGGAATCGCAGCGATCCGATTGCAAGGCTGCGGAATGCGTGAGTCCCCTACCACCACATAACACACTTTGTTTACCAATCTGACGGGTGGCTGTTGGGGAGGGCGCACCACAACGTTCTTGCCAGGATCAGCAGCGAAAGCCGATGCACAAAACGCGAGTGCGAGCACCGCGCTTAGACACCGGACCAACGAGCCGCATGAGCGATTGACTCTGCTTCCCCTTGTCATGATGTGATTGTGATGCCGCCGGAAATTTAAGCAAGCTTATTCCCCGATCCACTTCGTATTCTTAGGCTGGCCCACTTCCACCAGCCTCCGCGAGGAATGCTTCAGTCCGTCCAGAGAAAATGTTCAAGGCGCAGATTGTTGACACGCGCTTTCGCTTCTTCGCTTCGATTGCCTCCGGCCGCAACGAGCTTATCATAGATAGCAGCGGCAGATTCCCATTTTGAATCCTCCTCCAATAATCGAGCAGCATTAAATCCTGCTTTGTAATACCAGAACAGTTCGCGGTGCTGATCCGGCCTTGCCTCGTCGTCCACAATTTTATAAAAAGTCGCAAGCGCGCCGGCGCGATCTCCTTTCTTTTCCAAGCACAGGCCTTTCTTGAAGAGCGCCTGGTTACGCCAGTCAATCGGCGCGTCCTTATCGGAGGCTAATTGGTCGTAGGCCTCAATCGCGCGCTCGTAATTGTTCGGGTCGGTTGCGCCCGCCTCGGAGAAGACATCGCCTTTTCCGCAAAGGGCTTCGCGTTTTTCAGAAACGGGGGCGTCGCTCTTTAACACCTCGTCATACAAGGCGAGAGCATCCTTCGCTTTGCCAAGTTTGCGCTCAATCACAGCTTGCCGATTTCGCGCTGCCCACCGCAGCGGGCCGTTTTTCTGTACGACCTGATCGAACAGAACAAGCGCCCGGTCCAGTGAGTGCTCGCCCATGCTTGACATGGCCGATTCCGCCGCGAAGAAAAGTGCTTTTTCGGCGAGAGAGGAGTCGGCATTGTTTTGCGCGATAAGTTCGAACTGCGTTTGCGCATTGGCGAAATCCTGCCGCCGGTAATAAAGTTCCGCCAGTTTCATTCGAACTTCGGAAGCGAACGGTTTTGAGAGGGCATGCTGCTCCAGAAATTTCTTTGCGAGCTCAATGACTCTCGTCTCGTTTCCACCCGCTGCCTCTTCCACCCAGATGCTGAGATAATCGGCGCGCTCAGCAGCTGCGGCGGTGGGCGTCGACTCGAATGCATGAGCCAAATTTTTGCGCGCTTCATTAAGACGCGGTGGCGAGGAGTGAAAGGCCAACTCGGCCAAGCCAACCCAAGCCTCCGACACGCGCGGATTTCTCGGGAAATCACGAATGAACTGCTGCAGCGATGCCGCCGCTTTTTTGTCGCCTTTCGCCGCCTGGATCAAACCTTCCTGCAATCGTAAATTGGAGCGCGCTTCTTCGTCGCCGCCTTGCTTCTCCAGTTCAGCGTAGTCAACCTGGAAACGAGAGTGATTGCCGAGCTGTAACCAGCCGGTGGATGCATTAAACAGCGCAGCTTTCGCCCAGGGCGAGTTGGAATGCGCGATTTGTTCAAAAGCCGCTGTCGCTGTATCGAATCGTTTCGCCAAATACTCCGTATGCGCGGACAAAAACTCGATCTTGGCCTGCAAAGCCGGCTCCGGATGCAACAAGCGCGCATCATCCAAAATGGCGATCGCTTCATCGAAATTCCGCTCATCCAGTTCAAATTGCGCAAACTCAACTAACGCCTGCGCTATCGCCGGCGATTTGATGCTCGTGCGTCGCAGGTCGGAAAATAATTGCGCCGCTCGCTCCCTCCGTCCGGCACGGATTTCCAGTCGAGCGAGATACCATCGTGCAAATGTTCGCCTGGGCTGTTCCGGCCTGCGCACCCATTTCTCCAGTTCATTGCGCGAGGGTTTGTGCTCGGCGCGATACAGCTCATCCAATTTTTCGAAGAGAAGAGGGAGATCCGGGTCGGCCGGATGGCGATCGATAAATCGTTCAATGAAATCATCTCCAGCTTCCGGCGTTTTTAGCTGCATATGCGCTTCTGCAATGCCGAACAGTGCGACGATTAGCGTGCCATGGCTCGTTCCCTCAGGCCTTTTCAGGAGCGCTTGAAACATGCCCAATGCTCTCTCCGGTCGCTGCAAAATCAGCTCCAGGCGTCCACGCAACGCGCGCCGTTCCCTTCGCTCGGCAATGGTGGTTGGCTTCATTTCTGCCAGAAGCCGCCGCGCATTAGGAGCATCGCCCAAGTCAATGTACAATTCGGCTGCTCGTAACTGTGCACGGGAAGCCCATTGTTGGTCATGGAGCAGAAGATTGAGTTTTCGCAAAGCGTCCTTCGGCTTTCCTAGGGCGCGCAGCATCTCCGCCGTGCCAAACACGGCTGCGGCATGAAACGGCGAACTTCGGTCCGTCGTTAGTGCCTCATACAGCGACAGAGCGTCAGCCCATCGATGCAGGCCGGCCAAGGCTTGTGCGCGCCAGAATTTGGCCCACAGGAGTTCGCGCAGCCGAGGGTCCGCCAATAAGACGAGAGTGTCCTCTGGCTCTTTTGCGGCCACCTGGGCTTCAGCAAGTTTCTCGACTACCGCGCGCTGTTCGGCATCGGGAAGATTTCTATCTAGTAACGCCTGCAACCGAGCGACCGCCACTTCGGGCACGCCTTCTTTCAGTGGCGCGCTCGCTTCAGTAATCTCAGAGGAAATGTCCGCACGGGCCAAGTGTCTGAATAGGCCAACGAGACAAATGAGACTTATGAGCCCTATGTGTCTCATGTCTTCTCGAGTACAGCCCGCACATAATTGCCGGTATGACTTCCGGCAAGACCGGCAATTTCTTCCGGGGACCCAGCGCCCACGACCTCGCCGCCACCTTCGCCACCTTCAGGTCCCAAATCGATAATCCAGTCCGCGCATTTGATCATCTCCAGATTGTGTTCAATCACGATCACCGTATTACCCGCGTTGCGCAGCTTCATCAGTACTTGCAGGAGTTTCTCAATGTCGGCGAAATGCAATCCGGTGGTCGGCTCATCGAGAATGTAGAGCGTGCGCCCAGTTGCCTTTTTCGCAAGCTCAGTCGCGAGTTTTACGCGCTGGGCTTCTCCGCCGGAGAGAGTCGTGCCTGCCTGGCCAAGTCGAAGGTAACCCAGACCTACATCCAGCAACGAGTTTAGCTTTTCTGAAATACTGGGCACATTTCGAAAAAAGCGCGCTGCCTCATCGACAGTCAGATCGAGAACATCGGCAATATTTTTGCCTTTGTAAGTAATCTCGAGCGTCTCGCGGTTGTACCGCTTGCCATGGCACACCTCGCATTCGACATAAACGTCCGGCAAAAAATGCATCTCAATCTTGATTAATCCGCCGCCTTCGCAGTTCTCGCATCGGCCTCCTTTCACATTGAAACTGAAACGTCCCGCATCGTAACCACGCACCCGCGCCGCAGGCAGTTGGCTGAATAGTTCGCGGATAGGTGTAAACGCCCCCGTGTAGGTCACTGGATTCGAGCGCGGTGTTCGCCCGATCGCGCTCTGGTCGATGACAATCGCCTTGTCAATCTGTTCCACGCCGCGAATCCTTCGATGCGCACCCGGTTTTTCTTTTGCATTGTAAAAGCGCCGAAACAGCGCCCGCTTTAGAATGTCATCGACGAGTGTGGACTTGCCGCTGCCAGAGACACCGGTGACGCAAGTCAGACAGCCGAGAGGAAAAGATACGTTGATTTCTTTGAGATTGTTTTCGGTTGCACCGACCACTGTAAGCCAACCGTCAGAACGCGGCTGAACGCGGTGTTTCGGAATCGGAATTCGCGCGCGGCCTGAAAGATAATCGGCAGTTAAAGAATTCTTCGCGGACAGGACATCGGTGAGTTTGCCTTGCGCTACAACTTCGCCTCCGCGCGGTCCCGCACCGGGGCCAAGATCGATAATGTGATCGGCTGCGCGGATTGTTTCTTCATCGTGCTCGACGACGATGACAGAATTGCCCAGGTCCCGAAGACGACGGAGCGTCCCCAACAACCGTCCATTGTCGCGCTGGTGCAAGCCGATGCTTGGTTCATCCAAAATGTAAAGCACCCCCGCAAGACCGGAGCCGATCTGTGTGGCCAGTCGAATTCGCTGAGCCTCGCCGCCGGAGAGCGTACCGCTCTGTCGATCCAGCGTGAGATAATCGAGCCCGACTTCAACGAGGAATTGCAAACGTGATTGAATTTCACGCACCACGTCGGTCACGATGCTTCGCTGGTGCGCAGTTAGTTCGAGGTTTGAAACAAACTGGTCGGCCGCTTCGATCGCTAGTTGGGTGAACTGATGAATGTTTAGTTCGCGTCCATGTCGATTCTTTATGGTAACAGCAAGAATTTCCGGCTTGAGCCGTGCGCCGTTGCACACCTTGCACGTTTCAGGTGTCATGAATGAGCGAATCCTGTTGCGTGTGAATTCGCTCTGCGTTTGCTCGTAAAGCCGCTGCATTTGCGGAACGAGTCCCTCAAACGGTTTCGCGGCTTTCTGTTCGCTGCCGGCTCGCGATTTATCGGAGTTGTTATCGAAATTCATTTCAATCGGCGTCCCGTTGGTCCCGAAGTAAAGCGCTTGTTTGAATTGTTCTGGCAAATCGCCGAACGGAACGTCTTCATTGACGTGAAAGTGTTTCACGAGCGCCTTTTGCAGGTGCCGGTAGTAGACCTGCATCCGCCTCGTCCCGCGTCGCCATGGCGTGATTGCCCCGTCGGCCAGCGTCCTGGTAGGATCGGAAATCATCAGGTCTGGATCGCAGACCAACTGCGTACCAAGCCCATGGCAAGCCGGACATGCCCCCAGGTGGCTATTAAAAGAAAAGTGTCTTGGAGTTAACTCGCCTAACTTGAATCCGGTTTCCGTATTTCCATAGTCCGTCGAATAACGCAGCTCTTCCCACTCTTCCGATTCGGTGTTCGATGTTGGACGCTCGACGTCAGGTATTTTTCGCGTCGGTCGCAAGATCGACATCTTGTTACCACCTAATTTGAGCGCCATCTCAACTGAATCTGTCAGGCGCACACGAATTCCCTCTCGAATGACCAACCGATCCACGACCGCCTCAATCGTATGACGCCGGTTTTTGTTAAGCCGGATCGGCTCGGCCCGATCCAGCTCGATAAGCTGACCATCAACGCGCGCGCGAACGAACCCCTCGCGCTTTAGCTTTTCGATCACATCGCGGAATTCGCCCGGCTGATTTTGGATCACCGGCGCTAGCACGACGATTTTGGAGCCGGTTTCGTACGTAAGGATCTCATCGACAATTTGCTGAGGCGTTTGGCGGCTCAGTGGCCGACCGGTGACAGGGTCGTGCGGCTGACCGACAGCGGAAAAGAGGACCCGCAGATAATCGTAAATTTCAGTTGTGGTCGCGATCGTGGATCTCGGGTTCGCGCCGGCGCTGCGCTGCTCGATGGCGATGGCCGGTGAAAGGCCTTCGATAAAATCGACATTTGGCTTTTCCATTTGATCGAGGAATTGCCGCGCATAAGCGGAGAGGCTCTCGACGTAGCGGCGTTGCCCCTCGGCATAAAGAGTGTCGAAGGCCAGCGAGGATTTCCCGGAGCCGCTCAGCCCGGTGATGACCACCAATTTCTCCCGTGGAATTTCCACATGGAGGTTCTTGAGATTGTGCTGGCGGGCTCCGCTAATTTTGATAACTTGCGCAGGCATTCTGACGAGGAATGTCGAACCTATCAGTCAAGCACAGCCGTCCCTTTTCTCCAGCGAAATTGCGTACCAAAAACCCACCTCCTGCAGCGATGCAGGGGAGTTCGGTTCATGCTCGCAATCTTTGCGATGGAGTCTATTGAATCCGTGGTATGGAAGCTTATCTAAGCGCACCGCATCGATTCTGTGGAGTTAAACTGGTAACAGAACACAAGCGATGAGCACTACTGCGCGTATAGCAGTCCTCATTCCCTGTTACAACGAAGAAGCGGCGATTGCCAAAGTCGTTGACGATTTCAAGATGACGCTACCGAACGCCGACGTGTACGTTTATGACAACAATTCAAAGGACAAAACGGCTGAGGTTGCTCATGCCGCAGGCGCCATTGTCCGCACTGAATTGCGGCGGGGGAAAGGGAACGTCATTCGACGCATGTTCGCTGATATTGAGGCGGATATCTATCTCCTGGTAGACGGCGACGACACGTATGACGCAGCGACAGCACCGGTGTTCCTCCAAACACTCGTGAGTGATGGACTTGACATGGTTTCCGGCCGCCGAATCGCGGTGGGCGGCAACGCATATCGAACCGGTCACGTCATGGGGAATCAGCTGTTGAACCGCGCCACTGTAATGATATTCAGACTGAAAGTACTTGATATGCTGACCGGCTACAGGGTCTTCTCACGGCGCTTTGTCAAATCCTTCCCTGTTACCGCTGAAGGCTTCAGCATAGAGACAGAGCTAACGGTGCATGCAGGCCGCCTTCTAATGCCTGTCGCCGAGGTGGACACCCCGTACAAGGAGCGGCCCCGTGGCTCAGTGAGCAAGCTTCATACATGGCGAGACGGGCTTCGTATTGTGTTTGCAATTGCAAGACTGGTTCGAGAAGAACGGCCTCTGGTGTTCTTCGCGGCGATCTGCGCCCTATTAATACTGCTGTCGCTGATCCTTGGGGTTCCTGTGGTGCTCGAATATCTAAAGACCGGGCTTGTTCCGCGTTTGCCAACTGCCGTTCTTTCGATGGGACTGATGCTCCTGGCGTTTCTTTCGCTTGCGAGCGGACTGATTCTCGACACGGTAACACGCGGACGCTGGGAGCTGAAGCGCCTCGCCTATCTTGCTGTCAGCGGCCCTCACGATCTAAGATTACCGTGAGCCCAATCAGCGCCA
>QHNQ01000058.1 GCA_003218135.1 Verrucomicrobiota bacterium
CAAAACGTCGAGAGAAAAAACGAACCGCTCAGCGCGGTGATTCAAGGGGTCGACGACGCCTGGGAAGTTTGCCTGCTCAAGTTCACCATCGACCTCGTCGAGCGCTCCTCTGGTGGAAATCTCGGCGACTTCCGCAAACGCGGGCTAATTTGATGCGTTTGTTCACACAAATGCGCTCTGGCGTTTACGCCGTTTATCTTGCATCAGTCCAGCTTGATAGTTTTAGCGGAATTGGAATCGTTACTTCGATCCTTTTCTAAGCGACCCCATGACAACGAGCAGACTGCAGTACGACTTTGATTTCGCTGTCGCCGGTGGCGGTCCTGCTGGATCGTCGGCAGCAATCTCGCTCGGGCAGTATGGCCATTCGGTTGTGCTTTTTGAGCGCGAAGCCTTCCCTCGATTCCATATCGGCGAGTCGTTGCTGTCGACTGCGAACGATGCGTTTACGGCCCTGGGTGTGACTAAACAGATCGAGGCCGCATGTTTTCCAAATAAATGGGGCGCGCGCCTGTTCACGCATGACGGCCAGAGCGGACGATATGTTGACTTCACCGACGTTAGAGAAGTCACCAGGCCTCAGACGTATCAGGTGTGCCGCCAGGAATTTGATCGTATTCTGCTGGATCGGGCCCGCGAAGTGGGCGTCGACGTGCGGGAAGGGTGGAACGTCAGCGCATGTGAATTTGCACCGGATGCGGCAATCCTCGACGTCGCATCACGCACGGATTCTTCGACCAGGCGTGTGCGTGTGCGGGCGCTCATCGATGCAACGGGACGCGGCGGTTTAATCGCTCGAAAATTCAATCTGCGGACCGACGAGCCCCGGCTCGCCAATATCGCAGTATTCTCTCACTACACGAACGTGCCGCGGTTAGAAGGTTCGCGGCCCGACGATATCCGACTTATCGCGCGTAGCGACGCCGGCTGGTTCTGGCTCATTCCCATTTCAAAAGAGTTAACGAGTGTCGGCGTAGTTCTGCCTGTGCGCCTTTACCGCAGATTGGCGACTGGTTCGCCGGAAGACACGCTTAACAGCGCGATCTCCGATACGCCGCTTGTCGCCGATCTAATGTGTAAAGCACGGCGTGAGTGGCCAGTACGTGTTGAAAAAGATTTTTCGTACAGTGCCTCTGCGTATGCTGGCGATCGCTGGATTCTGGCTGGAGACGCAGGATTCTTTCTCGATCCCGTATTCTCAACCGGTGTGTCAGTGGCCATGGAATCAGGGATTGAAGCCGCTGCTGAGCTTCATCGGGCACTGATGAGAAATGACTTCTCCGCTTCGAGCTTCGCGGCGTTCTCCCGCCGTCACCGCAAACGATTCAAGACTTTTCGCCGGTTTGTTGTGGGATTCTATACTCCACAATTTCGCGATATTTTCTTCAGTCCGGAACCACCGAGTCTCATCTTCCGATCAGTCGTCACCATCCTCGCCGGTAGGTGGAACGCCAGTTTGTGGACTCGCTTTCTCAACCAGCTGTTTTTCGGCGCGGTATCGATACAGAAACGCTTCAATATAACGCCGGCCGTTTTTCGGCGCGATCAAGATGCCGGCTACCCGAGCGAAACACGCTCCGAAAAGGCGTGTGAACGGACAAATGCGCCCACGCTGGCCAACGCGCGGCGGCCTGGCTCAAGCTGAGCGTTCCACAAAGGCCACGCATGAATCATGTGCGGCCAGATTTCCAAAGTCACTGCCACATCGGCCGCGCCTGCGATGCGCGCGAAACGAGTGGCGTCGTCGAGTAACGTTTCAGCTGAACCGACCTGGATCAGCATCGGAGGAAATTCCTTGAGATCGGCGAAGAGAGGAGAAACTCGCGGGTCGTTTCTTTCCATTCCTGCGGGAAGATATGCATCGACCAATTCGTTCAGATACGCTTTGTGGATGATTGGATCGACGGCGTCCTTCGTCGTGAGGGTCGAACCAGACAGCGTTAGATCCGTCCACGGCGATACGAGCCACGCGCACGCGGGAAGTTCCACGTGTGCATCGCGCAGTTGAGTGATCAACGCAACCGCCAATCCCGCGCCGGCGCTGTCGCCGCCGATGGCGATATGTGAAGCGGCGATCCCTTGATTTTGCAAAAACCGCCATGCAGTCAGCGCGTCGTCGTAAGCTGCAGGAAACGGATGCTCGGGAGCGAGCCGGTACGCAATGGCGAGCGTGCGCGTTCCCGCCGCGCGCCCGGCCTCAGTGACCATGCGGCAATGGCTCACGATCGAACCGGAGCAATAGCCGCCGCCGTGAAAAAACAACAGAACGCGCGAGGCATCACTGCCCGGAGCGATCGACCATTCCCCAGGCAAACCGCTTACATCAACTGAAGCCAGCTTCACATCATCGGCCACCGGCCACACGGAGCCGATTTCATCGAGACGCTTTCGACGTTCAGGCCAGCCGACCGGGCGCGGCTTTGAGGTTAACAACGCGCGCACGCTGTCGATTTCACTTTGAGCCATCGTTTTTTTAATTGGTAGTTCTCTTGGAGTTTAATCAGCGAAAACGAAAACTCATAATGTCATTCATGTGAGCCCTTAAGCTGTAGAATCGATTCCGAACTGCTTGACGGGCATGAACATCGTTGTTGCGTCCTGATCATGCCGCACAGTTACGACGCCATTGTCATTGGCGCGGGACACAATGGCCTGACGTGCGCCTGTTATCTGGCCCCAGAAATTCCTTTTTCGCATGCCTTTCCCACCGGCGACATCATCAGCGTTCATCGCGACATCGAAAAGACCGTTGCGGAGCTGGCTCGCTACTCGGTCAAGGACGCTGCGACATGGCGGGATTTGATGAACCGTTTCGTCGTGGAAAAGGATGCCATCACTGCGGCCATGTTTTCACCGCCTCCTTCATTTCCGGCGGCAGCAGCCGACTTCGCCGCCTCGCCTGCGGGAATGGAAGCCTATCGGTTTAGCATGCAGAGCATCAGATCGTGGGCGAACCAGACGCTCGAGGCAGAAGCAACCAAAACCCTGTTCGGCTCGTTCGCCACGTTTCTGGGGGCATCGCCTGACGACGCCGGCGGCGCGGAGCTCGGCTGGCTGTTTGCTTCAGTGTTGCAAAACGTCGGCAACAATCTGGTTAAAGGCGGTATGAACCGCGTCACGCTCGCTCTCGCTGAAGATCTGCAAGCGCATGGCGGCGAAATCCGTACAAGCGTCCGCGTCCAAAAAATTCTGGGCGATGCAAAACGTGCCACTGCCGTGCGCCTGGCAAGCGGCGAAGAGATTCCAGCCGGTCAACTGATCGTCTCGAATGTCGATCCCGGTCATCTCGTAATCGACTTGCTCGGTGTCGGAATGGTGGGACAAGAAATCGTCGATAAAATGCAGCGCTACGAATGGGGCGATTCGGTTTTTGTCATGTTCGTTGCGCTCGAGAGTCCAATTAACTACAAAGCGGGACCTGCGGCGCGCCAATCCGCGCATGTTCACCTTAGCGAACCGTCACTCGAATTTTTCGCGCGGATCTATCTGCAATGTCGCGGCGGCGTACTGCCGGCGGCACCGATGATCGTGAGTTGGAATGATTCCGCCATAGATCCCAGTCGCGCGCCAGCTGGTAGGGCGCTGATGAAATTCGTGGTCCTGAGTGTGCCCTATGCAATCACCGGCGACGCAACCGGAAGAGTACCGGGGAGAACCTGGGATGAAGCGCGTGAATTGTACGCGGATTACCTCATCGACCTCATAACTGCCAACTACATTCCCGATTTGAAAGCGAAGATCCTTAAACGCGTAGCGCACTCGCCGGTTGATATCTCGCGCAGGATCATCAGCGCCGTTCGTGGCACGCTCGGGCAAGGCGCGTTTCTCCCGTATCAAAATGGTGCCCTGCGCCCAATTCCAGAGCTTGGGCAATACAAAACGGCAGTCTCTAATGTTTACTTATGCAGCTCCGGAAGTCACCCTGGCCCTGGCGTCTCCATGGCGCCCGGGAGAAATGCAGCACAGATGATCCTTCGCGACTTGGGATTGGATTTCATGACTGCGGTCTAACACCGTTGAAGGAGCCGTCACGCTGATTTCGCTTTCAGAGCAATACGTGCGGGTAATCCTCCGTCTTTCCCGCCGAACCGCTGCATTGCAACACTGTCAATCGCCAAACTTTCGGCTTTCTTCATTCCATTTGCCTTGGCATTCTGCCCGCTCTAGCGGCAAGTGAAAAATTATCTCCTCCTCAATCTCAGCATCCTTTATTGGATTTTCATCGCGCCGTTTAAGGGGCAATTTTTCAAGATCGCGCCGATTTTTCGGCAAATGGTTTTCATCGGGGTGCGTGCCGCACCCATGGTGGCGTTGACCGCGTTCAGCGTCGGAGTGACTCTGGCGATGCAGGCTGCGCATTCTCTCGAGAGTCTCGGCGCGCAGATATACATTCCAGACCTGGTGATGCTCACGCTCTTGCGCGAGATGGGGCCGGTGTTAATCGCGGTCATCGTGATCGGGCGTAGCGGCTCCGCAGTCGCCGCTGAGCTGGGCACAATGAAAGTTTCTGAGGAGATCGAGGCATTGGAGGTGATGGCGATTAACCCGGTCCAATACCTGGTCGTGCCGCGCGTTTTCGCCATGCTGGTGATGCTGCCGGCCTTGACCATCTTCGGAAATTACATCGGCATCCTGGGAGGCTGGGCGGTGTGCCGTTATGCCCTCGATTTCAACACCGCAGGCTACGTGCTGCGCGCGCTGGAAAGCGCAGAAACGTGGGATCTGTATTCAGGAATGATCAAAAGTGTGGTTTTTGCGTGGCTCATAATCACAATAGCGTGCAATGCGGGGCTTAATGTCGAAGGCGGCGCGGAGGGCGTCGGTCAGTCCACCACGGCCTCGGTCGTGGAATCTTTGCTGGCGATGTTGGTAATGAACGCGATTCTCACCGGGATCTTCTTCTTCAGTGCATGAATGCAAACGGAGAAACTATCATCGAAGTAAACCATCTCGTTCGGAGATTCGGCGATCGCGCCGTGCTCGACGATATTTCCTTCAATGTGCATCGTGGCGATACGCTCGTGATCATGGGCGGAAGCGGTTGCGGCAAGAGCACTTTGCTCCGGCACATGATCGGCTCCATGAAGCCGACTTCGGGATCGGTGAAACTTTTCGGGGAAGAAGTTACGGGAATGAGTGAACGCGAGATTGAACGAGTGCGACTACGCTTTGGGATGCTATTCCAATCCGGCGCGCTACTGGCGTCTCTTACCGTGGGCGAAAACGTTGCGCTCCCGCTTTTACAGCATACCGACAAGTCCCCAGACCAGATTGAAGAAATCGTTAAGCAAAAACTTCAGATGGTTGGCCTAACCGGCTTTGAAGATCTCAGGCCGGATGAAATCAGCGGTGGGATGAAAAAACGCGTGGGCTTGGCGCGTGCGCTGGCGCTCGATCCTGAGTTGTTATTCAGCGATGAACCGACTTCGGGGCTCGATCCAATCATGACCGCTGTGGTAGACGAGTTAACGCTGAACCTCACCAAAGGCACTCACATGACCGCAGTGGTTGTGTCCCACGATATGACTAGCGCCTTTCGGATCGCTACGCGCATGATCATGCTTGGCCACGGGTCGATTGTGGCGCAAGGCACTCCCGATGAAATTCGGAATAGTCCAAACCCGGAAGTGCAACAATTTATCCACGGTAAACCTGACGGCCCGATTCCATTGAACCTTTCACAGGACGAGCACGAGCATCATCAGTATGTGAAGCCGCGTCCTTTCGCCTGGGCACGCGGCAGGTTCCATGGCAGAACGAGATGAAATGAATGACGAAGCTCGAATGACGAAGGAAAGACGAAGAACATGCGCGAGTCGTTAAATTGTTACAGCGTTACATCGGGTTTGCGATTCAACGATTTAACGATTCAACTTTTTAACGCGGCGAAGCCATTCGTCATTCGTCATTACACGACCACCTTCTGGAAATACTCTTGAGCTGATGAAGCGAAATTTGTCCGATTACTTCGTCGCTTTGTTCGTGATCGCATGCAGCATCGTCCTGCTCGCCGCGCTCACTTTCGCGCTCTCTGGATATCGCCTCAAAAAGGTGACACGCACCCTGCAAATCAATTATGAAGATGTGACCGGTATAAAAGTGAACTCTGAGGTACGCTATGCCGGCGCCCCGGCCGGACGCGTGATCTCGATGCGGCATCTCACCGCCAAAGAGCGCGAAGCGTTGCCGAATAAAAGGGACGCGGTGCTCGTGACAGTCAGTCTCGACGAAAAAATTCCGCCGATGCCTACGGACGTAACTGCCACGCTCAGCTCCGATACATTGCTTTCGCCGAAGTTTGTAGCGCTTTCCGCGGGCACGCCCGGCGGTGAGACGTTGGTAAACAACGCCGTGATCGAAGGCCATCCCGCTTACGGAATCGAGCAGCTCACGGCGGCAGCCGGTCCGCTGTTGGATAATGCAAACAAATTGCTCAATGATACGAACGTCCTCGTCGCAGGATTAAAGAAAGATCTCGATCAATTCACGCCCAAGCTCGGGCCCCTGGCCGACTCGATGCAGTTGGACGCCGACAACTTACAAAACCTGATCACAAACGTCGACAAGCTCAGCAAAGGTGCAGACGCTGTGCTTGGAACAGCCGACCGCTTCATTAGCGGCACGGACAAGCAGCTTCAGGAACAATTGAGACAACTGCACGTGACGCTCTTGAACTTGAAAGTAGTGACGACATATGCCAAGGCGCTCCTCGAATCGCTCGCCCAAAAACCTAACCGCATCATCTTTAGCGGAAAACCAGCTCCGCTCACGCCCGAATCAGAAATTCTGAAAAGCTCCAAGCCAATGCCGGCAAAAAAACCGTAGTGCAACCCGGCTTCACTAGATTTTGCGAAGCACAAGGTTAAAAGCGGCGCTGGGATTGAATTAGGACTGCTCTGCGGCTTACCCGCCGCCAAACGTCACTGTAACCAGGTTGGAGCAATTCTGTGTTCCCGCTTCGCATACCTTATACGTGAAGGTGGCCTTGCCCTTTTGGCCCGTGTTATCAGTATAGCTGCCCGTATTAGTTACCGTCGTGATGATCAAGCCATTGCGGTAAATATCGACATTCGCGGAAGTCGCCCCACTCCAAGAGAGATCCACCGTGTCAAATCCGTGAACCTTGCGCCCCGACGCCGTCAGCGCGATGCCCGCCGGCGTCGCAGTTGGCGTTGCCACAGCTGTTGCGGTAGGAGTTGGGCTCGGAGGTACAGTTGCGGTAGGTGTTGGGGTCGGCGTGCCCTGGCTCAGCGACACGAAGTTGACAAAGACATCTTGTTGCGCGTTGCCGCTGATGACCACCCGCCCGTCGGTCCAGCCGCCAATGGCCGTCGTCCCGTTAGCGCTGTGGTAGTCGTAGTCGCCCTCGTAAGTTGCCTGCACCGCCCCATCGGGCTGGGCCGGCAGGCCACTTAGCGCCCGCCCGACCATGTCATTGGGCTGCCAGGTCGCGCCGTTGTCGAACGAAACCCGCCCCCACCGCCGATAGCAGGGGTTCGGCGAACCAACCGCACAGTTGAGGTCGCTCCCGCTGTTCGCTTCGCGCCCATCGTACCAGCTGGCGAAGAGCATCCCGCCCTGCGTCGCCGTCAGCG
>QHNQ01000059.1 GCA_003218135.1 Verrucomicrobiota bacterium
ATAGCGAAACGCATCTAACCATTCGATGAAGCCAACTGCCCCATTTCGAAGCAACCTCAGCGTGTTTGCCACGACACCCTGCCGTGGCTTATCTCTGTCTCGTTAGGTCTGATCAGATGACTGTTACACTCCGCGAAGTGACCCAGGAAGATCTTCCGATTTTTTTTGAACATCAGCTGGATGCCGAGGCGACGCGTATGGCGGCGTTTCCCAGCCGCGACCGCGACGCCTTTATGGCGCACTGGGCCAGAATCATGAGTAAGGAGACCAACGAGACCGGGATCCTAAACACCATCCTCGCGGACGGCACCGTGGCTGGCAACGTCGTCTATTGGGAAGCGGCGGGGGAGCCGAACATCGGCTACTGGCTTGGCAAGACACATTGGGGTAAGGGAATTGCCAGCGCGGCCCTGGCCCAATTCTTGACCAAGATAGAGGCGCGACCAGTTTACGCGCATGTGGCAAAGCACAATTTCGCTTCGATACGTGTCTTACAAAAATGCGGATTCCAACTTGCACGCGAGGATATGTGCGATGGCGATGATGTCGAAGAACTTGTTATGGAGCTGCGCTCAGATCGTTGCGCCACAAGCGCCAATAAGCCCACAAAGACCTAACCAATCGATGAAGCCAACGGCCCCATTGCGATGCAAGTTCAGTGAGCTTGCCACGACACCCTGCCGTGGCTTATCTCTTTCTCGTTAGGCCGCGCCAAATACCGTTCTCGCGTTTAGGGAAGACCCGGGCAGGATCGGGTTCGCCTGCATGTTTTCGGGTTACCTTCAAGCGCACCGGAGTCTAACCACTGTGATCCTGGAGATGCGAATCACGGTTTTCCTTTGGGTTTGGTTCTTTGTCGGCGCTGCTTTATTTCTTCTGCCAATGCGGCAATCCAATCGGGACGGGAATCGACTAGCTTAACCATTCTGGCCCGTTCCTCAGGAGTGGCTTTTCCGTTGGCGAACTTTCGAAACAATTCGATGGCATCAGAGTCAGGAACATCGCTGATGCGCCCTTCAACCTCGGCGCCGGAGCGTGCGAGAAACTTCGTGAGGATTTCGAAATCGGTTTGCATCGACTGTTTGATAAAAAGACGCGAAATCGGGGAACACTTGCGAAATTAACCGTTCAACTCCTGGTTTATGGTGTGGCACAACTGGACGATTTCACGCCACTCCAGGCCAGCGGCAGAATCTAAAATTTCCACCTCCCGCACCGTGTCGGCGCGGATTTGTTCGAGCGTAGAATCCAGCCACCGGCTGACTGTCGATTCATTGCAGCCATAAATATCGGCCAACTCCCGCTGTTTAATTCCATGAAGATAGACAAGGTAAAGAAGCAGGAGGTGCTCGCGATTGGATCGCGCCAAAGCATTCTTCAATGAACTTCGAAGAAGCGAAACAAGGTCGGTATCGGGCGCCAGCTCGTCGGCAGCTGGGATTTTGTCCATCGGATCAACCGACGATGTCTTCCCGTCGGCGGCCATATCATGATGAAATCTCTTGCGACGAGCGATATCGATGAGGCGGTGGAGACCGACAGTTATCAACCAGGCACGCAATGATCCGTCACCAGAAAACTTCTCCAGCAACGCAGATTTTGCTTTGGTGCCTCCGAAGCAGTCGGACCAAAGGTCTCCCACGCATTCTTCAACTTCTGACCGTGTGAGCTGCATGGCTGTGCCGCGATTCATCAATGCCCCTAACACCGAAGCATAATGCTTGTGATGTATTTCTGCGGCGGCCTCAGAGTCTCCGAACAGGGCGGCACGCACGGTCTGAAGTTCCTTTGCCATCCCTGGACTTACTGTGCTAAGCGCCGCCAGATACTGTCAAGCCGCCTCCACGGTCGGCGCGGTCGTTGAAATTGACAGGAGTGGCGGCTTCGTTTTCTGCAATTTCATCGTTGTCGTCTCCATATCCAAATTGGGGAAATCACCGCCGTCGGAATCAACGGTGTGACGTAATCCGTACTTCAATGAGCGTTTTAAAGCTGAATACTCGGCGGAATATGGAATTCGGCGTAATCCTCTGGCGTGAAAAATGTTCCCATGGTCAGGCCGCGCCAAATGCCTTTCTCGCGTTTAAGGAAAACCCATGCAGGATCGGTTTCGCCTGCATGTTTTGGTGTTACCTTCACGCGGGCGTGATCGCCCTCGATTTTCTCTACGCTTACATTGAATCCCGACACTGCCGAATGCGCCGCCACATACGTTCGCGCGGCGGAAATTACTGCGTCATTCTCATTCGCGAGTACCAATGAGCCGCCGAAGGTTATTGCAAGGACTATTGATATCAGCGAGAAAGCGCGAGCAAGGCGCGCAACGGCGGTGATTTTCATACGATTGCTTTTCTTGCATAATGTAACCAAAGACCAATGAAAAAGACGCTGAAGGACGCGCCCTCGCCCTTACCAGTGTCCAGCCAATAGTAACGCACAAACCCCTTCGCCTTTTTTACAATTGGCACGAAGTCCTCGCGTATCCGGCGATCGATCTCTGCACTGTCCTTCGGATTAAAATGATAATGACGAATGACGGCGAACATAATGCATCTCCTTAGCTTGAATTTTTGATTTCAATTCTCTTCTGCGAGGGCGATATGTTCGCCGCCCTTATTGTTCGTGTTAGGTCGGCGTCCTGGATGCGGCTGCCAGTTTTGGAGTGGGCAAGCGGAATGCATGACCTACAATTTGGCGCGTGAGTAGCGAGCTGAATCGCGCAGAGCGCGATGTCCAGGAACACAGCGTCGCGCTGAAAAAGCCGTTGGGTTTGCGCGATCTGGTCCTGACGCAAATTCTTTTTGTGGTCGGCTCAACCTGGGTCGGCGCCGCTGCGAAGCTCGGCCACGCGCATCTGTTTTTTTGGCTGCTCGCGATTTTATTTTTTTACATTCCACAAGCCGGGGTCGTAATTTATTTGAATCGGCTGATGCCGCTTGAGGGCGGCATTTATCAATGGGCGAAGCTCGGCTTCAACGAGTTCGCCGGATTTATCGTGGCTTGGAATCTCTGGCTGCTTTCGATCACGGTCATCGCGTTGGGCGGAATGTTCACGACCACGAACATATCTTACGCCATCGGTTCGAGCGCTGCGTGGATGCCGAGCAGCAAATGGTGTGTGTCGCTGATCAGCGCGGCGTTGGTCATCGGTCTCGGCTGGGCTTGTGTGCGAGGCCTCTCGTTAGGCAAATGGCTCCACAACGTTGGCGCATTCGCGATGTTCGTCGTTTACGCAGCGCTTATTTTGTTGCCGCTGCTCGGCCTGGCCCGCGGCGAATTAAAAACTTATCAGCCGCTTCAACTCGCCTTGCCGACGATGTCGATCTTCTATTGCTTCAACATTTTCAGCAAACTCTCCGTCGGCGCGCTCAGCGGATTTGAATACGTAGCGATTCTCGCAGGCGAGGCGCGTTCGCCCGCGCGCGACATCGGCCGTTCGGTGCTGATCGCCTCACCGGTGATCGCCTTAATGTTTATTCTCGGCACAAGCTCGGTTCTCGCATTCGTCGGCAATAATCCCATCGATCTCATCGGTCCGGTGCCGCAAACGCTACGACTTGGCTTGCAGTCGTTCCCAATCGCGGGCGCCGTTGCTTCCGTCGGAATTTTGTTGATGGCGACACGAACAATTGCTTCGACCAGCGTTCACGTGACGGGCAGTTCCCGGTTACCCATGGTCGCGGGCTGGGATCACTTGCTCCCGAGTTGGTTTTCGTGCTTGCATCCGCGATACAAAACGCCTGTTAACTCGATCATTTTTGTCGGCGCAATCACACTGGTGATCGCCATCTCGAGCCAGATCGGCGCTGGAATTCAGGAAGCGTTTCAGCTCGTCGATAACGCCGCGAATGTTTTCTACGGCATCGTTTACTTCACGATGTTTGCAATACCGATCTTTGGCGCGGGAGCAATTCGTTCCGGCGCTCCGATCTGGTTGCGCATTGCAGCGATCTGCGGCGCTCTAGTGTCGTTGTCCGCGATTTTTTTCACCATTTATCCGATAATCGACGTGCCAAGCCCGTTGAGTTTCGCGGTAAAAATCATTGCCGTCACCGCGATTGCGAATGCGATTGGCGTAGCGGTCTTCCTTTTCGGGAAGAAGCATCGGCGCGGTTAACCACAATTGTCTGCAACCCAACGCAGATATTCGGGCAAACCGTCGTCGATCTTCGTGAAGATGACTTCTGGAACCTCGTATGGATGAAGCGCACGCAATTTTTCCTGAAACGCTGAGCGTCCATCCTCGCTCAGCTTGAAGAACACGAGTGTTTCATTTCCCGATTCAATTTTATCTTTCCAGCGGTAAATGGATTCGACGCTCGGTAAAATGTTTGCGCAAGCCGCAAGCTTTTCTGCGACCAGTTGATTTGAAATTCTTCTCGCCGCTTCAGCGTCTGGAAATGTGCTGAGGGCTAGCAGAATTTTTTCAGACATGCGATGCCTATGGGAGTGTCGCGAGATCCCTCGACTCCGCTCCGCTTCGCTCGGGATGACAAAAAGCACGCCGGCAGATCCAGCCGCCGCCGAGAACAATGTCATCGTCGTAGATGACCGCAGCTTGCCCAGGTGTGACCGCGCGCTGAGGCTCATGCAGTCGAACGCGCGCGCGATCATGTTCCAATGGAGTAACCGTCGCGACTGTGCCTGGATGGTTGTAGCGAATCTTCACCGTGGCTTCGAATGACCGGCCTGGATCATCCGCCTTCGCCGAGGCTACGGCGGACAGGCCGATCCCGGCTACAACGTGCCAATTCACACGATCGATTTCGAATTCATCCGCGACCAGATTG
>QHNQ01000060.1 GCA_003218135.1 Verrucomicrobiota bacterium
GTCTCCGTTGGTCTCGTTTTACTCGTCGCAGGTTGCGGTGAAGACCCGCGTTATGCGGCCAGAACACAGTATTTGGGCGGGACGTATGGCGGCGCACCGGCTGGTCCGCCGCGTGACACTGTCTCCTATTGGGATGGAGACACCGCGAGGGGAAATCCTTCTGTCAAGATCAGCCTAGGAGAACAGCGCGCTTATTTTTACAAATCCGGCGTGCTCGTCGGGGTTTCGCAGTTGTCCACTGGCCGCGAGGGACTAAACACTCCCACCGGGACTTTCAAAATTATTCAAAAGGACAAGGACCATGTCTCCAGCTTATTCGGCGATTATGTCGACTCGTCCGGCAACGTGGTCGTTCCCAATGTTGATGTGAAGAAAGATCCAAAACCGCCGGGCGCTCACTTTAGAGGTACCCCAATGCCGTACTTCATGCGCATTGTGTCGGGGACAGGCATGCACGCCGGTTATTTACCCGGCTATCCGGCGTCGCACGGTTGCATTCGGATGCCTGAATTCATGGCTGAAAATTTCTTTAGATCCGTCTCGGTTGGCACACCGGTAACGATTACGCATTAGCTCAATTCGCGACGAAAGGCATCGCGATTGCAAGGAGACCATTTTCGTTCCGCCTTTGTGCGCCTCTCCCCTTGCCAAGGGGAGAGGATTTAGGTGAGGGGTTGAGGTTCGTCGGCGCGGTGCCCTGAAGAATCCTCACCCTCCCCTCTCCTTCCATAACGAGAGGCGACCCGCAGCAACCAACGCTAATCTTTTTGCCAGCTGTCGTATCTAGGCTTGCAGAAAATCGGCGGCGACGGCATTCTGATGATCCCGCTGGAAAAAATATGATCGTCATCACGCAACCCAACGCCACTGAGGAACAGATCCAGCGGATCATCACGCGGGTGCGCGAATTTGGTTTGGAAGCGCAAATCAGTCGAGGCGCATCGCGCGTAATCATCGGCGTAATCGGACCTGAGGCGCTGCTCCGCGAAAAGCCGATTGCGGCAATGGCTGGCGTGGAAGCGATCGTGCCGGTGCTAAAAGCGTACAAGCTTGCCGGGCGCGATTCTCGCGGCGCTTCCTCAGTGGCAATTGGAAATGTGCGCCTGGGCGAACACGAGGATGTTGTTCTCATTTGCGGCCCATGCTCAGTTGAAAGCCGAGAGCAGATTCAGTCGATCGCGACGATCGTAAAAGAATCCGGCGCAAAAATTTTGCGCGGCGGCGCGTTTAAGCCGCGCACTTCGCCGTACAGTTTCCAGGGATTGCGCGAAGAAGGACTTCGATTTCTGGCGGAAGCGCGCGCGAAAACCGGACTGCCCGTGGTGACCGAAGTCATGGATCCGCGCGATCTCGCCATGATCGAAAATTACGCAGACTGCCTGCAGGTTGGCACTCGAAACATGCACAACTTTTCTCTGTTGAAGGAAGTGGGACGCAGCAGACTTCCCGTGCTGCTCAAGCGCGGATTCAGCGCCACAATCTACGATTTGATGATGAGCGCCGAATACATTTTGAACGAGGGCAACTCAAACGTGGTCCTCTGCGAGCGCGGCATTCGCACGTTCGAGACTGCCGCTCGCTACACGCTCGACCTTAGCGCTGTTCCGATTCTAAAATCCAAAACGCATTTGCCAGTTGTTGTCGATCCGACGCACGCGCTCGGTGTGCGCGAATTTGTTCCGCAAATGGCTCTCGCAGCAGTCGCTGCCGGCGCGGACGCACTCATGATCGAAGTGCACGATTCACCGGAACTGGCCAAGAGCGACGGCAACCAGGCACTCACGCCGGAAATTTTCGCCGAATTGGTACCGCGCCTGCGCGCCGTTGCCGCAGCGATCGGCCGCGCGCTCTGATCGCGATCGCACTCGACTGCTGTAGAGTCCGCTGTCCTTAGCGGATTTATTCACCCGCGCGCACCGAACCTTGTGCGCTGAGGACAGCGCACGCTACAGCCCAGTTCTGACAGCCTACAACTCACCAGAATTTGGAGTACACTCTTTAGTGGAAAAACCGATAGGCGCGGAGCTTCTGGAACGTGTCGCCGCAAGCGAACCGGTTGCGCACAAACTTGATGCGATCGCAAAAGCTGCGTGGCCGGTAAAATTTTCACACGTTATCGAACCAGCCCAACCGTTTCTCGCGGCGGTGATCGCGCACAGTTTTCGTCGCACGCGTGACCTCCAACACAATACCAAATCGACGATCTGGATTCTTTGTCCGAGCGTTCATTCTCAAGAATTATTTTACGAAAGTTTGCTTAACTGGCAGCCAGATGCGCTTTTCCTCCCAGAGGCCGAGCTTGCGGCGGTCGAAAACGTTTTGCCGGATCCGGAAATCGCAGCGGAACGACTGGCGCTGCTCACAGAAATCGAGCGTGACAGCCGGCCCCGCATTGTCGTCGCGACGCGCGCCAGCCTCGATCAAAGTGCGCCAAAGCGCGGCACGCTGCAATCTGCTGTTACCCAGTTCACACGCGGCGCAGCAGCAAAGATGGAACAGCTTGTTGAACAACTGGTGGGCAGTGGTTATGAGCGCGTCGCCCAAGTAACCACTCGGGGACAGTTCGCCGTGCGTGGCGGCATTGTCGATATCTATTCGTGGCAAGCGCCATTGCCGTTCCGGTTGGAATTTTTCGGCGATCAAATCGAATCGCTGCGCGAGTTCGACATCGACAGTCAAACATCGGTGCGCGACCTCCGCTTAGCCGATCTTCTGCTTGGAACAGCGGATGACCAAAGCGGTCTCGTCCGCGATTACGTAGCGCCAGATCATCTCATCCTCGATATCGAACCCGAGGAAATTTCCGACGCACAAATTCAAATCAGCGAAAACTGGATCGAAACCGGTCCGGAAGATTTCAATGGTGCGTTCCAAGATTGCGACATCGGCGAATTTGCGGCCGGCGATCTCGTCCTCGCCGAGGCAAAACGCGCCCAGTTTGTCGAGCGTTTAAAAGAATGGCGCAAGAACAACGCGAGCATCGTCACCTATTTTCAGACCGAGGGCGAGATTGAACGCTTTCGCGAAATCATGGCGGGCGCTCTTGATGGACTCGATTTCGTCGAGGGCACGCTCGCACGTGGGTTTTGTTTCCCTGCAGCCAATCTCGTTGTTCTGTCGGCCGCTGAATTATTTGGGCGATTCGCCGTGCATGCGCGCAGACATTTGCGTCGTGCGGACCGTCATCGCGCGCAGATCGACTTCAGCGAACTGAACGAGGGCGATTTGGTCGTGCATCTCGAGCACGGCATCGGAAAATTTCTCGGACTCCAGAAAATTCCTGTAGGACAGACGCCTCGCCTGCCTGATGGAGCAAGCCTGGCAAGCGGAGCGCTCACCCTACAACAGCAAACTCAACCACAGGAAGTGTTAGTGCTCGAGTTTGCAGATGAAGCCAGGCTCTATGTTCCGCTCGAGCAAGCATACCTTGTTTCCCGCTATGTTGGTGCGGGAAAAAGGTCGCCGCCCTTAAGCTCCCTCGGCGACGGAAAATGGGCCCGCGCCAAAATTAAAGCCGCTGCGTCCATTTTTGATTACGCGGGCAAAATGCTTGCGATTCAGGCAGAGCGACAAATGCACGCCGGTAACGCATTCGCCCCGGACACAAAATGGCAGGCAGAATTTGAGCGTTCGTTCCCGTTTCGCGAAACGCCGGACCAGATGAAAGCGATCATCGATACCAAGATCGACATGGAACGTCCGCGCCCGATGGATCGCTTGATCTGCGGCGATGTTGGTTTCGGCAAAACTGAAGTGGCCGTGCGCGCAGCATTCAAGGCAGTCATGGACGGCAGACAAGTAGCCGTGCTCGCGCCGACCACCGTACTGGCTCAACAACATTTCGAAGTCTTCCGCCAGCGCATGCTTGATTACCCGGTCCGCATCGAAATGCTCAGCCGTTTTCGTTCACAGTCCGAACAAAAAAAAGTGTTGCAGCTGCTGCGAGAAGGCGGTGTGGACATCATCATTGGTACTCATCGGCTTATCTCCGGCGACGTTGTATTCAAAGACCTCGGCCTCGTAGTGATCGACGAGGAACAGCGTTTCGGAGTTTTACACAAGGAGAAATTCAAGGAGCTATTCAAGCTGGTCGATGTGCTAACACTGTCGGCCACGCCGATTCCGCGCACGCTCTACCTTTCGCTGGTCGGCGCAAAAGACATGTCCACGATTGAGACTCCGCCACTCAACCGCTTGCCGGTAGAAACAGTCGTATCTGCCTACGATGAGCGGATCATTCGCGCTGCAATTGATCGTGAACTCGAGCGTCAGGGCCAGGTATTTTTTCTGCACAATCGCGTCGCGACCATCGAGCGAGCGCGAGATCGGATCGTCCATCTTTGTCCGCAGGCCAGAGTTGAAATTGGCCATGGCCAGATGGACGCGGACGAACTCGAAGCTGTGATGTCACGATTCATTGCCGGGAAAACCGACGTTCTCGTTTGCACTACGATTATCGAAAGCGGTCTCGATATTCCAAATGCAAACACGATCATCATCGACCGCGCGGACCAGTTTGGTCTTGCGGATTTGTATCAGTTGCGCGGACGTGTTGGGCGAGCCGAGCACAAGGCTTACGCCTACCTGCTTCTTCCGCGCGAAATGATGACAATCGGCGCCGCGCGTAAACGGATTAGCGCCATCAAACAGTACAGCTCGCTCGGCGCGGGGTTTCGCGTCGCCATGCGCGACCTGGAGATTCGCGGCGCGGGCAGCATTCTGGGCACCGCTCAAAGCGGCCACATCGTAGCTGTTGGTTTCGATTTGTATTGCCAGTTGCTCAAGCAGGCGGTGACTCAACTCAAAGGCGAAAAGCCGCGGCTCCGGTTGGATGTTGATTTGCGCCTGGATTTTGTCGCCACAAATGAAGCGGAGTTCGTTGCGCCGCCGAAGCTAGCGCGAGCTGTAGGGGAAGCTGACAGCTTGCCCTGCAAAATTCCGGCTTTCATTCCAATTGCCTACATCAGCGAACCGGCGCTGCGTATCCGAGCATACCGCGACATCGCCCAAATCACTTCACCCGAGCAATTGGATCGTCTGCGGCGCGATTGGCGCGACCGGTTTGGCCCGTTCCCTCTCGGAGTTGACAATCTGTTTGCGCTCATCGAAATCAAACTCGCTGCAGC
>QHNQ01000061.1 GCA_003218135.1 Verrucomicrobiota bacterium
CGTAGATGTTGGCGTTGGAGTAGGCGTAGGAGTGGCCGTTGGAGTTACTGTCGGCGTAGGTGTAGGTGTACGTGTTGCCGTCGGAGTTGCTGTCGCAGTAGCAGTTGCTGTTGCGGTTGCCGTAGCAGTTGCAGTCGCTGTGGCTGTAGGAGAAGCTGTAGGACTTGGACTCGGAGTCGGTGCCGTGTATACGATGGTCAGGACCGGTGGGCTGGCGCTCTCTCGAGTATCGAAACGCTTCGCAGTCGGGCTCGTGGACTCAACCCCGAGCACGAGCCAGCCGAAATTGCTGGCTGGGTTGTCCAGCCACGATTGCACGTCGGCTATCATCTGTGTTGAACTCCATATGTATTGGCCGAGGCCACCAACCGACTGACTTGCGCTCACGGTTGCTGAAAAGTCGCCGCCTTGCGTAGTCCAAAAAATCGTGTCGTAGAAACGGTGCCGCCACGTCGCGTCGTTGGGAGTAGCCGGCGCTCCGCTGCCCTCCTCTCCGGGCGCGCGAGAGGTTCCTTCGCCCCAGTCGGCAAGCAGCTTGTGCAGCTCGGTGGTTCGCGCTGTGCCGTCAATCGTTTTGGACATATTCATGCTGAGACTTACGCCTGTGATAGTTGAGCCTGGCAGAACGTTTCCGGCGATATCGAAGGCGAGCACACCTCGGCGGCTTTCACCCATGAGTATCGTACCCGTGAAGAAGTGAAAGCCAAGAGCGTTGCTGAGATCACCCTCATTGGGATTGTACTGGTAGAGAGTATTGTCCTTGCTCGGGTTGATGCTGATCATTGCCGCGCCCGCCAACCCGGGACCGGTACAGGCAAGCGCGAGCGCGATTAGAAGCGCACTGTATGATTTGAGCGGTTGCGCGGCCTTCATTAGTCGTCCCTCGTTACTCATCGCCAGTCTCTTACAGAGGCCGCGGTGCCGGAGTAGGTCGAACATGCGGCTCGGGGCTAGGCCTTGCTGTCGGAGTCGGTCTCGGAGTAGTCGTCGGCGTTGAAGTAGGTGTAGCACTGGCCGTTGCAGTTGCTGTCGCAGTGGCGGTCGCTGTCGCCGTTGCGGTTGCCGTAGCCGTTGCCGTCGCAGTAGGTGTGAATGTCGCGGTTGCCGTAGCCGTTGCCGTAGCTGTAGGCGTAGGTGTCCGCGTCGCAGTGGCTGTAGCAGTCGCCGTAGCTGTGGGTGTAAAGGTCGCCGTCGCCGTCGGTGTTGGCGTTGGACTCCCACCGCCGCCACCGTAAATGCGTGATCGGTTCCCAGGCGGCGGGTTAGCCGCAGGATTGCAGAAGTCCTGGGTGTAACATCCTTGGCTGCTATTGCCTTGCACACCGGCCGACCACGGTTGCGTCGCGCCTGTGCCGTTGATTTCGCCGTAGATGATTTCGCGGAATGAAGGAGCCATCTCATACAGGCGGACCTCGAAATTCGTCCTCGAGGCGTTGTTACCAAACAGCACGGCGCGCCATTCGATGTTGAAGATCCGGTTGGGCGCAGTGCCCGAGACCGAAGTGTAAATACCGCAGTTCCCGCCAGGATAAGCCGAGCAACCGCTCAGGCCCGCGTCGGTGCGCAGATCCTGAAACAACAGATGAATGGCGAAGTCATGCCCAGCCCATGGGATGCACACACTGACAAACGTGCTATCGCTGGTCACAAACTGCGCCGTGCCGTTGGAGGACAGATTTACGCTGATATAGCTGTTCCCATACAACTGGATTGCGAACGGCAGCGCGATGGTGGTGATACAGTCGTCACAGTGGTTGCCGGTGTCCGTTGTGCCCGGCACGATCGTATCCGTTCCCGTCGTAATCGTTATTGGGCTACAAGGCGTGAAAGTAGCCGTGGGCGTGGGTGTGGGTGTGGGTGTAAAGGTGGCTGTGGGCGTAGGCGTACGTGTGGGGGTTGGACTAGCTGTCGCAGTTGCCGTCGGCGACGGGCTGGCCGTAGGCGTGGGAGTTGGCGTGCCGCCCGCCGGCGCCTGGATTGCAACCATGGTGGGTGATCCTGTTTTGAAGTATCCTACCGTCGCGTTAACACCTTGCGGTGGCTGATCCGCGTCGAACCGGAAATTGTACAATGTGCCCCAGCGGATCGCGTTGGCGTTTTGGTTCTGCGCAAATGTTTCGCTGTTCCAAGTTATCGAACCACCGGCTTGAGTCACAGCCCATGGCATGCTGCTGTACCCCTGATTGTTAAACGTACCGTCGTTTGCCCAGCCGGGTTCCTGAGGCGGCCCGTGAAACCCGATGTTGCTTATGTTAATCCCCGGTGCAAGAGGCACACTGAAAGATTGAATCCCTCGGTCCAGATTCTGGTTATACAAGGCATACTCATAATGCCAGACTCCAGTCGTAGGATTCGTAACTTTGTAGCTCATCAACCAGATGCCATCATTTCCCGGATCAGGCTGAGCCGGATTCACTGTCGCGCCCGTCCACGCCACGATGGCAGGCTGCGTCCGCACAGTCGAGCCGGAGCCTGAAAATGTGTAGCTGTCCCCGCTGCCGAAGACGGTAAACCTGCGGTAGGAGGCATTGTTATACATGTTACACTGGCCAGGATGCGTCTGGCACCAGGCGTATTCATGTGGCGTCACATATTGCGCTTCGGCAAAATAAGTCGCGCCAGCGTTCTGCGCAGGGTCTAGATCGCTGCTAGCCACCGTGACCCGGTGCGATGTGCCGGTATGAGTGTGTCCGGTATGATTGTTGGCGCCGGATGGGAAAACGCCGGTAAAGGGGTTCACCCACGCGCGTGAGCCGATGCCGCCTTGACTCGCATTCAAACTAGAGCCGTAAGGATCGGAGCACCCTGGGCAGAGATGCGTGCCGGTTGTGCACCCGCTGGTGTTGCAACCGAAATTGCAGGCGTTGCCTTCCAATGCCGTGAACGCGTGTTTGAGCCAGGATTGGCCGATTTGCTCGAACCGATCGTCGTTAGTCGCGCCCCCACTCATGCGATAAAAATTTTGCGGAATAACCGGGTGATCCGTGTTCGAAAGTGCAAACCAATCGAGAGGTTGATCACCGGCGTTACAGGAAATTGTGCCCACTCCGAGGCCGACGAGATGATTTACGGTGTCGTTTCCGTATTGCGCCATCTCCGGCAGCTCGCCGACGATTACATCGGGTCCGGGCACCAACGTAGGGGTCTCCCTGCCGTTCGCGCTTCCCAATGGCGGCATCACCACCGATTTAATTTCGCCGTTAACCAGCTGCGTTACCTCAACCGGCTGCATCGCCGCTCCGACCGAGATTTTTCCAGCCACCACGCTGGCGTCTGCCGGGCGCCCGAGCGCCTTGGCAAACTCATTTGAAATTAGAAGCCGCCCGCCGTGGATACTTAGCAACTGCGCTTGCGCGTCGTAATCGTATTGGTGCCCCTCAATATTGAAGAACGTGAAGCTTGTTTTTGCGTCGCGCACGGCAAGATCGAACTGCTGACCGGAAGGAAGTTTTTCTACGATCAACTGTTTGATCGACGCTCCCAACAAAGAGGGCAGCACGATGGATTGCTGCGGGACCAATGCCATTGAGCCCTGCTCGGGGCCGCGTAAGAGATCATTGAAAACGAGAATGCTAAAGAACGAATTGGCTGCGACTGCGAATTGCACGCGGACGGCACCTTGCGGCGCGAAGCCCATCCCATTCAACCGGTTGAGATCGAGATCCATTGTGACAGTTCCGTTCTCGACAATCATCTTTTGTAAAATGCCGGTCGCCGCGTCGGAATTTTCTTGTTTGGATTGCGCTGCGTAATTTCCCGAACTGTTTCTGAGAGATAGAAGTAATAGGAGTGCGAAACCGATAGGAATGATCTTTGGCATGGTGTGGGTCCCTCTGGTTGTAATGCGCCCTTAAGGCTAAACGACGGTAATTTTTCTCACGGACTCACGACAGACGTAAAGAAGATTTTTTGAAAATCTTTGCGGCGTCACGTCGTGCGAAGCCGCACAGAGGTCAGTTGCGACAACCGGGATTGTCGGCATTCGCGCAGGGCGACGGCGGACAGGTCGATCCCTGCTACAATCGATTCCCGCCTCCGCCGATACAGCCTTCGCAGCCGCGTCGGCGGAGTAGGCGGCTACCGGGGCGGCAAGCTGATTACCTCTGCAATCAACTATCAGCCTTTCCCGTCAGGGCCTCGGCGCCGGAGTAGGTCGCGGTGAAGGTGGCGGCGGCACTGGCGTAATGTGAGGCGGTGGGGTGGGCCGCGCCGCTGCAGCGGGTGTACTCGTAGCTGGCGGCGGCGGCGGTGTCAGGTGAGGTGGCGCTGTTGGCCTGGATGGTGGGCTCGGGCGCGACCTCGGCGTGGGAGCAATTCTCGGCGTAGGCGTTGGTGTCGGGGTCGGCGTCAGGGCAGGTGTTGGCGTTTCAGTAGCTGTCGCTGTGGCTGTTGCTGTCGCCGTCGCTGTAGGTGTTGCTGTAGGAGTTAGTGTTGCTGTAGGTGTTGGGGTAACAGTCGCTGTTGTTGTAGCAGTTGCAGTAGCAGTAGCTGTAGCAGTTGATGTCGCTGTCGTAGTAGCGGTCGTGGTAGGTGTTGGGGTCGGTGTAGGGGTAGGCGTTCCCCCGACCCAAACGTTCGTGATGGGCTGGTAGTTTCCGCTAACTCCGGCGTAGGGGAGGTCGTACATGTCTTCGAGGGTGCGTAGAAGGTTGAAATGGTAGATCAAC
>QHNQ01000062.1 GCA_003218135.1 Verrucomicrobiota bacterium
GGAAAAGAATGAGCAGGGATTTTTGCCGCCGATGGCGCCGCCAACAGCATGCGAGACGCCTATTCCCAAACCACAGCAAAGTGCGTGCGCATAAACCATGATCGGCGAAGGCACAAAAAGCACCAACCAGCGCCATCACAATTTTGTACAGGAAAAAGTAGAGGTCGGCTTCTTCACTGACCCGACCGTTTGCATTGGCTGCAAAGCTTGCGAAGTCGCGTGCAAAGAATGGAATCACGTGCCGGATGACGGCTATGTTTGGTCGGGAAATTCCTACGATAACACAGGCCACCTTGGCGCGTCGACGTGGCGCCATGTAATGTTTCTGGAACAAGATCGACAAAAGGGAAATCAGATTGTCGGCTCGCATTCGCTAGCTGATGGCGATGGTGAAGATCCCTTTCGCTGGGTTTTCTTGTCCGACGTTTGCAAACATTGCGAGGAAGCGGGTTGTCTTGAAGCGTGTCCGACCGGATCAATCGTGCGCACGGAAGTTGGCTCCGTCCTTGTGCAAAACGATGTTTGCAACGGCTGCGGCTATTGCGTGGTGTCGTGCCCGTTTGGTGTGATCGATCGCAGACCGTCGCCGCTGCCAGACGCGGGCGGCGCATTCAAGTGCACATTTTGTTACGATCGACAAAAGAGCGGACTCGTTCCGGCCTGCGCAAAAGTTTGTCCGACCGAATCGATCGTGTTTGGCCGACTCGATGACGTACGCGCACGTGGAGCGGAGCGCGTGCAGCAATTGCAACAAAGCGGTTACAACGACGCACAACTTTACGATCCAACGGAGACGTCTGTGCGCGGCATTCACGCGTTCTTTTTGATTCTAGGCGAACCAGAAGCCTACGGACTTCCACCGAAGCCGCAGATTCCAACGATTTACCTGAAGTCGGCCTGGACTTCGGCATTCGCGACGGCAATTGCATCGATCATCGCAACGCTTCTGGCGTTCGCGTTTTTCCAATGACAACCAATTCGCCATCGGAAAAGCGGCTGGAGGAAATGCGCGAGCAAGCGTGGAAGGAGGGCGTCGTTGCGGGCAAAGGCGTGGACGTCGCCGGTGGCCCGATTCCGCGCAAACCCGGCTACTACGGTCAGGCCGTGGTGAAACCGCCGGTCTGGACGTGGGAAGTCCCGCTTTATTTTTTCTTCGGTGGAATGGCCGGAATGTCGGCCGTAATCGCAAGTGGCGCCGCTATCTTTCATCATCTCGATCTTGCGCGCACAGCCATGTGGGTTGCGTCCATAGCTGGCGCGATTCTTTCACCGATTCTTTTGATCATGGATCTTGGCCGCCCGCACCTCTTCCTCAACATGCTGCGCGTTTTTAAACATCGATCTGCCATGTCGATGGGCGCCTGGATTCTTAGCGCATTCGGCGCGTGCGCCGTTCCGGGTTTGGTCGCGCTCGAACTGCACGCGCATCAGATCTCCCCTGGCATACTCGATCAACTCCTGCGCGTCGCCACGGGCATCTTCATTTTTGGTTCGGCGATCTTCGGAACTTTGCTTGCGACTTACACTGGCGTGCTGATCGGCGCTACCGCGATTCCAGCGTGGTTTTTGCATCGGACGCTGCTGCCGATTCATTTTGGAACTGCCGGGTTAGGATCCGCCGCTGCCCTGTTGGAATTGCTCGGGCACCGAATCGCTGCACTCAACTTCCTCGGATTTTATGCGGCCACGGTTGAGACTGCGCTTTTGATCTGGCTCAGTGTCGATAAACACGGCGCCGCCGATCGCGCCATACATGAACACGGCTCGGGCTGGCTGATTCGGATTGGCGAAGTTTTGAACGGCCCGCTTGCGCTTATTCTACGGTTTTTCGGCCTGGTTCCGTTGGCAGCGATTTCATTTCTAGTTGGCGCGCTGGTCAGCCGATTCGGATGGATTGCGGTAGGCAAAGTTTCCGGCTCTGATCCGGAGTCTGTTTTCGCCGCGGAACGCTACTAGCGACGACCGCAGTTGTAGCCGCGGTCGCTGACTGCGGTTCGGTTCGCTGCAGACTTCCCTCGGAAGAGGCAATGCCAATCCGCCCCTGGGTGGCAACGGAAAATCCCACAGACGCGTCGTAGAAACTGATTCAACGCACCGATAACGTCCTCCCATGAAAACGAATTATTCTCTCGCGATAGCGGTGATCTTGCTATCGATCTTCGCTTCGAACGCGCTTGGGGTACTTCGGTCGCCCTACCCCAGCAAACCTTACCCGCCCGATACCATCATCGTCGTTGGGGAGGAACAGCATGATTGGGTTCGGACTCCGCTTCGAAAATCAAAATGAACACGCTTGTTACTGAGCAAATAACTTCATTCATCGCGATGATTCAGCATGCCGGGGTTCCTGCTCTGCGTATTGCTTTTACCATAGCAGTCCTCGCGATGAGTGGTGTCGGCCTCTACACCTTTCAAAAACGGCATCAATTGTTTGACCAGGATCCCGAAGTCGACACGGACACAGCTGTTGCTCGCCACAACCGGATTGAAGAAGTCATTTTTGTTTACGCAAGGATGATGCTGCTTCTGCGCTCCGATACGCGAGCGTTGTAACATGAAAATAACAACTATCTCTAAAGTAGCTAGCCTCGTGATTTCTTCCGTGATGATTCAGACCGCGTTAGCCGGACACGCCGTCGGAATTGGAGTCGGCCCGCACTTTGGTGGCGGCGGCTTTGGCGGCGGCATTTTCGAGATGTTTTTCGGCGGCGGCGGTTTCCATTCGGCGCCTGCATTTGGCGGCGGTGCTCGCTTCTCTTTCGGCGCCCGTCCGACATTTGGACAGCCAGTGATCGTTCGCTCGCCCTCGCGGATTAGAACTTCACTTGGTCGCTTAACGATACCTCCGCACCAGCGCGATCCAGTCTCATCCATTGATCGTCAGTCGACGGCGAACTCGCGTCCGCAAATCGCCTCACGCATCCAACAGCCGAGCGAACGGGCAGGAAATCACATTTTCTCGCGACAAGGTGCCAGTGTGCATCGCGATTGGGACCGGCACAGTGGGCACTACTGGCGCGGTCACTGGTGGGCTTGGGATGGCGTTGCCTGGCTCGGTCTCGATGAAGGCTACTACTCGTGGGATTGTTTTCCTTATTACGCTTACGGCTATTACCTGTACGATTACTACCCCGGCTACTACACCGACGTTGAGCCGTACTATAATAATGAGGGCGTTTACTATGGCAACCCGTCTTCTGATTCAACAGTAACGGCTGTCCAACAGGATCTAACCAAGCTCGGCTACTACCATGGATCCATTGATGGACTCTACGGGCGAGCTACGCGCGATGCAGTCGCGCGTTATCAAACTGGTCATCACCTGGCAGTAACCGGCACGCTCACAAGCCAAATGCTGCAGTTGCCGGGAGTTTCGCCAACCGGCCGAGCTGAGATAGGTTCGGAACTCGGAACTAACCGCACTCGCGAGATTGCGTCATGCGTTGAATAAACACCTGGATCCGCTGGAACGTGAACTTTTCGTAGCAGCCTAACATTCATTCCAGTCGCAGCGATTTCATTTTTAATCGGCGCGCTGGTCAGCCGATTTGGCTGGATCGCTGTCGGCAAAGTTTCCGGCTCCGATCCAGAATCCGTATTCGCCGCGGAACGCTACTAGCCGCTTTCGCCGACCACAGTTCTGCTCCTGGCAGAGTTACCTCCGAAGGAGGACTCACTAGTCCTCCTAGCGATACATCGGAAAATCTACCGGATGCGCTATGGCTAACGATCCAGTCGGTAGGAGCGTCGAACAATGAAAACATCAAGTAACATACTCAGTAGACTGAGCCTTGTCGCGATTGCTTGCGTCCTCGTTGCAAACACTGCAGTGAATGCGCAAGAAGTCCAGGCGAGCTCGGTTCGCAGGCCATCTGCAAGGTGTATCACTTGCTCGGCCTAGTGGGTCTTTCGCCAGCGTGGCCTCCCTCGAAAGAGATAATCGCGATGTGTCCTTCAGTAGCAACGGAAAATCCTACCGACGCGTCGTAGCACCGATTGAAACCTGCCAGTACGTTTTTGATATGGAAACCATTAGCTTTCTCACGATCGCGTTGATAGAACAACCGGGCGTTCCGGCGCTGCGTGTCGGATTCACTCTCGCCGTGATCATGTTTGTTGTCGCCGGCGTCTTGATCTGGCGCAGGCGCCACGAATTTTTCGATCGCGACCCAGATGTCGAGAACGATGTGCCCGTAGTTCGACACAATCGCGAGGAGGTAATCATATTTGTCTGGAGCGGTCTAATGCTGGTCCTGATCAGTATCCTCTACCAAGTCTGGAGTGCATGACGTGAACAATTTCAAATTCGAAAAACAAACTCAGAACCCCCGGGAGCAAAAATTATGAGCGCATTTACTCGTCGAAATTTCATCGGAACAGCCGCGGCAGCAGTAGGCAGCTTTGCCACGTTGCAAAAAATCGCAGGTGCAGACCGAAGCAAGAGTGATCCTGGGCCGGGCAGCCCGCCGCTGGATGGCCAGAATCCAGATTCCATGTGGCCACCCGGCACGGACTCAAAGAGCCTGGTCCAAAACTTCAAGTATCCGTTTTCCTTTGCGAACAAGCGGACTTACGAAGGCGGATGGTCACGCGAGGTGACCGTTCGGGAATTACCCGTCTCCAAAACGCTGGCGGGTGTAAACATGAGACTGACGGCAGGCGGCGTCCGGGAGTTGCATTGGCACACGTCTGCCGAATGGGCCATCATGCTTTACGGGACAGCGCGGATTACGGCGATCGACGCAGACGGCAAGAGTTTTGTCGCCGATGTGAAGAAAAACGATCTTTGGTTTTTTCCCAGCGGGATCCCCCACTCGATTCAGGGTCTGAATCCCGATGGTTGCGAATTCATGCTGGTGTTCGACGACGGTAATTTTTCGGAGTCAGAAACCGTGCTGTTGAGCGACTCGATGGCGCATCTACCGCGCGAGGTGCTGTCAAAAAACTTCGGCGTTGGCGAACAGGCGTTTGCGAATCTACCGAAGCAAGAGCTGTTCATTTTTCAAACCGACGTTCCGGGACGGCTCGAAGACGATCAGAAAGTAGCAGCAGGAGCACTTGGAAAGTCGCCGACAGATTTTG
>QHNQ01000013.1 GCA_003218135.1 Verrucomicrobiota bacterium
CGTCGGCAGCATCGCGTCGTAGTACACGTCGGCCATTGGGTGCTTGAGAATACGCTGAAAATTAACCGATGGATTTCCCACAAATGAATCGAGCGATTTAAAAGGGATGTGCTTCTTGTAAGCGTCCAGAAACTTTGTGCGCCAGAATTTTTGATCGCCAAAAAGATGGTCCTGTGCCGTGTGACCGCTGGTGAGCGTGAACCATTGCATATCATAAGTCAGTCCAATGTTGTTATAAGAGGGATAATCGAGGCCCGGATGGGCGGCCGCCGCCGGAACAATCGTCGCCAGATGCGGCGGGAATTCCTTCGCGGTGGCCCATTGATCGAACCCCGCGTACGAACCGCCCCACATCGCGACCTTGCCGTCGCAAAACGGTTGCTTCGCCAGCCATTCGACAACGTCGTGTCCGTCGCGCGGCTCATTGGCAAATGGTTCGAACTCGCCGCTGGAATTTCCACGGCCGCGTACATCGACGAGCGCGAAAACGTAACCATGCGATGCGAAGTAGGCGCCCCGGACGTGGTAGGTGTCTGAAATGTAAGGCGTCAGCGTAAAGATCACCGGCGTCTTCGAAGAAGAGCCATCAGGGGTTTTCGGCAAATACAATGTCGCGTTCAGTTCGATCTTGTCGCGCATCGGGATCTTAACGCCCCATTGTAGATCATAATCCGTAGGCGGTTTTGCGGGGGATGGCGCTGGCGTAGGAGATTGCGCAATGATGTTTGTGACGATGGCCGTGTACAGCGCTACAACCAGGGTCGACTGTTTCATGTCGCGGCAATTGAAGCGAAGCGCCCCGACGGAGACAAGGGTTCTTTCACCCGCTAAAAAGCGGCGCGAGGAGCGCGCGCACTCCCAAAACTGTCGCAAAATGAAACGGGGGCTTTTGGTGAATTTCGCACGAAGTGCTTTCGGAGTGCGATGCGTCCTCGCATCGCTTTCATGGTTTGCAGCAAAGCCAGTTTGCGAGACGATACGCAAATGGCGCGACGAGCCTCGAGCAACACACAATCTCAAAAGGAGATGACGCCAAGGACCGCGTCAAAGCCCGTGCGCGAGGCGAATGCAAGGACAATTTCTTGGTCTCCAGCAGAGTTGCTCTGCGCTGCCGCAGTATTTCTTGCTGCACTCGTTGTTTATATCTGGACCCTTGCGCCGACGGTTACCCTGGTGGACAGCGGCGAACTGATTGTCGTCGCTCAAGGGCTTGGTGTTGCGCATCCGCCTGGCTTTCCTCTCTGGGTCATGCTCGCGCATCTCGCATCGCTCGTGCCCTTCGGAAACGTCGCGGTGCGGATCAATTTTTCGTCCGCTCTTTTCGCGGCGCTTGCTTCCGCGGTGCTCACTCTCGTTGTGGCAGAGTTAGGGATCACCGCTTCATATGTGGCGACCTCGAAAAAAAGAGCTGCGCAACAGAGAAAAAGCAGTGGCGATTCAGGCATCAGCCATCTTTTGACCTTGGCGCCGGCACTGGGTGCGGGCTTGCTCATGACCTTTTCTCGGACCCTTTGGTCGTACGCAACGATCACCGAGGTTTACACTTTAAACACGCTGCTGATCCTGACTGTTTTTTTTCTGATGCTTCGGTGGCGGCGATGCATCGTCGCACAGCGAAGTGATACCAAAACGGCGACCATGAAGCACGACCGCTGGCTTTACGCTGCGGCGACGGTCTTTGGGTTGGCACTGGGCGATCACCATGTGACGGTGGGCCTGACGCTTCCAGCTGTGGCCGTCATTGTTTGGAGGACACAGGGGCTGCGATTTTTTACAAGTCGTCGACTCTTGTACGCTGCGCTAATTTCCATCGGCGCGCTCGTAGCTGTTTATGCTTATTTGCCAATTGCGGCGTCGCATTCGCCTGTTATCAACTGGGGTAATCCGCGCTCGCTGCAAGAAATCTGGTGGCATATTACCGGCCGGCAGTATCGGGTGTTCCTATCGTTTACGCCAAACGTAGTGGGAACGCAGTTTGTGGAATTCTGCCGAATGGCGTTGAGCGAATTCGGGCCTGCGTGGCTGCCCGTGGCAGTGGTCCTGGCTTTTGCGGGTTTCACCAACGCCTACAAAACCGACCGCACGAGCTTTTGGTTTCTCTCGATTGTTGTGATTTCGAATCTGGCTTACGACCTCAGCTACCAAATTGCTGAAGACAAGGATGCGTACTATTTGCCGGTATTCATCTCGATCGCGATCGCTGCCGGCCTGGGCATCCGTTGGTTAATCCAGATGAATTTCTCCAAATCGACGGCGGCAAACAAACCGTACTGGGTCGCGGCAATTGCTCTGTTGCTCGTGTCTGCGACGGCATTTGCCGCGAACTTGCCGTTCAACAATCGCAGGCATTACTTGATTGCGCACGATTACGCTGAGAATCTCCTGAGCACGGTCGGGCCGGATGGACTTTTAGTAACGCAAGACTGGCAAGTCGTCTCCCCGATGTTCTACGTGCAGGAAATTGAACACCGGCGGAGGGATGCGAAGGTGATTGATCTTAATCTGCTGCGTCGCTCGTGGTATTTTGATTACCTGAAGCGTGCTCATCCCGATCTGGTCGAGCGATCGCGTGAGAAGATTGACCGATTTGTTGAGCTCCTCAAACAATGGGAGCGCGATCCGGGAGCGTTCGCGGGAAACGAGCGGCTTACTCAAACGATCAGCAAGGCATTTTTCGAGATGGTCCGGTCAATTGTGACGCAGGAACGTTCGGTCGCACCGGCTTACATCACGAATGATTTATTAGCCGGGGATTCAAGCAACGGTCAGGCGACAAAGTGGATTACCCAAAACTATCAGCTTGTTCCGCAGGGCCTCGTTTTTGAACTTGCGACCGACTCAACTTTTCAAGATTCGCCAGAACGAGAGCTGCAGACCCGCGGTTTGGCTGATGGGACGCTGCAGTTTGAGAACGACGACGTGGTTGAGCTCAAGGTGTTGCCCACATACACAACCATGCTCATCAACCGAGGACGCTATCTCGCGCTGTTCAATCAACACGAGCGCGCGATTGCTGTCTTCAAGGAGGCGCTCGCACTGAATCCCAGACTCACTGCGGCGCGAGAAGGACTCGCGGAAAGCACAGCGAAACTGCGAACTCCCTAGCATTATTTTGGGATTGGGGTGGCACTCTTGCATATTCCCTACTTGCGAGCTTGGAGGATTGCTTCTAGACCAGCGGAATGAAAATCACGTCTCGTATCCTTTTGGTTTTGCTGTCTTTCGGGATATCGGCGCACGCGGCCGATGAAACAATCGCGCTGAAAGCGGCGCGGCTGTTCGACGGCAAATCGAGTTCACTCCTGCAAAACGGCGTGGTGATCGTGCGCGGTGACAAAATTGTCGATGCGGGAAGTAACCTGCCGCTCCCAATGGGCGCGCAAGTGATCGATCTCGGAGACGCAACACTTTCCCCCGGCTTCATGGATGCGCACACACATCTGACCGCCGATTACTCCGGTAATTACAACGAGCGTCGACTGCAAGAACTTGATCTGAACGTTTCCGAGCAGGCGATTCACGCGACGGTGTTTGCACGCGCGACTGTTGAAGCGGGATTCACAACCGTGCGCGACTTGGGCAGTCGTTTTGTTGCCAGCCGCGAATTTGTCGACGTGGCACTGCGCAATTCGATCAACAAAGGGACGATCGTCGGTCCACGAATGCTGGTCGCTACGAAAGGAATCGGCGCCACCGGTGGTCATTTCGATCCTACGAGCGGGTTTCGTGATTTTCTTTTCGGACGCGAGCCAGATTACACTGATGGAATTGCGAATGGTCCTGATGAAATTCGAAAGGCGGTTCGGTTCGAGGTGAAGAACGGTGCAGATGTGATTAAGGCCGCAGTTTCTGGCGGCGTACTCTCACTTGCCGATGAAGTGGATACTCCGCAATTAACGCCGGCGGAAATGGCGGCGCTCGTCGATGAATCGCACCGGTTACGCAGAAAAGTGGCGGTGCATTGTCATGGTGATCAAGCCGCGCGCGAAGCGATTGAGGCCGGCGTCGATTCCATCGAACACGGTTCCTTTATGAAACCAGAAACGCTCGCAATGATGAAGAAGAAAGGCACATATCTGACGCCCACGTTGATGGCATCGGAGTGGATCATGGGCAAGCTGGCGAATTATCCGGCTGCCTTGCAGGAGAAAGCCAAAGCGGCCTTCAATGCGCGCTCGGAAATGTTTCGCAACGCCGTGAAGATGGGCGTTAAGATTTCATTTGGAACAGACGCAGCGGTCTATCCACATGGGGAAAACGCAAAGGAATTTAAGCTGATGGTCGATCTTGGCATGTCGCCGATCGACGCGCTAAAATCGGCGACTACAAGCGACGCCGAGCTCTTCGGTGTCGCTCAAAAACTCGGCACACTGGAAAAAGGGAAACTGGCCGATGTAATTGCCGTGCCGGGTGATCCGACGACCGACATAACTGCGACCGCGCGCGTTTCCTTCGTCATGAAGGAAGGCAAGATCATTCGTCAGGGCCCACCCACAGCGCAAAAAGCTGCCGAAGCAACGAAGTCGCCAGATGTCACAACTGGGGGTGATTGAGGCATTCACTGCGATTTGTTCGCACGAGATTTTGACAGCGCAAAAATAGCCGCTAGTTTCTGTGCTCCGTCGCTGAATTGCATCGGACAATTTAAGCAGGAGCCTTGTTGCTAAAGCGAGTGACCGGGCATTTGAACTGCACACAAAATGCAAAGAAATCGAAGTAAACGCTATCGCGCCGCCGCAGAGCAGATCGACCGAAGCAAGACCTACAATCTTGCCGATGCTGTCTCGACGCTGAAGAAATTTTCGCCGACAAAATTTGATCAGACTGTGACAGTTTCATTCAGACTCGGGGTTGATCCCAAACAGTCCGACCAGATGGTGCGTGGGACCTGCCCACTTCCCCATGGCAGTGGAAAGCAGGTGCGCGTGCTGGTGTTCGCAGAAGGCGAGGCTGCGCGCGCAGCGAAAGAAGCAGGCGCGGAATTTATCGGGATGAAGGACTTGATTCAAAAATGCCAGGAAGGGTTCCAGGATTTTGATGTGGCGATTGCTACACCTGCAGCAATGGCAGAGGTGCGCAAGCTTGGGAAAGTACTTGGTCCACGCGGGCTAATGCCGAATCCCAGAACCGGTACGGTGACTGACGATACTGCCAAAGCTGTGCAAGAGGTGAAGGCGGGCCGCGTGGAATTCAAGCTCGACAAAAACGGCAACGTCGCGGTACCCGTCGGAAAGTTTTCATTCGACGAAAACGCTCTGGTGGAAAATGGAAATGCAGTGATCGAAGCCGTTGTCCGGGCTCGTCCGGCGACAGCTAAAGGCCGCTACCTTGAAGGCGTGACAATCAGTGCGACTATGTCACCGGGAGTTCGCGTCGATCCGACGCCGTATTTGAATGCTTAGGGAACGCACCTGACATCGAACAAAATGCGACCGGAAAAAACCAACATTGTTTCAGATTTGTCTGAGAAGCTGAAACGCTCGCCGTTTGTGATCGTGACCGATTACCAGCGCATGAAGGTTGCCGACTTCAGCGAGTTGCGCAGCCGGCTGGCGCCAACAGGGGCGGAAATGCACGTCGTCAAAAACAATTTCCTCAAACGCGCCATGGCCGATTCCGGTTTTCCAGACGTCAGTGATCAATTGGTTGGGCAGACGGCAATTGTCACAGGAGAAAACGATGTGGCACCGGTGGCCAAAATCTTTAAAACGTTTGCGACTGAATTCAAAATCGCGGCTGTAAAAATTGGCTTCATTGATCGCGCTGTCCTTTCGACTGCGGAATTGGAGACATTGGCAGAATTGCCGCCGCGCGAAACCTTGCAGGCGCAATTACTGGGACTGCTTTTGTCTCCGGCGACACGTTTCGTTCGCCTTCTGAACGAGCCGGCTTCGGCACTGGCGCGGTTACTGAAAGCGAAGGCTGAAAAGGAGGGAGCGCCAGCGACGTAGACTTTGTAGGGCAGGCGCATCGCCTGCCTTGGCAACGCCGAACATTTCGGAGTTGCTCTACAAAAAAACGAAAACTGACCGGATCGGCGGCTGTCGATCGTAATTCTCTGGAAGCTTCCAGAGGCGGCTAATGGAGGAAAAACAAAATGGCAGATACAGAAAAGTTAGTGGAGCAACTCAGCAACCTGTCGGTGCTGGAGATTGCTGGATTGGTCAAGCAGCTTGAGGAAAAATGGGGTGTGAGCGCGGCCGCACCCGTAGCAGTGGCGGCGGGTCCAGTTGCAGGCGCTCCCGGTGCAGCGGCGGCTCCAGCGGCTGAGGAAAAGACGACGTTTGATGTGATCCTGACCGAAATGGGCGCCAACAAAATCGCTGTGATCAAAGAAGTCCGTGGCGCAGTTCCTGGGCTCGGCTTGGCGGAAGCAAAGGCGCTGGTTGAAGGAGCACCCAAAACAATAAAGGAAGGTGTGACAAAGCAGGAGGCAGACGAGATCAAGAAAAAGATCGAGGCTGCGGGCGCGAAGGTTGAAATCAAATAAATAGTCCACTTTGAAAGCTCATCGCGGCACGAATTGGTTGCGCAGCGACCGATTTGGAGTAAAGTCGTAATTGGTTAAAGCTAGGTAGACGTATTTTTAACGGCGCTAAAAGGCAAAACACATTACTGGCAGCGAAACGGCAGGTCGTCGATTTGACAACGCGCCGTTTCGGTGTCATTTTTGTGCCCTTCGCTCGTCGCTGAACTGATAAAATCTTGCCCAAGTCGGCTGCAGTTGGGGTGTCGCTGCGAGGTTTTACCTCTTGATCTTAGAGACTATGTCTGAACGCATTTACTTTGGAAGTATTAAGGAAGGCATTGAACCGCCAAATCTGATTGAGGTTCAAGCCAATTCATACGTCGATTTCCTCCAAAAGGATGTCCCCTATTCGAAGCGCAAGACCCAGGGACTCCAGGCTGTTTTTAAGGAGGTTTTCCCGATTGAAAGCTACGACGAGAAAGCCGTTCTTGATTTCAGTCACTATGACATCGGTGAGCCGAAGCTGATGGCTCTGGAAGCGCAGCGGGAAGGCCAGACCTACAGCGCGCCTTTGCATGTCACCTTCCAATTGCGAGAAGAAAAAGGTACCAAGGAAGAGAAGGTGTACATGGGCGAAATCCCGCTGATGACACCTCAAGGCACTTTCGTCATTAATGGCGCAGAGCGGGTGGTCGTAAGCCAGCTGCACCGCTCGCCGGGTATTGCGTTCGAATCAACCGTGCACGTCAATGGCAAAGTGCTCTACAGTTTCCGGATCATTCCGGATCGGGGTTCGTGGATTGAGGTGCAATTTGATACGGCAGATCTCCTTTACATTTATCTCGATCGCCGCAAGCGCCGCCGGAAGTTTTTGGCCACTACGTTCCTGCGCGCTCTCGGCTACGGCTCTGACGAAGAGGTGATCAAACTCTTTTATAACATCGAGACCCTGAAGCTAAGCGATAAGATGGATGAAGAGAAGCTGGCCACCAAAGTGCTGACTGCGGAAATCCGTGACGGCGAGGTGACGGTTGCTCGCGCGTTCGAACCGCTAACCTTAGCGACGATCCGCCAGATCATGGCGCTCAAGATTCACGAGGTGAAAGTCATCGACATGTCGAACGATGACACAATCGTGAAGGCGCTGAGGAAGGACCCGGCGCACGATCAGGAAGAGGCGCTCAAGGACATCTACCGCCGTCTTCGCCCCGGCGATCCGCCAACGGTGGCGAACGCCCGCGCCTTGCTCAAAAGACTTTTCTTCGATCCGAAAAAATACGATCTTGGCCGTGTCGGTCGCTACAAGATCAATCAGAAACTCGGTATCAATGTCGATCCCACAGAACGTATTCTGACAGACAAAGATTTCATCGCAGCGATCAAGTATTTGATCAATTTAAGGCGAGGCGAAGGCACGCTGGACGATATCGATCATCTGGGGAGCAGGCGTGTGCGCACGGTAGGCGAATTACTCGCGAATCAATGCCGCGTCGGTCTTGCTCGCACCGAGCGTCTCGTCAAAGAGCGAATGACATTGTTCGACATCAACGTTGATGGAATGACGCCGCAGAAGCTGATTAATCCAAAAGCGCTCAGCGCGGTGATTCGTGATTTCTTTGGCCGCTCGCAGCTATCACAATTCATGGACCAAACGAATCCGCTCGCGGAATTGACGCACAAGCGGCGCTTGTCCGCTCTTGGGCCCGGCGGTCTCAGCCGTGAGCGTGCCGGGTTCGAGGTGCGTGACGTTCACCCTTCGCACTATGGGCGTATTTGTCCCATCGAGACGCCAGAAGGGCCGAACATTGGGTTGATTAGCTCGATGAGCACTTTTGCCCGGATCAATGAGTTTGGGTTTATCGAGACGCCTTACCGGAAAGTGGAAAAGGGTCGAGTGACCGACGGGATCGAATATCTGACAGCCGATCGCGAAGAGAACTTCCTTGTAGCGCAAGCGAATGCTCCCGTGGATGGACGCGGACATTTCACGGGGGAAAAAGTTTCGGTGCGGTACCGTGGCGACTTTCTTGAGGTCGACCCAGCAAAGGTGAACTACATGGATGTCTCGCCGAAACAGCTTGTGTCAGTAGCAGCGGGCCTCATTCCGTTCCTTGAACACGACGATGCAAACCGGGCGCTTATGGGTTCCAACATGCAACGCCAGGGTGTGCCGCTGGTCGTTTCCGAGGCGCCGCTGGTAGGCACTGGGCTGGAAGAAAAAGTTGCGCGAGACTCGTACGCGGTTGTTTTGGCCACCGACAGCGGTAAGGTCGCTTCGGTCGCTGCGGATCAAATCGTTGTCACCAAGGACGGCCACCTGCCTGAGAGTAAGAGGAAGCTTAAGACGGACCCGGAAGCTGGGATTTACGTCTACGAGCTCCGTAAATTCATGCGGTCAAACGCCGGCACGTGCGTGAATCAGAAGCCGATCGTGCGCAAAGGCCAGCACGTGAAACGCGGTCAAGTCATCGCTGACGGTCCAAACACCGATCACGGCGAGCTCGCACTGGGACGCAATGTGCTCGTCGCGTTCATGCCTTGGAACGGATACAATTTCGAAGATGCCATTATGATCTCGGAAAAAGTGGTGAAGGAGGACGTTTACACTTCCATCCACATCGATGAATTCGAGATCGGCGCGCGCGACACCAAGCTTGGTCCGGAGGAAATTACGCGCGACATCCCGAATGTCAGCGAAGAAGCTTTACGCAACCTCGGTCCGGATGGCGTAGTGCGCGTCGGTGCGGAAGTTAAGCCAGGTGATATTCTCGTTGGAAAAATTACGCCGAAAAGCGAGACGGAATTGGCCCCCGAAGAACGCCTGCTTCGCGCGATTTTTGGCGAAAAAGCGGCGGACGTGAAGGACACGTCGCTGACCGTCCCGTCCGGCACCTACGGAATCGTGATGGATGTAAAGGTCTCGTCCCGTCGCGAAGTTTCACGCGAAAAACTTACGCCGGCGGAAACCAGGCGGCAGCTCAAGACCATCAGCGAAGAACATAAGCGCAAGAAAGAGGCGCTCATTGAACAGTTGACCGATTCACTTTCGAATGTCCTGCTGGGCGAAAAGGTCCCTCTTGATGTCGTAAACGCCAAGAATGGTGAGATCATTATCCCGGCCAATCGCAAAATCACCAAGACACTGTTGCGAAAGCTGGCGACGGCGCACGATCACATCGAGATCGATCCGAGTCCGATCCGCAACAGGATCCGCGAAATCATTGGCTCTTATGAGCATAAGTTCGCAGAGCTCGAGCTCGAGCGCGATCGCGCAACAGATCGCGTCGAGAGCGGAGACGACATCGATCCCGGGATCATCAAGCAGGTTAAGGTCTATATCGCGAGCAAGCGAAAGCTAAGTGTCGGCGATAAGATGGCCGGACGCCACGGTAACAAAGGCGTGGTCGCCCGGATTGTGCCGGAAGAAGACATGCCTTTTCTGGCAGACGGAACGCCGGTCGAAATCGTCCTAAATCCATTGGGTGTTCCGAGCCGTATGAATGTGGGGCAAGTTTTGGAAACACACCTCGGAGTTGCTGCAAAGGCGCTCGGATTCAAAGTCGCTACTCCGGTATTCGACGGTATCAAGGAAAAACAGATTCGCGAGTACCTACACGACGCGACGAAGAAGGAGGGCTTCAGCTGGGTGAAGGAAAGCGGCAAAGCACGCCTGTTCGACGGGCGGACTGGTGATCGTTTCGATCAGGAAGTGGTGGTTGGCTACATCTACATGATGAAACTAGGCCACCTTGTGGCGGACAAGATTCACGCCCGGGCTGTAGGACCGTATTCGCTTGTTACCCAACAGCCGCTCGGCGGCAAAGCACAATACGGTGGCCAACGCTTTGGCGAAATGGAGGTGTGGGCTCTTGAAGCGTACGGTGCCGCCTACACTTTACAGGAGCTGCTAACAGTTAAATCCGACGATGTACAGGGGCGAACTCGCATTTACGAGTCGATCGTGAAAGGTGATAACTCACTGGAAGCGGGCACACCCGAGTCGTTCAACGTCTTGATTAAGGAAATGCAAAGCCTCGGTCTGGACGTGAAGGTTGGTGGGCAAGCGCCCACCTTTCTGGAAAGCGTGGCATAATTTTCAATTCACAATTCATTTGGACAAATCATGAACGAACATTCCTGGCGTGAGTTAGTGGGCGAAGAGCGCCCCGTGGGTTTTGATCAGGTCGCGATCGGTGTCGCTTCGAGCGACACCATGCGGTCGTGGAGCAAGGGAGAAGTCAAAAATCCAGAGACAATTAATTACCGCACTTTCAAGCCGGAGAAGGGCGGCCTTTTCTGCGAACGCATTTTTGGGCCAACGCGAGATTGGGAGTGCTCCTGCGGAAAATACAAGCGCATTAAACACAAAGGCGTGATCTGTGACCGGTGTGGCGTGGAAGTCACCCTGGCACGTGTGCGTCGCGAACGGATGGGCCACATCGAATTAGCAGTGCCCGTTTCGCACATCTGGTTTTACAAGTGCATGCCCTCGCGCATCGGACTCATGCTCGACATGAGCGCGCGTCAGCTCGAGCGCGTCATTTACTACGAGGATTACATCGTAATTGATCCGGGCAAGACGCCGTTGCAAAAAACGCAGTTGCTTAACGAAGTCGAATACCGCGAGGCGCAGGAGCAATACGGCGAAGATTTTGTAGCCGGGATGGGCGCTGAAGCAATCAGGAAACTTCTGGCCGAGATCGACCTTAACAAGCTCAACAAAGAGCTGGAGAAGGCGATGGCCGCCACCAAGAGCAAGCAGATTCGTAAAAAACTGGCGAAGCGTCTCAAGCTCGTTCAAGGATTTCAGAATTCACATGCGCGCCCGGAGTGGATGATTCTCGACGTATTGCCGGTTATTCCGCCGGATTTGCGTCCTTTGGTGCCGCTGGAAGGCGGGCGTTTCGCGACGTCGGATCTGAACGACCTTTACCGCCGTGTTATCAATCGTAACAATCGGCTCAAAAACCTTCTGCTGCTTAAAACGCCGGACGTCATCATCCGCAATGAAAAGCGGATGTTGCAGGAAGCCGTGGACGCTTTATTCGATAACGGCAGACATGGTCGCGCCGTCACAGGCGCGGGTAATCGGCCTCTCAAATCGCTGAGCGACATGCTCAAGGGCAAAGGCGGCCGTTTCCGCCAAAACTTGCTGGGTAAGCGTGTCGATTACTCAGGTCGCTCCGTGATTGTCATCGGTCCGGAGCTCAAGCTGCATCAGTGCGGCTTGCCGAAGAAGATGGCGCTCGTGCTTTTTGAGCCGTTTATCATCCGCAGGCTGAAAGACCTTGGTTACGTCCACACCGTGCGTAGCGCAAAGAAGATGATCGAGCGCCAGACGCCGGAGGTCTGGGACATTCTCGAGGAAGTAACCAAGGGTCATCCGGTGCTGCTGAATCGCGCGCCCACTTTGCATCGACTGTCGATTCAGGCTTTTGAACCCCAATTGATTGAGGGCGAAGCCATTCGCATTCATCCGCTCGTTTGCACCGCTTACAACGCGGACTTCGACGGAGACCAAATGGCGGTGCATGTACCGCTCTCAGTTGAGGCGCAAATGGAAGCGCGCATGCTCATGCTCGCTCCCAACAACATTTTCTCTCCGTCCAGCGGTAAGCCCATTACGACGCCTTCCCAGGATATCACGCTCGGTTGTTACTACCTTACCCAAAATCCCCGAGGTCATGGTAAGGACGGCCAACGGTTTCCGCTCTTCACTGATGCAGCCGAAGTGGAATTCGCCATGGGCGAGGGCAGCGTTCGCACGCACGACCGGATCCGCATCAAGAACCGCGATTTTGGGAGAAAAACCATCTACGGCAATGCAGAGGCAAAAACCATCGAGACCACTCCAGGTCGCGTGATTTTCAATGAGATTTGGCCGAGCCAACTTGGATTCTTCAACAGGCCTGCCGGTAAAAAGCAGCTCAGCGACATTATCTGGCGCTGTTACCAAATCGCCGGCCCGGCGGAAACAGTGGCGACTCTGGATAAATTAAAGGAGCTCGGTTTCGCAGAAGCAACCAAGGCCGGTATCTCGATCGGGATTTCAGACATGATCATTCCGAAAGAGAAGCAGACAGAGCTTGAAAATGCCTACAAGCAGATTCGGCAGGTGGAGCAGCAATATCGCAGAGGTATTATCACCGATGGCGAGCGTTACAACAAGGTGATCGATATCTGGACGCACGCCGGCGACGAAATCTCCAGCGGACTGTTCCGCACGCTGGAGCACAACGAGGGGCGAAAGGAGTTGAATCCAGTCTATCTGATGGTCGACTCCGGCGCGCGAGGCAATCGCCAGCAGGTGCGTCAGCTCGCAGGCATGCGCGGTCTGATGGCCAAGCCATCAGGTGAAATCATCGAGCGCCCGATTACGTCGAACTTCCGCGAAGGGCTCAGCGTGCTCGAGTACTTCATTTCCACTCACGGCGCTCGTAAAGGTCTTGCCGATACTGCGCTCAAGACTGCCGACTCCGGCTATCTGACGCGCAAGCTGGTGGACGCGGCACAGGACGTGATCATCAACGAACAAGACTGTGGCACGGTGAACGGCATTATTGTTCGCTCAATTTATGAAGGGGACGAGGAAGTAGTTGATCTTGGGCAGCGCATTATCGGGCGCGTCAGTTGCGAGACAATTGCCGATCCGGTCGATAAGAAGAGAAAAATCGTCAAAGCAAACCAGTTTATCGATGAAAAGATCGCGGCAGAACTTCAGCGAGTAGGCGTGGAAAGTTTGAAAATTCGCTCAGTTCTTACCTGCGAGTGTGGCCGTGGAGTATGCGCGATGTGTTATGGGCGCAACCTCGCCACCGGTCAGTTCGTTAAGCTTGGCGAAGCTGTGGGGATTATCGCCGCGCAATCAATCGGCGAGCCTGGCACTCAATTGACGATGCGGACATTTCACATTGGTGGCACGGCGAGCCAGACGTTTAAGCAACCGATCATCAAAGCGAAGAACGATGGCACTGTCCAGTTTAACGATCTACGCACGGTACAGGCGCTCGACGGCAGTTGGATTGTTCTAAACAAAAACGGCTCAATCAGTGTGCATAATGCCGAAGGACGGGAGCTTGAGCGTTACAACGTGGTGATCGGCTCAATGATCTCCAAAGGCGACGGAGCTACGGTCAAGAAAGGCGACACGTTTGTGCAATGGGACCCTTATAACGTGCCGATTCTCACAGATAAAGGTGGGAAGGTCGAATTCCGCGACATGATTGCCGGAGTTACGATCAAACGCGACGTCGACGAAGCGACCGGCCTCATGGGGACTGTAATCATCGAGCATAAGGAGGATTTGCACCCGCAGATCGTCATCGTGGATGACAAAAAAGAAGTGCTTGCGAGTTACTCCATTCCGGCCGGTGCCCACGTAATTGTAGAGGAAGGCCAGAAAGTGCGCGCCGGCGCGCTGCTGGCAAAGACGCCGCGCAAGGTTGCAAAGACAAAAGACATCACAGGAGGTCTGCCGCGTGTGGCGGAATTATTCGAGGCCCGTCGTCCGAAGGACGCTGCTGAGATTGCGAAGATAGATGGAATCGTCAGCGAGATGGGCGGAACCATTCGCGGAAAACGACGGCTGATTCTAAAAGATCCAGAGACGGGAACCGAAGAAGAGCATCTGATCCCACTCACCAAGCATATCATCGTGTTCAAAGGCGATTTCGTGAAGAAGGGTCAGCAACTTACCGAAGGTCCAATCGTGCCGCACGAGATTTTGGAAGTCTGCGGTCCGCAGGAATTGCAGGAGCATTTGGTTAATGAAGTGCAGGAGGTCTATCGTTTGCAAGGCGTCGAGATCAACGACAAGCACATAGAGATCATCGTGCGCCAAATGTTGCGCAAGGTGAAGATCACCGATCCGGGCGATACATCGCTGCTTTGGGGCGATCAGGTCGATAAACTCGACTTCGAAGAGGAAAACAAGAAAGTGGTCGAGAAAGGCGGTAAACCCGCCGAAGCCGTTCCCGTGCTGCTAGGCATCACGAAAGCGTCGCTTGAAACCGACAGCTTTATTTCCGCTGCCTCCTTCCAAGACACAACGCGCGTGCTGACCGAAGCCGCCACATTGGGGAAAGTCGACAAGCTGCGTGGTTTCAAGGAAAACGTGATCATGGGTCACTTAATCCCGGCTGGGACTGGGTTCCCAGAGCATCGCCAGATCAAGCTGGTTGAAAAAGGGGAGCCCATTGGCGCGTCCGTAATGGAAGAAGCTGAGCCGCAGCCAGCCATCGGATAAATGCGACAGTTTTTGTAGGGCGTCTGTGTCAGGCGCCATTACTGAATTGGCGTTTCGCAGAAACCCCCTACAATTTAGCGCGTGTCGATCGTCACTAAGACAGGTGACAAAGGCGAAACGTCGTTGATGTATGGGCGGCGCCTTTCGAAAGCCGATCCGCGCGTTGACGCTTACGGCTGTATCGATGAGCTGACCGCCGCGCTTGGTCTCGCTCGGTCCCTTTCAACCGACAAATTCATTTCGGACGAAATTTTCGCTGCACAAAAGGATCTGATCGTTGTCATGGGCGAACTGGCAACCGCGCCCGGCGACCGTAAACGTTACGTCAAAGATGGCTTTCAGCTCACCACAGCGGAGATGGTTGACAGGGTAACAGCGGCCATTTTCGAGCTCGAGAAAGACAAATCGCTTTATCCCAAGGACTGGGTGATTCCCGGCGGAACCAAAGTTTCTGCGGCTCTCGATTTTGCCCGAACGTCATGCCGGCGCGCAGAGCGGCACATCACCGCATTCAGCTCAGGAGAGGACGAGTTTAATCCGGAGATTCTGCGTTACCTCAATCGGCTTTCGGATTTCTGCTGGATTCTCGCAAGATACGCCGAGAAACGCTCACTAACGTCTGGTTAGCGCCGTTTTCTCTGCTGGGATCCCGATCGTGCGTCGAAGACGAGCAACCCTCCCGCAGCAGGTTGCCTGCTCCGATGTTATGCATCGTCGCGGAACGTCGAATTTCAGGTTGCGCGTTAGCGGGGGCTGTAGCATGTTCAACGTCCCGCTCTGGAAGCTCCCTTTCGGGAATTTCTTTTATGGCAGATACAACAGAATTAGTGCCTGAATTATTGGAAGCTGGCGTCCATTTTGGACACCAGACGAAGCGTTGGAATCCAAAGATGAAACCTTTCATCTTCGAACAGCGCAATCAGATTTACATCATCAATTTGGATGAGACCGTCTTGCAACTGCGACGGGCCACGGAATTTCTCCAGGGAGTGACGCGCCGGGGCGGCAAAATTCTATTTGTCGGCTGTAAGAAGCAGGCGCAGGAGGCGATAAAAGAGGCAGCGCTGGCTTGCGGTCAATTTTATGTGAATCAGCGCTGGCTAGGTGGGACGCTGACTAACCTCGCGACGATTCGCAAGAGCATCGGTCGATTGAAATACATCGAAGAGATCGAGCAGTCGCCTGAATACAAAAAGATGGGAAAACAAGAATTGGCGGCGCTCAATCGCGAGGCTGCGAAGCTTCGACGCAATCTCGAAGGAATAATGGAGATGTCGCAACTGCCCGATGCGCTGGTAGTGATCGACACGATTCGCGAGCAAAATGCTGTGAACGAAGCGCGGCGCCTCGGGATACCGGTGGTCGCCATTGTGGACACTAACGCGGACCCCGACATTATCGATTACCCAATTGCCGGCAACGACGATGCGATTCGCGCTATCCGCGTGATTTTACAAAAGCTTGTGGACGCGATTGTTTCGGCAGGTAACGAAGCGCGCATTCGCGAGCAGGTTGAAATGGCCGGCGTTTCCGCATAGGCGGAAGAAAACGTCCTACGCCCAGCCCCCCGAACGCTCAACGTTCAATGAAAGCAACAACAGAAATCGATCCACAACTGGTGAAGCAACTCCGCGAAAAAACCAATGCCGGCTTCATGGATTGCAAGCGCGCTCTTGTTGAGAGCGGCGGTGATCTGCCCAAGGCGGAAGCGATTTTGCGGACCAAGGGTATCGCGAGTGCCGGCAAAAAAGCCGCGCGCGTAACGAAAGAGGGAATCGTTGCTTCCTACATCCACCTGCAGGGTAAAGTCGGAGTGCTGGTTGAGGTCAATTGTGAAACGGACTTTGTGGCGCGGAACGAAAATTTCCGCGAGTTCGTCAAAGACATCACGCTGCACATTGCTGCAGCGCATCCACTTTATGTGAGCCATGCGGACGTTCCAGGTAATCTTATCGAAGCCGAACGCGAGATTTACAAAGCGCAGGTAAAAGGCAAACCAGAAAACGTTGCGGAACGGATTGTCGAAGGGAAACTCGAAAAATTCTACAGCAGCGTTTGCTTGCTTGAACAAGCTTTTATCAAGAACCCTGACGTCACCATCAAAGATTTGGTCAGTGCCAAGATCGCAGAGCTCGGGGAAAACATCGTAATCCGCCGCTTCGTCCGCTACTTGGTCGGTGAGCCGCTGCCGAGCGAAAGCTGGGCATTGTAGCGCTCGTTATAGCCATTCCGGTCGTGGCGTGCCATTCGGCCAATCCGTGATTAAGTTATTCGAATGGGATTGGCTGAATACAAACGAAAACGCGACTTCAAGAAGACAGTTGAGCCGGCTGGCAAACCGTTGCCAAAAAAAGTCAAGGGCGCGTCGCGTTTCGTCATTCAAAAGCACGCTGCGCGCCGTTTGCATTACGATTTCCGCCTGGAGATGGAGGGCGTGCTGAAATCATGGGCGCTACCGAAAGGGCTGCCATGGAAACGAGGCGAAAAACATCTTGCCGTGGAAGTAGAAGATCACCCGATTGAATACGAGGAGTTCGAAGGGGTCATTCCGGAAGGGCAATATGGAGGCGGCACTGTAATGGTTTGGGACCGCGGCACGTATTACGTTTTCGGTGAACAGCCGCTGAAATCGCTGCGCGAAGGCAAGCTTCACCTAGTTCTCGATGGCAAAAAAGCAAAAGGCGAATGGACACTTGTGCGGATTCGCGGCCGCGATGGTGAAAAAAATCAGTGGCTGATTCTGAAGACTGGCGACGACGCAAAGCCACCTTCGAAAAAACTCGAAGATCAATCGGTGAAGACCGGCCGCACGATGAAGCAAATCGCCGACGCGCGCGATGCCGAGTGGCAGTCCAATCGCCTGGAAGACGAAAGCCCGACATCGCAATTCAAGGCGCGCATTCGCGAGGCGATTAAAAAAAAAAGTAAAAGATGAAGCTGTAGGGCAGGCGCATCGCCTGCCGGCGGTACAGCTGGGTAGCCGGAGCGGTCGCCCTACAATCGCATCGTTGTCAGATCTGCCCTCTGCGAAGGCGCGTTTCGTCGAGCCGATGAAAGCGAAACTGGTCGAGAAACCACCGGCAACGGGTGATTGGATTTATGAATTGAAGTTTGACGGGATCCGCCTGATCGCGGTCAGGGCCGACAAAAAGGTGTCGTTGCTGTCGCGAAATCAAAACGATTTGAGCGCGCGTTTCCCAGAGATTGTGGAGGCGATAAAGAATTTGGCTGCGCGTGAGTGCGTGATCGATGGCGAAGTAGTTGCGCTCGACGACGAAGGCCGTTCGTCGTTCCAACTCCTGCAGGCGCGCGAGATGGAAGGGCGAAAATCGCCCATTTATTTCTACGCGTTCGATCTGCTCCAGCTCGACGGCAAGAGTCTCGTGTCACTCCCATTGGAGGCGCGCAAGAACGTTCTCGAAAGACTCTGCGCCGGCGCACGCGAATCGATTCGTTACTCCGAGGCAATTGGCAGCGATGCAAATCCGCTTCTCGAAGAAGTGAATCGTCGCGGTCTGGAAGGTATCATCGGCAAACAACGTAACTCCATTTACGAACCCGGCCGCCGAAGCGGCGCATGGATCAAGCTCAAATGTGTCAACGAACAGGAGTTCGTCATTGGGGGATACACGCCGCCACAGGGCGCACGCAAACATTTCGGCGCAATCCTGGTTGGCTACTACGACAAGAGCAAGCTGGTGTTCGCCGGCAAGGTCGGCACCGGCTTTACGGCAAGATCACTTGCGACTCTGCACAAAAAATTCCAAGCCGAAGAGCGCCCCTACTGTCCGTTTGTCGATCTTCCATCAAAGCAAAATGGCGAATGGGTGCAGGGCATCACGCCTTCCATCATGAAAAAGACGCACTGGATCAATCCGAAGTACGTCGCTGAGATCAAATTCGCTGAGTGGACCCGTGATGGAAAATTGCGTGCACCCGTTTTCCTTGGTCTGCGCGAAGATAAAAGGGCGGCCGACGTCGTTCGCGAGGGTTGAACGAGGAAGACGACGAGCTTGCTGTGGTCTGGGCGCGCTTGAGATTTGATCCAAGTAGATCGAGCCGAAGAATTTTGAAACAACAAACAACATAACCGTCTGGAGGTGCGGCCGTAATGGCCAGGGAAGTCATTCGTATTCGGAACGAATTTTATATTCGTTCATCATCTGCCCGCGTTGAGGTTCGTACCCGGGTATTGAAACAGGGCGACACTTTCGCCGTGTTCGACCGTTTCGGTGACATCGAGACATTTGGCACAGGTGAACTCGGCCTCTACTACCAGGACACTCGCTTTCTCTCGCGGCTAACGCTCAGGCTTGGGAAGGATCGGCCGTTGTTGCTCAGTTCCACTGTCCGAGAGGATAACGCGGTAATGGCAGTGGACGCCACGAATCCAGATGCGGTGGCGCGACAGCGAGATCGTGGTCCCGCGAGGAACAGTGCATTTCTTTCGCTCGAAAATTCTCTGGGAGAAAACTTGTTACGAGCGGCTGCGAATTCATAACTACGGGCGTGCGGCTGTCGATTTGTCGTTCTCGATCGAATTTGATGCTGATTTTGTCGATATCTTCGAGCTGCGCGGTACCAAACGAGAACGTCGCGGCTGCCGCCTTGAAACGCAGGTCAAGCGCGACCATCTCGTTCTTGCATACCAGGGTTTGGACAATTGCCTTCGCCGGACGCGAATCATTTTTGATCCGCCGCCGAGTCGGTTAACGGAGACCGCCGCGACTTTTCACATCCGTCTTGAAGCCGGTGAAGCAGCGAACTATCGGTGCGCGATTGCATGCGAGGTGAACAGCGATTCGCGTGTCGAGATCAAGCCTTGCTTCGAGAAAGTTGTGCAGGAAGCGGCCAGTACGCTCGAACGCGAGCGCGCCGAAGAGGCCCAGGTTTTTACTCAAAACGAACAGTTCAACGATTGGCTCAATCGTTCCCTGGCCGATCTCCACATGATGCGAACAGGAACACCGTACGGACCGTATCCTTACGCTGGTATCCCGTGGTTTAGCACAGTATTCGGCCGGGATGGAATTATCACGGCGCTGCAGTGCTTGTGGATGGATCCATCCCTTGCACGTGGCGTCCTCGGCGTACTGGCAGCTACTCAAGCAGACTCGGAGAATGCGGAGCAGGATGCGCAGCCGGGGAAGGTGGTGCACGAGATGCGTGCCGATGAAATGTCGATTACGGGAGAAATTCCATTCAGGCGCTACTACGGCAGCATCGATGCGACGCCACTGTTTGTCATGCTCGCCGGCGCATATTACAGACGCACGGGCGACCGCAGTTTCATCGAGTCAATCTGGCCAAATGTGGAGCGCGCGCTCGAGTGGATCGAGCGTTACGGCGATTCAGATGGCGACGGGTTCGTGGAATACGCTCGCAAATCGAAGCACGGTCTCATCCATCAGGGCTGGAAAGATTCTGTCGACGCGATTTTCCACAGTGACGGCACGTCTGCCGAAGCACCGATCGCCTTGTGCGAGGTGCAGGGTTACGTTTATGCTGCAAAATGCGCGGCTAGCGAGCTTGCAAAAATACTGGGGGACGCCGCGCGATCGCGAGAATTATCAAAACAGGCAGAGACGCTCTCTCGGCGTTTTGAGAAAGCCTTTTGGTGTGAGGACATTGCAACTTACGCTCTCGCATTGGATGGGCGAAAGCAGCCTTGCCGGGTGCGAACGTCCAACGCGGGGCACTGTCTTTTTGCCAGTGTCGCGACAGATGAGCATGCCCGGCGTGTAGCGGCGACTCTCATGGAAGAAACATCATTCTCCGGTTGGGGCATTCGCACCGTCGGTAGCAGCGAGGCCCGTTACAATCCCATGTCCTACCACAACGGTTCGATCTGGCCGCATGATAACGCCTAATTGCAGCGGGGTTTTCCAGATACGGAATGAAAGGCTCGGCGGCGATGGTTCTCGCGGGTTTGCTGGACGCCAGTATTTTTCTGGATCTGCATCGCCTTCCAGAACTATTTTGCGGGTTTCCGCGGCGGTCTGGTGAATCTCCCACGCTCTATCCCGTAGCTTGCGCGCCGCAAGCATGGGCATCCGGTGCGGTGTTCCTCTTATTCGAAGCATGTCTCGGCCTGAGCATTTTCGCCCCCGAACGAAAGCTCGTATTTTCAAAGCCACTTTTGCCGCCGTTCCTTCCGCAGGTGACTATTCGTGATTTGAAAGTAGGAGGCGCCCGCGTTGACCTTCTGCTGACCAGACACGACGAAGGCGATGTAGGAGTCAACGTGCTTCGCCGCGACGGCGAGATCGAAATTGTCCTTTTGAAATAGTATATCCGTAGAGGAACACGCCATCTCATGGATTGCGCTTGTCGGCGCCTGCGGCGGCAAAGTCGCTCTGGACGAATCCGTCCTTCGGCGGATATGGTGAAGCGATGAAGGCAAAAGTGATTGTGATGCCAAAGGCAGCGGTGCTCGATCCGCAAGGGAATGCCGTGCGCGATGCGATGCGGCACCTTGGGATGCCGGAGGTGCGCAGCGTCAGGATCGGGAAATACATGGAGATCGATGTTGAGGGACAAAACGGCGAGCTTGAATCGCGGTTGCATCGTCTTTGTCGCGATTTGCTGTCGAATCCGGTGATCGAAGATTACGAGCTGCAACGATCAGAAGTCGGAGGTCGGAAGCCAGGAGCCAGAAGTCGGAAAACGCCGAACGTCCAACCCCCAACGTCCAACGTGCAATCAAGAAAGGGAAAGCCGAAGCGGAAGAGGAAGAGTTTGCGATGAAAGCGCTGCGATATTTTTTCTGCATAGTGCTGCCGCCGCTTGCGGTGTTGATGACGGGTCGGATCGCCAGTTTCTTTTTAAGTCTGATTTTGACTTTGCTTGGCTGGATTCCGGGAGTCATTCACGCTTGCCTGGTAGTGAACGATTATCACGCTGAGAAGCGGGCTGCGGCGGCTCGTTAAGCGGAGTAGGCTCGAACTGGCCTCAGTCATGAATCGCGCTTTCAGCGCTGGCGCTTCTGGAATGCGAATACTCCTGGGGCGATACCCCAGGCTAAAGTGAAACAGCATGTTGCGCTGACGGAACATTTGGCTCGCGCATTACAGGAAATTTTTGCGCGCGAGAACGCGGGCCGCTACAGTCGATTGCATGAAATTCGCTGTCATCCAGTTTCCCGGTTCCAACTGTGATCAGGATTGCGTCGCTGGAATCAATGGCTTGGGTGGATTACATGCCGAGTACGTGTGGCACAAGGAAACGTCGCTCGACGACTTTGATGCCATCGTGTTGCCGGGCGGTTTTGCGTATGGCGATTATCTTCGGTGCGGCGCTATCGCTCGCTTTTCGCCGGTGATGAAAGCAGTGATCAGCGACGCGCGCGCGGGTAAACTCGTGTTGGGCACATGCAATGGCTTCCAGATCCTGTGTGAAGCCGGTCTTTTGCCCGGCGCACTGGTGCGCAATCGCTCGCTGCGGTTCGTATGTGACATGGTTATCACGCGCGTGGAGGTGGATGATTCGCCGTTCACCCACGGTTGCACTAAAGGGTCGCTCCTGCGTCTGCCCGTCGCCCACGGCGAAGGCTGCTTTTTCGCTGATGCAAAAACTTTACGGGACCTGAACGCCAACGAACAAGTAATCTTGCGCTACGCAGACGCACAAGGCCGCATCGTTTCGGACGCGAATCCGAATGGCTCAATCGAAAACATCGCCGGTATCTGCAGTCGCGAACGAAATGTCTTCGGTCTGATGCCTCACCCCGATCGCGCGTCCGATGCGCGGCTCGGCAGTGCGGATGGCGCGAAGATTTTTCGGTCGATGATGCAGACGATTAGTGCCGCATGTTGTAGGGCGTCCTCTGCGGCGAACGCCCTCCTCGATGGCTGCTCACAGAAACGCCCTACGATGGTTGCGTGACTTACCCATACCCCTGCTGAACTAGGAGAAAACCTGATGGAACTCCCTGGATGACGGCGAGTTATGCTCAATTCGACTAGGGAGTGCCGTGTGTTGAGCTGATACAGTATTGTAAAGAAAACGAACACTATTCGGTATTTGGATAGCCTCTGGTGCCTCTAGTAACAGGCTGGCATCACTGTTGCTTAAGAACACAGGCGAAAACCTTATCATTATGCTTTTACAAAAAACCCTACACATGAGCCAACCGTTGGCCGAGTGCAAAGCCCGCTTGGGCAGCATTCAATCATATCGAAGACAATTTCTGATGGTGACCCGTGCAACTGTCACCTCATCTAAAACGGTCGATTTCAGTTTTCGCGGCCCGTTTGGTTTTGAGGCACACACGGTTCTTTTATCGGTCGAGAGCGACTCGCCAGACCAGTATGCGTTCGAATCCGCGGGTGGGAACATTGCCCTGATGGGCATTGTTGATTTCTCTGAGGTCCGTCCCAACTGCACGGAGGTCACACTCGCGGTTCACTACGAGATCAAGAACAAAATCTTTGCCTGGCTCGACCGGCGTTTGCATTTCGTGGACAGCTTCGTGACTGCGGAACTGCGCAGCATCAGGGCGCACTTCGAAGGGATCGCTGCGAGTTATCTGGAACACGCGCGCGTTATGCCCGTGCTCCAAACTGCTCACGCCTGAGGGGACAGAGGGTTCCAAGAGCCACGCAGGTTGTGGGGGCTTGCGTGGCTCTTTTGCTGTACGCACACTTCTACTCTATTCGGACCGCGCGTTTTCGGTCGAGGCGGAGAATCTGGCCCGGGCGAAGGCTGATTTTGGCTTTGGGATCGTGAATCTTCGCTCCATCAATCTCGACGCTTCCTTGTTTGATCAAGCGCGAGACTTCGCTGTGCGATTTGTTCAAGTCAAACATCTGTCGATAAACATCCGAAACCAGGGTAACAGCAGCAAGCCCCTCTCGATTAACTGGTGAAAACGCGGGCAGCTCCGCCTGTTTCAAGTCGCGCTTACTGAAGCGGGTGTTCCACTCATCGAGTGTCTTTTGAGCGATCGCAGACGTGTGATACCTCTGCACGATCTCGAACGCGAGCCGCTTTTTCGCCGCGAGCGGATGCATGTCGGCTGACGGGAGGCGTCCCAGGAGCACTTCATAATAGCGCGCCATCAACGCATCCGAGGCGCTCATTAATTTGCCAAACATTTCTCCGGCGGGCTCGTTCACCCCGACAAAATTGCCGAAGCTTTTGCTCATTTTCCTGGTGCCATCCAAGCCTTCAAGAATCGGGACGAGAAAAACGACCTGCTGCGGCAGGCCTTCTTCCCTTTGAAAATCGCGTCCGATTAGGATGTTGAAAAGCTGGTCGGTGCCTCCTAGCTCCACGTCGGCTTTTACCATCACGGAATCCCAGCCCTGCATGATTGGGTACTGGATTTCGTGTGCGCGAATGGATTGCTGCTTGTCGATGCGCGCCTTGAAGTCTTCGCGCTGCAACATTTGCTGCAAAGTCACCCGGCTGTTCAGGCGAATGACCTCTTCAAACGACATGGCGCGAAACCAGTCGCCGTTACACACTGTCTCCGTGCGCGCGGGATCAAGAATTTTGAATGCCTGCTCGCGATAGGTTGCCGCATTTGCGATCACTTCCTGATGCCTCAATTGCGGCCGCGTAACGGAACGACCGCTCGGGTCGCCGATCATTCCGGTGAAGTCGCCAATGATCAGAACGGCCTGGTGGCCGAGGTCCTGAAACTGCCTCAGTTTTCGCAGGACAACCGTATGGCCAAGGTGAATGTCCGAGGTGGTTGGATCGACTCCGAGTTTTACTCGTAATGGCCGACCCAGCGTGAGCTTGGCGCGCAGTTCATCCTCGCTGATGATCTGGGCCGCGCCTTGTTTCAAAAGCGCCAGAGCTTCTTCTGGTTGCATGATCAACCACAGAATAGTGCACCCGCGAGCGCGCTACTTATTTTTATTTAACAACTCGCGCACCTGCTCGATTGTGAGCGGCGCATTTTGTCTGTTCAACGACTTTTGACTTTTGCCCTCGTCCAGGAATGGCCGGTTCTCTGAATACGCGCGGCTGGCAATTTTTCTGTCGGATTGCGGGAAGTCTCGGACGCCGCGCGGAGTCTGACTGGCGTACGCAACTCGAGAATTTCCCATCGGTTGCTCAGATGAAACTTCGAATACGCTTCGTTTACTGTGGTAAGAGTGAGAAGTGAATGGACGCGCCAGGAACTGACCTATTGCCAGAAAACTCTTCGAGGTGGATCTCTTTTGGACGTAGAATGTTCCGACGTTTGCCCGTTTATTTGTTGAAGCCCCGTCGGCCATAAATTTCTTATTTTGCGCCTCATTTTGCAGGCTCATGTCGGGCTTGAGTAGGCGGTCGACCAGTTTGCGTTCCTGATCCTGCCCGCGTACGGAGGAGAGAGCAGCCAGTAGCAGAAGCCAGGCAGCAACAGATTTTCGCACGGTCCGAGGGTGCCTGAGTCTAGCTGCCGTTGTAAAGAAAATTTGCGAACTGCGCGTGGCTCGCCTCGCCATTGGAAAGGGAAGGGGGGAGAAACCACGGATCAGACATGCTGTGGACGTGCGCTCGACTTGAAGTGCCTTTTTATTGTTTTCCGTTGCAGGCCATCAGATAATGCGCCATGCCCGATCACGTTTACAAAAAAATTGAAGTAGTCGGTTCCTCGGCAAAAGGATTTGAGGAAGCCGTTCAAAATGCGCTGGCACGCGCTGAAAAGACGGTTCGTAACATGCGCTGGTTCGAAGTGACCGAAACCCGCGGAAACATTGATGAGGGTAAAATCGGCGACTGGCAGGTGACGTTGAAAATCGGTTTTACTTTGGAGGAATAAAGCTCCGCTAGTCACCCGCGTCACCGGTTCACCGCTTTAACGCTGGAGCTGCGAAAAGCGCGGAGTGACGCGCCCTACCGAATTATTCTTCTTCCTGCGCCGTCTGGTACAGCTTCGCGGCGCCATAAATCAGGATCGCAGGTTTTAATGCAAAGATCAGGAGCCGAACGAGACCGCTGAGAATTCGGCCAATTGGCAACCGATTCAGAATCAAACCTGCCACGAAAGCCCACACGAGAGACTGCGCGGGCTTATGACGCACATAATCTCCGGTCTCGCTGACGACTGTCTCGAATTGTTCTTTCACCCATTGCACGCCGCGTTCCGGGAATTCGGCGACCACTTCAGCAGTTGATTGGTTCATTCCTTTTATTGATTCGGATTGTAATGGTGTCGTGCGCGCATGCAACTCTCACCGTAGCCGCAGCCAAATCGAGCTTGCGCCAGCGCCTGGTGGAAAATCCGGCAATTGCGGCGGCCGATGAAATGTCGCGGCGCGGCGCGCGACCTTCAGGCAATAGCGCGCCATCACCTCCAGTGCGTGCTCGCGCAATGCAGAGCAGTTTGTCGACAGCAACAGATGGCTGTCCCGTTCTGCCAGTTGGAGAGCGGCAATGAGCAAATTTTCGAAATCGTGTTCGATCTGAAATGTTTTGCCGCCCGGCGCGCGGGAGAAAGTTGGCGGATCGAGAATGATCACGTCGAACTTCTCACCTTTCCGTGCAAGTCGCGGCAACACCATACGCACGTCGTCAACAATGAAACGATGATCGATCGTTTTCAGGCTATTCAACGCAAAGTTTTCGCGTCCGCGCGTCAGATATTTTTTGGAAATATCGACATTTAACGTAGTCGCACCCACGCTGGCTGCGCTAACTGAAAACGAGCAGGTATAAGCAAAACAATTCAGCATACGTGCGGGCGCGAGATGGCGGACGTACCGGCGATTTTCTCGTTGATCCAAAAACAGACCCGGAGAATAGCCCGTTCCAAAATCGATCCCGAATCTCAAATGTCGTTCGGTAGCGATAGTCTCCAAAGTTTCAGCCGGATCGCCGCATACGAGACGCGGTGGTTCGCGCTGCTGGTTTTTTCGCGGAACGAACCTCGCGAAAACCCGGCGCACGTGAAATCCAACGGAGCTTGCCCAGGATTGCAGCTCTGTGAGAAGTCGCTCCCGAGTCAGCACTTTTCTAAAGGAGATCAACACGTCTTGCCCGAAGCATTCCACCCAGCCATGTTCCATGGTGCAGAGACGGTAGGCGTCGGTCGCCTCTGCGTGAAAATCCCGAAGCAACATTGCATTAATCCACCCAAAGTTCATTCTGCGTTGCTAGCCTCCTCCGCTATTTCGAATCGCCATTGCTTAACGGATCGGTTGCCGCGAGAGGGCGTGTTGCTACACTGCCGCATTATATAACACCTTCGCGTGCACTCCGCTGCGGCGGAGGCTCACCTATGCAACAAATTGCGGTTCGCGTTCCGGCGAGCACTTCCAATCTTGGTCCCGGTTTCGATTGTCTCGGTATCGCGCTGCGGATCTACAACACGATTACAATTGCGCCCGATGAATTGCCCCGGCAGCTTCGACCGCCAATTGTCTCCGAGGCAGCGGATCTATTTTTTAAACAGGCGCGTCGTCGCGCCTTTTCGTTTTCCTGTTCGATCATGGAACAGATTCCGCGCTCCCGGGGCCTGGGCAGCAGTGCAACGATTCGGCTCGGGGCTTTGCTTGCGCTCAACCGGCTCAGCGGTGATCCGCTCGACAGATTCACGATCTTTAGGGTCTGCGCCGAACTGGAAAAACATCCCGATAATGCCGCGCCGGCGACATTCGGCGGGTTCACGGCGATAGGGTCAGCGCGCTGCGCCGACCGGACGCCCCGGCGGGGCGTCTCTACCATAAACTCGGACGCATGCCCTACCGTTCAGCGCTTCGCAGTCTCGCCGCACTTGTATTTCGTTCTGTTTGTTCCTGAGATGGAGATTCAAACCGCACATGCACGTAAAATTCTGCCCTCGAAAATTTCGCACACTGCAGCGGTCGAGAATTGCGCGAACGCGTGCGCGCTTACCGCGGCTTTCGGGTCACAAGATTACCAAAAACTGCGCGGCACTTTTGTTGATCACCTTCACCAGCCGTTTCGCGCAAAACTGATTCGCTTCCTGCCACGCGTCATTGCCGCTGCCGAGGAGGCAGGTGCGCTCGGCGCGTTCCTAAGCGGAAGCGGTTCGACTGTCGCAGCTGTTACACTTCAAGCGCAAAAAAGAATTGCGGCTGCCATGGCGCGTGCTGCAAAAACTCCGGGCCGCACCATTATCACTCAGGCTGATAACCGTGGCGCGCGTCTTTTCCGATCACCTATCACTCATCACTTTCCCTATGGGCCGCCGGCTTGAGCAATTAGAAGAATTCGGGATCGACGTGGTTCTCGAGCGCCGCCATGGCGTCCGAGCATCGGTGCTGCGCGGCATTCTTTACGGTCTTTCATTCGTTTATGACCGCTTGGTGCAGGTACGGCTTTATCTCTATCGCAAGAGAGTCTTCCGCGAACGCGCGCTCGGCTGTCTGGTCATTAGTATCGGCAACCTCACCGTGGGCGGTACGGGTAAAACGCCAATTGTTGAGAAGTTTGCGCGTGCGTTGCAGGCGGGTGGACGGCGCATCGCTATCCTGAGTCGCGGGTACAAAAGCGTACCGCGGAAGCGAAATTGGTTCACCTGGCTGCGCGGAGACTTCGATCCTCCTCGCGTTGTCTCCGACGGCAAATCATTGCTGCTCGACTCGCTGACAGCGGGCGACGAGCCTTATATGCTCGCACACAATTTGAAGGACGTGATTGTGCTGGTGGATAAAGACCGGGTAAAAAGCGGCCGGTTGGCGATCGATAAATGGCAGGTCGATACATTGTTGCTCGATGATGGGTTTCAGTATCTGCATCTGAAGCATCGGCTCGACATGGTGCTCGTCGATCGGCAAGCGCCTTTCGGAAACGAATTTCTGCTTCCCCGAGGGACGTTGCGCGAAACGCCGCGCAATCTCCGTCGCGCCAGCTACATCTTTATCACAAAAAATACCGGTGAGCCTAATTTCGAACTGATGAGGCGCATCCGGCGCTACAATCGCACCGCCGAAGTCATCGAATGCGCGCATAAACCGCTCCATCTGGAGAATGTTTTTAACGGCGAACGATTGCCGCTGGACGCTTTGCACGACGCGTTCATTGGTTCGCTCTGCGCGATCGCGGCGCCTGAGAGCTTCGAAAAAGCGCTGGAGAAACTTGGTGCGCATGTCGATCTCGCGAAGCGCTACATCGATCATCATTATTACACGGAGGCGGAACTGATCAGTTTCATCAATCGCTGCATCCGGCGCGACCTGGCGATGATTGTGACCACCGAGAAAGATTCCGTGCGGATGCCGCGTCTCTCTGAAGCGGAATTAAAGGTGCCGATCTATTTTCTGCGGGTGGAAATCGAAATTTTGAGCGGCCACGAAAGCTGGGAACATTGCGTCGCGCGGATCTGTAAACCCAAACCCATGCTCTCGCCGGAGCGCTTTTTCGCCTGACCGCTTTCTGAATTCGACGTTGGACGTTGAGCGTTGGACGTTGAACGTTGGTTTCACCCATGTCCCAGAAGGCGCAGCTCGTTGTTGAAGGCAAAAAACTTTCGGTATCAAATCTGGACAAGGTTCTTTATCCCAAGGTCGGTTTCACCAAAGGGCAGGTGATAGATTACTTCATTCGCGTCGCGCCGGTGCTTTTGCCGCACTTGAAGGACCGGCCGCTCACGATGAAGCGCTATCCAGATGGCGTGGAAGGTGAGTTTTTCTACGAAAAGAACTGTCCGTCGCACCGGCCGAAATGGGTGAAGACGGCCAAGGTATGGAGCGAAGGCAATCAACAAATCATGCATTACTGCCTCGCAAATGATCTGCCCACTCTCGTCTGGGCCGCAAACCTGGCGGACCTCGAGCTGCACACGTCACTCTCCCGCAAAAATAAGATCGAGCGCCCGACTACGATGGTGTTCGATCTCGACCCCGGCGCGCCTGCGGACATCGTCCAATGCTGCCAGGTCGGCGTTTGGCTCCGCGATTTGTTAGCCGAGATGAAACTGAAGAGCTGGGCGAAAACCAGCGGATCAAAAGGGCTTCAAGTTTACGTGCCGCTCAATACGGCGATCACTTATGACGAAACGAAGAATTTATCGCGTGCGCTTGCGCAACATCTCGAGCACGAACACGCCGACCGCGTGACTTCAAACATGTCCAAGGCAGTGCGCAAAGGGAAAGTGTTCGTCGATTGGAGCCAGAACGACGAACACAAAACCACCATCTGCGCTTATTCCCTTCGTGCCAAGGAAGAACCGACTGTTTCCACTCCCGTCACCTGGAACGAAGTCGAGAACTGTCTGAAAAAGAAAAATGCTCAACTTCTGAAATTCCGGTCCGATCAGGTCCTCGCCCGCATGGAAAAACTCGGTGACCTCTTTGAGCCTGTCGAAAACCTTAAACAAAAGCCGCCGCGAAAGTGGAAACTCTGAATCTAGCAAACAATTATCGAACATGAATAGCCAGCTATGGTTTGATGTGATCGGATGGGTAGGGGCAGCTGCTCTCCTTGTCGCTTACGCGATGATTTCCCATAAGAAATTGGAAGGAGACTCGGCTACGTATCAATTACTCAATATCAGCGGCAGCATTCTGTTGGCCGTAAACACTATCTTCTATGGATCCTATCCCTCCACGTTTGTGAATCTCATCTGGGCGGGGATAGCTGTCTTCTCAATCGCAGCGAGAAGGCGAACTGGTTCTCGTTGAGTTTATATGAAGCTGTTAATCAGTAGAGATGTCTCGACTTCGCTCGACATGACAAGATGCGGAAAATAAATCTCAAAGAAGTTCCGGAGCAGGAGCGGAAATCTCCAAAGGGAAAGTTCGGGAGGTTTTCCAAGAACATTTCCATTGCGCTCGGGCGCGAACCGGAGTCACTCGATCTCTCGAAGCGGCATCCGTTTGATCTCGCGCTGGTGCGGATTCCGAAAGGCAAGACGCTTTGTCCATACCACGCGCATGCGGCTGAATCCGAGCTCTACCTGGTCGTTTCCGGCCGCGGCAGCGTACGCGACAAGGACGCAATCACTGAAGTCGAGCCGGGCGATGCCTTCTTGTTTCAACCCGGTGAAGCGCACCAACTCAGCAACGCTGGCGACGAGGATTTCGTTTATTACGTGATCGCCGATAATCCGCGCAGCGGCGGGGCGACTGGGGATTCCTGCTATTATCCCGACAGCGGCAAATGGGCGGTGGTAAACGACGCCTTGGAGGAAATAGTGGTGAAGGGGACTGAGACCGATTACTTCGATGGCGAAGAATGACCTCCGAATTGTACGGCGTCTGTGTCAGACGCCGAGCCATGGGTCGGCGGTCACAGACCGCAGCTACAGTTTTCAATGCGCAAGGTAAATATTAACGAGATCAAAGAAGATCCATGGCAATCGCCCGGCGAAAAGTACGCCGTGTGCTTCAAAGGAATTTCGGAAGCGCTCGGGCGCCAACCTGCCTCGCTCGATTTGTCCAAGCGTCATCCGTTCGACTTGGAATGGAGTCGCGTGCCTCCCGGGAAACCAAATTTCCCGTATCACGCGCACTCAGCCCAATGGGAACTGTATCTGGTTGTTTCGGGCAAAGGAACTGTTCGCCACAAAGACGGCAGGACCGAGGTCGTAGCCGGCGACGCGTTCATCTTCGGGCCAAACGAACCGCATCAGATCATTAATTCAAGTGAGGAAGATCTTACTTACTACATTATCGCAGATAATCCTATTGGCGAATCCTCTTACTATCCTGACAGCGGGAAGTGGAAAGTAAATAAATCATCCGCGGCAGATCGCATCGTGATAAAAGGTCAGGAAACAGATTACTTCGACGGCGAAGAGTAAAGTCTGTCTTTAGCGCAGAGACCGCAGAGAACGCAGAGCAGACGCAGGTCAGATTTTTCTCGGCGACCTCCGCGATCTTTGCGGTTAGATTTTGGTCATGGAACCAAACAAATCCCCGCAGGATTTTCCATATAAGACTTATCTCAACATTCTGCATGGACCACTCGAGCTGATCGATGTGCAGAAATTGGCCGATGCGTGCACGGACAAGTGGTACAATCAGACGCTTTGCAAGGTCAACGACTCCGTCGTCAGGATGGCAGTAGTGCAGGGTGAGTACCACTGGCATGAGCACAAGGACATTGATGAATTCTTTTTCGTTCTCGATGGAAATTTCCTCATCGACCTTGAAGATCGTGTTATCGATCTCTGCCCGCGGCAGGGCTTTGTTGTTCCCAAAGGCGTGCGCCATCGCCCACGCGCACCTGAGCGAACAGTGATTCTCATGGTCGAGCGCGCGGACATTGTTCCGACTGGCGACTGAATGTGCAGGCGACACGCCTGCCACTATAGAGTAGCCGTGAAGATAATTTCGGGCGGACAGACAGGCGTGGATCGGGCGGCACTCGATGTCGCGCTCAAGCATGGAATCGACTGCGGCGGTTGGTGTCCCGCTGGACGTCTCGATGAGTTCGGAAGGATTCCTGATGAGTATCCATTGCGGGAATTGGAAACAGGCGGTTTCACCGAGCGCACTTTGCAGAACGTCAAGGACTCAGATGGGACTGTTATCATTCACTCCGGCCAGTTAAGCGGCGGCACCGAGCAAACGGTCCGCTTCTGCCAAGAGCTACGACAGCCACACGAGTTGATCGACGCATCGCAGTTTTCGCCAGAAAACGGGGCGAAATTGATTTCTGATTTTACCCACAAGTACAAGATCGAGATTCTCAACGTTGCTGGCCCGCGTCAAAGCGAGTGGGCAGACGGATACGGATATGCGTTTCGTGTTTTCGATCGCGCTTTGAAGTCGATTAGGAGCAAGAGCACGAGCAGGAGTAAAAGATAAAATCACTCGTATCGCAGCGCTTTCACTGGGTCCAACCGCGCAGCGAAGTAGGCAGGAATCAATGCTGCAAAGGAACAGATCAAAAATGCGCTGATGCAGATAATGGCGACGTCTCGCGGGATGACTTCCGCGGGAATAGAGGAGAATTGATAAACTTCGCGCGGGAAGATCTCGATATGCAACGTCGATGCCAGCCAGTGGCTGAATTCGTTGCGGTAACGGATCAGCGTCATTCCTAACCCGAGGCCGGTAAGCGTTCCGAAAAGGCCGACGATTGTTCCCTGGCCAAGGAAAACCCAGATGATTTGCGCAACGTTCGCTCCCAGCGCTTTCACAATTCCGATCTCGCGCCGTTTCTGAACCGTCACCGTGATTAGTGTGCTCATGATTCCGAACGCCGCGACTACCACTATAAAAAACAGGAGGAAAAACATTACCGACCGTTCGAGTCGCACAGCTTCGAAATATTGATGGTTCATGTCGATCCACGTCTGCGCGTACTCCGGTGGTTGGAGAAATTGTTGAATCCCCTGTTTTACTCGCTCGGCGCCGTATGGGTTGTCGGTCTTAACGGTGATGCCATGCAACGCATCCTCGAGGCCATATAGCTCCTGTCCGACGTGAACGGGCACGAGAAGATACTCGGAATCGTGCAGGTAGTGGCCGGTCTCAAAAATACCGGTGACGGTGAGTTCTTTCGGGAGAATCACCTCTCGCAACTCGTCGATTGTTTTTTTCTCTTCTTCGCCCTTGGCGTTCTCCAGTTTTTTAATGCTGTCGAGCATCTGACCAAGATTACCCGGCGAATAGACGGTTATCTTGTCGCCTACGCTTGCTTGAAGTTTTCGGGCGAGCTCAATCCCGAGCACGGCCGATTCGCCTTCCAGATCAAGTTTGCCGTATTTAATGAATTTTCGCAGCGGAATGACTTTTTCTTCCTGCTGGGGATCAATGCCCCGCATGAGCGGTGCGAGCCGCCGGTTTTGAAATTCTACGATCACTGGGCCTTGAATGAAGGGTGCCGTTGCGACAACGCCCGTTGTGTTGTCGATCTTTGTTTTGAGTGTCCGCCAATCACGCAAGACGTCCTCGGAACTCACGAGAATGTGTGCATCGAAATCAATCACCTTCTGGCGCAGCTCGCGGTCGAATCCGGTCATTACCGAGATGACGAGAATCAACACCGTCACGCCCAGCATCACCCCGAGCACCGAGATCAGTGTGATGATAGAGAGAAATGTGCGCTTCGGTTTCAAATACCGCAGCGCCAGGAAAAGGCTAAATGGCAGGTTCAATTCGCTCCTAGCGTGGCGGCAAAATCGGCGGGATTCAAACGTACGCGCAAGCTATTTCAGTGCATGCGCTCTTAATTCTTCCAGTGTGACGAATTCGAGCGCGGACGCGTGCGTTGCTTCAAGGTCAACAGGCGCGGCGCGGTTATGATCCAGCGCGCTCTTCCAGCGCGTCACACACACGCACCATTTGTCGCCCGGTTTCAATCCGGGGAAGCCGAATTCCGGATGCGGCGTAACGAGATCGTTGCCGTCGAGTACGGAATAATCCAAAAATTCCTGTGTGACTTTAACGCAAACGGTATGCAGCCCAATGTCTTCCGGTCCTGTTCGACAAAAACCGTCGCGGTAAAATCCGGTCAGCGGGTCGCGACAACAACATTTCAACTCGGTCCCAAGAACATTCGTCGGCATAAACAAGTATCAGCAACTCTAGTATTAGTGTCGTGTTGAGCGAAGCGAAACATCTCGGTTTTGTTTCTAGCGCACTCCTCCAGGAAAGATCAGAGATTCTTCGCTCCGCTCAGAATGACATGGGCAGATAGGCTATGGTATTAAAAAACGCTATCGAGCAGAAAAACCGATGCCAATCCGCGCCAAATACGTTCACACCAATCTGATTGCGAGAGACTGGAAACGACTGGTTCAATTTTATTCCGAGGTGTTTGGATGCCAACCCAAAGGCCCTGAACGCGATTTGTCGGGCAACTGGCTCGACAGCGTGAATGCGGTCCCGAACGCGCATCTTCGCGGCGTTCACCTACGCTTGCCCGGCTACGGTGATGACGGTCCGACACTTGAGATTTTCAGCTATGATCAATTGATCGAGCACGGCCTGCCGGCAGCGAACCAGTGCGGGTTCGCGCACATCGCATTTGCAGTCGACGACGTCGATCAAGCGTTGCAGGCGGTGATTGCAGCGGGCGGCAGCGCAGTTGCAAACATTGCGACGACACAAGTAAATGGTGTCGGTACGCTTCGCGTTGTTTATGCGCGCGATCCGGAAGGGAACATTATTGAATTCCAAAAGTGGAGTTGACGCGTTTGTGCCCAGAGAAATCGTCATTGCTTACTGGCTGATTCCTGGCGAGCCGGCCCACAGCTTTTTTCAGGGAGCGATCAATGATCTCGCGCGCCGGTACGACGCGCCTCTTTTCGAGCCGCATGTAACGATTCATGTCGGGGCTAATCACATCGACGCCGCTGAGCACGCGCTGTCAAAAGCGGCGCGCGAATGCCAATCAGTCACTGTCAAAGCTCTTGGGATTGATTACTCGGATGAATTCATTAAAACGCTGTTCGTGCAGTTCGCGCTGAACACAAAATTGCAGCAATTGAATGCGATCGTTCGCAGTGCTGCCGAAGATTCGTCCGATTACAAACTCAATCCACACTTGAGTCTTCTTTACAAAAAAATCCCGCCTGTAGTGCGATCCGAACTGGCAGATTCGATCAACGTGCCGTTTTCGGAAGTAACGTTCAATGCACTTCAAGCTGTGCGCTGCATTTTGCCCACGCAAAACCGAACGGATGTAGAAGCTTGGCGCGCGATCACGAGAAGATTGCTTCGATCGATTAGCGTCTGACCGCGGTAAAGTCTCACACGCGTCGGTGCACAGACGCCCTACAGTTCGACGATACGATACAGTTTGCCGGTTTTGCGGAGCGCAGGCGCCGAGACGTTATAGACCGGTATTCCCGTCGAAGTTTTGCCATCAAGGATACCGTTGTGGGCGTGACCGTGAAAAACAGCGGTCACCTTGAATCGGTTGATCGGCTCTTCCAACCGGCTCGATCCGAGAAACGCATAAATTTCCGGATCTTCACCCTGCAGCGTCTCGCGGATTGGAGAGTAATGCAGCACTACGATCCGCTTTTCGGTTTGGAGTTTGGCCAAAGCTTGCTCCAGGCGAACAGCATGACTGATGGACTCCTGCACAAATTGTTTAATGAGCGATTCGCCCCAGGCGTTTAGCATTCGCCGGCCGAAACCACCGCCGAAACCAGCGATCCCGGCAAAACCAATTCCGGCGATCTCAATGGCTTCACCGTTGAGCACGTTCACACCTGCGTCATCGAGAACTTTGGAAACCAACTCCGGCTGGCCCGATTCGAAGTCGTGGTTGCCGAGAACTGCAATCGTCGGAATTCTTACGGCCGCCCGAATGTCGGCCACGAGTTCCTCGGCTTCTTCGGCAAGTCCGTAGTCGGTAAGATCTCCGCAGAGCAGCAGCATATCCGCGTTCTGTGATATCTCGGCGAAGGCTTCATGCAGCAACCCGCGCGAGTGCTTGGCGTAATGCACATCCGCTGTAGCGGCGATCCGTAACCCTCGCGTAGCCATTTGTCTTAAACAACGGAATCGGCGCAACCAATGGACGTTTCAACTAACTGCGCGGCTCGCCATGCACGCGTGGCCCGCCTGGGTTGCGTTATGTTGGGTGATGACCGTAACGAGAGCAGCAGCCTCGAAAACGAAACGCAGGCTGAATGACTTTTATCTCAGATCGATGGCGGCGCTTCAGGATGCGGATGTCCCGTTCCTGATTGGCGGCGCGTATGTGGTGGAGGTATATTCAGGCGTTTCGCGCCGGTCGAAAGACTTCGATCTCTACGTTCGACCACGTCATATCCATGCGGCCATGGATGCGCTTGCCCGCGCCGGCTACAAAACAGAAATGACATTTCCGCATTGGCTTGCCAAAGCCGGACTCGGCCGGGACTACATCGATCTGATTTTCCGCGCCGGCAACGGCCTGTGCGAAGTTGATGATTCATGGTTCGAGCGCGCGCGGGACGATGAGCTGCTGGGATTGCATGTGAAGGTCTCTGCCCCTGAAGAAATGATTTGGATGAAGGCGTTTATCATGGAACGCGAACGCTTCGACGGCGCCGATATTGCACATATTCTCGTGAGCTGCGCGGACAAACTGGATTGGCCGCATTTGGTTCGGCGCTTTGGTCCTGATTGGCGCGTCCTGCTCAGTCATCTGGTGTTGTTCGGCTACATTTACCCCGGCGAGCAGGGACGAATTCCGAGGTCAGTCATAGATGGGCTAATCGACCGACTGCGAAAAGAATCTCCGGGGCAGGAGCATGTTTGTCGCGGAACGTTGCTATCACGCAAACAGTATTTGGTGGACGTGCGAAAGTGGGGATTTCATGACGCGCGGCTGGAAAAACGTGTGCATATGGATTCCGAAGATATTGCGCAATGGACGAGGGCAATTGCCAAAGACGAGAAGGAGCCGACCGAGGCTGCGTTGAAGCAATAGAAGAGTTACAACGTTACAAAGGTAGCTCCGCTGAGGATAGCGGACGCTACAGCGCTATTCCAAGGCGAGTTATTCAAACCTTGTAACGATGTAACTTTTTGTGACGAATCAGCGTGGCAACGCCGTCGGCGTCGGGCTCTGTTCAGCGGGAAGCGCGGATATGGCTGCCGACGGATCGGCGAATGCAGTCGCGAGCCTGGCCTTTGCTTCGTCGAGGAGCTTTTCTTCCTCCGGATAAATCTCTGCGTCATCAGTGGCCGCGATGTAATCGCTCGCTGCTTCGGCCTGTCCCGCCTCCGCAAGTAACAGCGCGACGTAAACGGCTGCATGCGGGTCATGCAACTGCTCAGGCGGCAAACTTTGCATGATGGCAACACCCTCGGCATTCTTTCCAAGCCGGGAGAGCGAAAACGCATAAGTCACGGCGCAATTAACCTCGTTCGGGTCGCGATCGTACGCTTCTTTGGCAAGCTGATGTGATTGTTCTGTATTTTGTCCAATGTTTAAGCCGAGCCTGGCGAGATCGGCTGTGATCGGCGCCTCGGTCGGAGAACTATCATGAATACGCTGGAGAACATCGTAAAGTTTGGCTGTTTCATTCTCCGCGCGATACAGGCGCCGAAGCCACTCCAGGGCTTCGCGTCGGGATGAAGCGCTTTTTGCCACGCGCCACCAGAGTTCTTCAGATTCCTTCTCGAGATCCCATTTTGAAGCAAGACGGGCCAGCGCGAGTTCGTGTTCGGGCTGCTCATTTGCGGATTGTTCTGCAGAGCGCCAGAGCGTTTCGAACTCGTCGCTGGCATTTCCGGTGCGAGGCCGTGATTGTCGTGTGGCAATCGCCTGATATGCAAGACGCAGATATTCGGAATCGCCCCATGTCCCCGTCCGTGTCCAACGTTTCAGCCGCGACCAATTTTTTGTTGTCGCATACGCATCAGCGACTGCTACGGCTGTCGGCGTCGAATTCAGCTCTGCTGCCGGCAACTTGTCAATCCACTTAACGACGTCTCCTGCGAGTCCATTTTGATTCATCCAATCCATGAGCGCCGCGAGATTGGCCGGATCGCGGGCTGCAAATGGTTTCACTCTCTCGAGTACCAGGCGAAATTTTTTCTCGTCGAGCTTCCGATAAAAGTTCAGACACAGCAGATAATCGCCGAATGTGATCTCAGGGGACATTTGAAGTTGTTGCGCAAAACTGTCTGCTGCGGCGCGCTCATTGCGTGCCACTGCATCGTTCAGCAACGCCCGCAACGCACCGGTCCGGTACGGGGCCATCCTGCTTAGTCGCTGGAGAGTATCGCGCGCTCTCGCACTTTTCTCCGAGTCCTTGGAACGAATTTGCAGGGCTGCGAGATTGAACTGATAAAGATCGTTACTGGGTTCCTTCTTTACGGCGGCCGCGAATTGTTCCTCTTGCCCGGCAAAATTGCCCTCCGCACGCGCGAGCCAGCCTGCAACGACATGATAAGCTGCGCTGTCCCGATCGTTCGCAGGGACCCGGTCGAGCGCCTGGCGCGCCAGATCGAGTTTTCCAAAACGCAATGCCGCGGAAGCGAGATTGAGCTGGCTGTCCAGGTCCGTTGGAAGCAGCCGCGCTATCTGTTGGCGCCACGACACAGCCTCCTCCCGATTTTGCTTCTCTGCTGCCTCTGCTAAGACGTAAAGCGCCGGCACAAAATCAGGATGTCGTGCCACCAGCTCTCGCGCCGTCTGGGCCGCTTTGCTTAGTTTGCCTTCCTGTAGCAGCGCAGTGGCTCGGTTTAGCAAACGGGTTTCGCGCCAGTCCTCATACAATCTTGAGCCGTAACTGAACAAAACAATACCCAGCAAAAAAGCGATTGCTGATACCGCAACTATAACGGCGAGGCGAGCGACCCGGACTTGTCGTTGGAAAAAAGACCCCAGCGCGAAAAATAGCTGGCGAGTTCTCCCGTGCCCGCCGCATTTGGTTCGTTCCGCCATTTCGTCTCCTCTTTCGGTGCGGTTCGCTTATCCCTGCGCGAACGTTTCGCCCCGCTACGCTAAGAATGAGTCGCTATTTCAAGTTCCGGAACTGCCGGGGCTACCTCAGCCAATTCGACAGGGCGTTCCCTCAAACGCCGCTTCCAAACGTAGCGTGCGAGGAGGACCTTAATCGTTGCGGTAAGCGGCACGGCAAGCAGCGGACCTATTACTCCGCCAATTATCAGACCCCAGACGAAGATCGAGACGATCACCGTCATCGGATGCAACCCGACATAATTTCCAACAATTCGCGGAGCGTAAAATATGCCTTCGAGATTTTGTATGACGATGAAAATCAGCGTCACAATGATGGGGTGCGTCCAATCGCCCCATTGAAATGCGGCGATCAGGACGGCTGGCACCCAGCAAATGATGATGCCGATGTACGGAATCATCGTGAGAATGACAACGAGCGCACCAATCACTGGCGCAAAATTCAGGCCGAAAATAGTCAGCGCCGTTCCTATGAGGATGCCATCCACCAGGCACACCAAAAGTTGGCCGCGAAAGTACGCGGTGATGTAGCCATTGATTTCCGACAGCACATCCGCGACTTCATCTCTCAAGGGCGACGCACGCAGCGGCAGGTATTCTTTCCAGTGTTGTTCGATGCGCGGCTTTTCGTTTAGCAGGAAAAACAAATAGATCGGCACCAGGATCAGACTGAGCAGAAAACCTGTGACGCCAAGGAATCCGCCGATGCTCCTCTTCAAAATGTCCCAGAATTTTTCCAGTACAATCGGGAGCGCTTGCTCCAATTTCGGCATTTGTTTCTCCACGTAAGCCTGAATGCGCTGGCGCTCCGCCGTGGTCAGCTTTGGCGAACTGGGAGCAATTACTTCAGTCGGCGGTGTGGCGGCTTGCGGCGAGGCAGCTGGAGTCGGCGTTTGTTCGCGAGCAGAAGGCGATGCAGCGGGGCCGATGAGCCAGTTCGTCAGGCTGGTCGATGCAGATTTTCGATGCCCTCCGCTGAGCAATCCGAATGTGTGGTCGAATCGATAGATAAGATCGACGGTGTAGTCCCGCGCTCTTTCTGTGTACGCGGGAACTTGCCTCGCAAAGTTCGCGCTCTGGATCGAGATCGTGGGGACAAGCCAGGCGGCCAATCCTCCCAACGAAAAAAAGGCAATGGCGAAAACAAGAGCCACGGCTTTCGTGCGGCTGAGCGTCCCGCGAGACATTCTCGTCACCAGCGGGTCGAGCAGATAAGTAAGAATCAGGGCGATGGCTACGGGGATCAGGATCGGTTGGAGGAAGCTAATGATGTTGGCTGCTGTCCAGATCGCTGCGCCGACAACGACGATGAGAAGAACCACGAAGCAGGCAGTAAGTGCCGCCCACATGGTCTTACGCTGCCATGGCGTGGGATATTCCTTCATGTTAGATAGACAAACTCTCAACTCTCAACGTCCAGCCCTTCAATCTCCAACGACGGTGGCATCGCCTCCTTGGGCGTTGGGCGTTGACGTTGGATATCTGCCGTGCAGCGGCGCAGAGGCCGCTTCGCTGCTTGATGTTCGGCGTTGGTCGCGCTCACTACGTCGGATTTGTTTTTACAGGCAAATCTTTGCCAATTGTCTTCTTGGTTCCTTCGATTTTCTCCGCAAGATTTTTGTTTTTCGGATCCAGTGCCAGCGCCTTCTGCCATGATTCCAATGCCTCCGGAACACGATTCAATTTCAAATAAGTGTCGCCGATATGTTCGAAGATCACCGGATCGTCGTGTTCCGTCCCTTTTGCAGCACGAAGCAGATTGCCGAGCGCTTGATCAAATTTGCCCTTGCGAAATTCAACCCAACCGAGGCTGTCCAGATACGAGGCGTTGTTGGGTTCTTTCTCCATCGCGCGCTTAATCATGGTTTCAGCTTCATCAAGGTTCATGTTGTGGTCTGCCCACATGTAACCGAGATAATTGCAAGCCTCTGCCGAATTGGCCGGATCGAGCGCGATTGACTTGCGGAGCAACTCAGCCGCTTTTTCGTACAAGCCAGCTTGCTCGGCCGCCGCTCCGTAGTTGAAATAAAACTTGGCATTTATTACGTCGTTGTCCTCGTCAAGTTGCGCTTCGTGCAACGCCTCTTCAAAAGTCGCCACGGCTTGCTGGCTCTGCTTGGCCTCGCGCTGAGCAATCGCCAGATAGTAAACAATCTCCGGCGCGCCGGGAAATCGGCGCCGGGCTTCTGCCAATAATTGCACGCCGCGGGCTGCATTTTTCAAAGGTCCAAGAAGCAACTCCGCCAAATGCAGATAGGTGCCGGGATGATTTGGATTGATCAACAGACTTTGCTCATAATTCGCGGCGACTTTTGCAAACTTCGCTTTTGCTTCCTCGATGCGGTTTGCCCGCTGCAGGGATCGCGCTTCATCATCCAGTACCTGTGCCAGTAAATCGTAGGGTTGATATTTGTCCGGATGCTCCTTGATGATCTGCTCGAGCATCTCGATGGCTTTGTCGCGCTGGTTTGTAAGGATAAAACCAGTCGCCAGTTTCTCGCGCGCATTTGCATCCTCCGGCTGCAGTTCCAGAACGCGCAAATACAGCGGTATCGCTTCCTTCAATTGCTGGGACGCAGCATAATAGTCGGCCACTTCCTTGAGAATCGTTGGATCGTCTCCGGCGTGTTCGACTGCTCGTTTGAATATATCGTTGACCTTTTTTAGTTCGTCCGGTTTCGGCTGCGAATCAGACTTGAAAAGAATCGCCACATAAAGCTTCCCAACTTGCATCCAGAAAGTGGGATCGTTACTGCGAACTTTTGTGGCGCGCTCGAGAACTTCGAGTGCCTTCTTCTCCTGGCCGGCTGCAACTTCAATTTCGACCAGGCGCTGGTACGCGTCTGCGTCTCCCGGATTCAGGGCGATGGCGCGATTGGCATAATCGATGGCTTGGTCCGTTTTCTTCAGGTACTTCGCGTAGATGTAAGCGAGTTGCTGATACGGCCCGGCATCAGTCGGGTTTGCTTTGATTGCGTCTTTCAGCACGTCAATTGCCTGTGGAAAATCGTCGTCCTGTATTAGCAAACCCGCCACACGCGAGGCGAGTTGCGCCTGGCCGGGATCGACATTGAGCACCTTCCGATACACATCCAACGCGCGGTCCAGTTCGCCATTTTCTTCGAACGCCATTCCTTCGACAAAATGCGCGAGCGCGCCAGCCTTGCGGTCGCCGCCTGCACGCAAAACGAGGTCTGCAGCCGGTTTTGAATTGAGCGAATCATCCTGGCGCCCACTTTGTTTCGCCTGGCGCGAACGAGGAATTTTTGCCGACGAACTTCTCGTCGTTGGCTCGGCAAGTGCATTTGCCAGCGCGAGAAAAATAAGCGCGAGAACAAATCCCCGGCAGACGGCAACTCCGCGCTTTATGCGCTCCCTCATGACTGACTTTACCTTTCGCTCACTCCGTCCGCAATGTCATCCCGAGCGTAGCGAGGGACCTCTAACAGGTCGAATGACTACGCTGCTTACCCCGCGTGACCTAAACTTCGTGGGCGAGGTCCCTCACTTCGTTCGGGATGACCCGCATCGGGCGTTGGGCGTTCGGAGTTGGGCGCTGGATGTTCTCCGCAAGCCTGCAGCTTGCCATGGCATTACACCTTATATCTCAGCCGCTTCTTGTGGCGATGCGCCCTCATCCGTTTGCGGCGTTTGTGCTTGGCAATTTTTGCCTTCCGTCTTTTTTTAAGAGAGCCCATTCAGATTTTCAGAGTTCACAAGTCGCGATTCAACCATTTAACGCGCGGTATTGCAACTGCGTTTCCTCGGCGAATTGCTGCAGGGCGTCGCCTGATTAGGTCTATTCGTAATGCTAATACAGATTTCGAGTGGCAGATCAGGCATCTGCATCCCAGTGCTCGGCAATCTTGCCGTCCTGCACTCGAAACATATCAAATCCGAGCGCTTGCTTGTGCTGCCCGTCATGACTCGTCCATGTGTGCCGCACATAGACCACAACCATGTCGTTGTCGCCAACGACATTTAGCAACTCGCGCTTGTAGTCTGGCGGAAGTTTTTGGGCGAATCGCTCGCGAAATGTATCCATGAACCCCTTTAATCCAGTCGGCACATTTGGGTTGTGCTGGATATAGTCGGCGCGCAGAAAATTGCGGCGCCGCGTCGACCTGCCGGTTAATGAGCACAGTTGTGTAGAAGTCGCGGACGAGGGCTTTGTTGCGCGCGGTCAACGCGTCATCAGCCAAAACCGTCTGCGCGAGGCCCAGGCATATAAATACCATTGTCCATGCAAACCTGTTCACTGTGATGGTTCGCATATTCATTCCCGCCCATCAATTTAGCAGCAGACCACGCGGAGTGTCTAACGAGAACGAGATAAGCCACGGCAGGGTGTCGTTGCAAACTCACTGAACTTATTCCGTAATCGGGCCAGCCTGCTCGCGAATGCTTTCGGAGTTGGCTTCGAGTGAAGCACGTAAACGTAGAACGTTCTTTGATTGCTTCTCAATGACCGCGTGAGGCGGAGCCTTTTACGCGGAATTCTCTGCCCGCTTTCCATTCCGGAAATTTGTCGCCGTTCGCGACTTGGTAACCGACTTCGAACAGAAGTTGAACATCCTGCACGGCTCCCGAGAGGTCCCAGGCGGGATCAACTTGGTCGGACGGCTGGTGGTAATGTTTCGCGGTGTATTCGTCGCGCTTCTGTTTGCCGTACTCCGGCGGTTTGCCGATGATCTCAACGCCGCGAGCTGCGTGCAGCGCGGGCACGCCGGCCTTGGCAAATTCGAAACTATCGACGCGGTAGAAGCCGCCTTTCTCCGGTTCGCTGTTCGGCTTCAGCACGCGCCCCTGTCGCCCCGCAGCCTGGCCTAGCAAATCGTCCAGGGTTGAATTGCCATCGGTGAGATCTTCGACGTCGCGCGATTTACCCCACGGATTTACGCCGTCGATGTTGATGTCCGCGAGCGTTTTCTCCACCGGATAGAGCGGATGTTGTGTGTAGTATTTTGCGCCGAGCAATCCCGCTTCCTCCGCTGTCGTTGCCATAAATAACACCGAGCGCTTGGGCGGCGGATTCAATTTTGTAAACGCGCCGCCGAGCTCGATCACTGATGCCACACCCGATGCGTTATCGATCGCACCATTAAAAATCTGATCGCCTTGTAATTCGGGATGCCGCCCGAGATGGTCCCAGTGCGCGGTGTAGATAATGTATTCACCGTTTAATTTTGGATCGCCGCCTTCGAGTTTGCCGATGACATTGTGCGATTTGAACGAGCGAATCTGCTGTTTGATCTCGATGTATGCAGTGGCCTTCAGCGACACGGGGCGGAACTCTTTTGTGAGCGCCGATTTCTTCAGCGCGTCGAAGTTCTGACCGCAATCGGCCAGTAATTTCTTCGCGGTGTCGAGTGTGATCCACGACCGGGCTTCCACCGTGTCCATGTTCTTGTTCGGATTATCGAGCTCGAAGTTTTCCTTGCCCCAGCTCGATCTCACCACCTGCCACGGATAAGCCGCTGGTTCGGTTTCGTGAATGATGATTGCTGCGGCAGCGCGTTTTTGCGCTGCGATTTCGTATTTGTAGGTCCAGCGGCCATAGTAGGTCATCGCTTTTCCCTTAAACATTTTTTCGTCGAGTTTTGATGGATCCTTGGGGTCCGGGACCGGCGGATCGCCGATCAGCATCAGCAACGTCTTGCCGCGCACATCGACATTTTTGTAATCGTCCCATCCATACTCCGGCGCGACGATCCCATAGCCGACAAAAACGACGTCCGAATTGTCGACGCTGATCTCGGGTCGAAGACGCGCCGACGAGGCAACGAAGTCGTCGGGGTATTTCAGCTCGGTTATTTTGTCTCCAATGGCGAACGACATCTTCGGTTCGCCTCTGATGCCGGCGAGAGGAACTTCCTGCGTGTATGTCCCGTCAGGGTTTCCCGGTTTTAACCCGATCTTTTTGAATTGATCGTTAATGTATTTCACCGAGAGCTCTTCGCCTTTTGTCCCCGGTGCGCGCCCTTCGAATTCGTCCGACGCAAGAACTTTGATGTGCGCAAGGAGACCGTCCGGCGTGATCGCCTCAAGCGCGGGTTGCAAACGCTCCGTCAATTCATCAGTTGCAAGGAGCGACGCCGCGGCGGCGAAAACGATCGCGAGTAACAAGCGCGAAATTTTCATGCTCGTTCTGTAGCGGCGCTTCGCGCCCGCCGCAAATCTATCCCGCGATCATGCTCGACGTGAGCCGGGTTCGAATCTTTTCAAAAGTCTCATCGCTGTGCATACCGGTAATTGGCTTCCGAAACGTTCGGCGTGCCCAGTCCATGAGCCGCGGGCCAGATATCTCGGTATCTTCCGGGTGAGCACGGGAATACGAGAACAGCAACCATTCGGATCGAGGAAACAGGTGAAAGTGGACCGAGCGCGTCTCTTCTGCGAAAAGCGCGCAGTAAACACGTTGCGGGTGAACGACAGCTTCAATCGCCCGAGTGGCCGCCACGAGTGTCGCGCCTAGTGCAGATTGGGCGTCAGGAGAGAGCTCGGCAAGCGAAGAGACCGGCACGCGCGGACTGACGATCAAGTAACCAGGGATCGGACAACTCGCACACGGCTCGATGCGAAAGTGAGCGTTCACGAAGATGTTTCGCTTTGCGATTGGCTCAGCGCCCACGGGAGTCATCTAACGAGAATGAGATCAGCCACCGCTCTGGAAGCGAGGCTGCGCTACAGTTGAGAATACACTAATCAAGATCGACATCGGCGCGCAACGCCAAAGAGCGGTTGGCTGCAGCGATTGGTTAGGCGATTTGGGTAGCATCTCAGTCAGTGGGGATCAGCTGCATCGTCTCAACAGAACCTGGCACTATGACCCAGTGACCATCCTTCTTGCGCGCTGTAAACGAAACTATAGTATCTCTCGGCCATTGTGGCTGCGCACTCTGTGCGCCGACTTCATCTGGCTTGTTGGCATAGATGCTGTGCACACCTCTGTGAAGACCGCTGCCGGTAAATGGGAGCGCAGCGATCTGCTGGATGTCCTCGCGAGTAAGGCGAGCAGCATATGGTCCGCTGACCTCCGGCGCCGCATAGGAAGCGCAGGAGGTGAATACGACCGTGACGAACGAAATCATCAGAGTCGTGACGTGTGCGCTCATCGCCTAACGAGACACAAGATCAGCGACCGCACGGACTAGAAGTGACGCTCGCATGCTCTCAAATCTAAGCAAAAG